>PKVZ01000130.1 GCA_003131635.1 Acidobacteriaceae bacterium
CGGCTCGCTCCAGCGCGCAAATTGTAAGCCTAGAAGCAGCCCTCGGCGCCGGGGGGCCAACTAAGGTTGGAACCCGTCCGCCATCCACTTGGCGAATAGTTCAATCCGAGATTGCTGCCAAGGACCTTCTCCTTTCGGTGGTGGGGGCGGCATTACGGCGCCGCCGATTCCACGAATGCGATCGTAGATGGCGCCAGCGTGCTTTTTGACGTCATCGTAACTTCTCAGGTTGAACGCCCTGCTCATGCCTTGAATGTCTCGCTCCGTAAAGAGCGGGCGAATGTCCATTTGAAAGCTCGTCGTTTTTGTCATTGCGCCTCACAGGTATTGGACTATACGAATGTCGCGGTTCCTTTGTGAATCCAAAACTTCCTTTCTCCTGACGTCGGGGTACACGCCTTCATTTCAAGTTTCAACCGAAGAACTTAAGGTAAAGTCGATCCGCCCAACGCTGAGCAGACGCCTTGCAATTACAGAACCTCAAAGATGCTAAACGAATGCACCCATACCCGACGACAATCTCAAGAACCTAGGACTTCGATCCGAAATCGTCGCTCGGGTGACATAAACGACCCGGCGACATATAGCTGCAGTCATTTGGCCAGAACAAAATGGGCCCCGCAATTGGACGATGGTATTGCCCATACTTTCGTATCGACTGCAGTGTCTTCATGCCTGAGGTATACGGCTCTCCCATTTCGCTAGTCCCGAAAATCGATCAAAATCGAGGGAAAACCTCCCACAGCACATTTGATACGGTGGTATCGTCGATACTATTGTCCAATTGTCTTACCGCCCTCACCTCTGGCTTAATTGCAATCGTTCGGATGCGCGTTGATCGAGCTTGGAAAACTTTTTTTGTGAAGGAGAACACACCATGAGCAAGCACCTCGATTCGCTGTATCAGAATCTTCTCAACGGCAAGCTGCCCCACAACCTGAGTTGGAGCGAGGCTGTCGAACTGGTCGAGCACTTGGGCGAGGTCCAACCGCATGGGGACGATGAATTTGTGTTCCGCGTCGGCAGCCAGCGCGTCTTTTTCAAGCGGCCGAACACCCATGATCTTGGCGTGGAGGAAGTTTCTCGGCTGCGCAAATTCTTAAAGGAAGCCGGACCGGGTGCGCAAGTAGAGGAACCGGCCCAGCCCAGCCGTATGATTGTCGTCATCGACCACCACGCCGCCCATGTTTACCGAGATTTCGGTGGAAGTCGTCCGGCAGACGAACGCAAGGTGCAACCTTATGATCCTTACAATTTCCATCATCATCTGATTCATCGAAAGGAAGCGCACTACCGCGGCGAGCGCGTACCCGAAGAGGATTCGTTTTATGAGGAGATCGCGAAAGATATCACCCCGGCGAATGAGATCGTCCTCATCGGTCACGCCACTGGAAAAAGCAACGCCGCCGACTTCTTGAAAGAATACTTGAAGACCCATCATCCCGACATTTCTCGACGGGTCATCGCTACCGAAAGCGTAGACCTCTCGGCGGTGACCGAGCCGGAAATTGAGGCTCTAGCCAAGCGGCACATGATCGCAGTCGCCTAACAGCCTGGTTCGCGCACGGCTTGATTCGTGGCAATGTTGGACTGGCTTCCCACTCATGTGCGCACAGCGTTGATCAAGCTGCCTGATACCTGGATCATTCTCAACTCCGGCGGTGGCCCGACTCCCGACAGGCCAGAGGTCAGGGTTGAAACACCGTCGGATCTGAACCGAGTAAATAGCTTCCCCCATGCACTCAGACTTTCCATCATTCCGTATGGCCATGAAGTCCGTTCTCCACCGGTCCATCGGCGTTGTAAAGCGGTGCCAGATGGATCCCATGCCGTGCGGCAATTGCCTCCATCTCCTTGACCCGCACCGGAGTGATAAACCCTCTTCCCTGAGAGAAAGGTTCGAATCGGGCCTCCAGAGCGAGAGCCATGCCTTCCAGCAGACATCCATGGACCACATCGGAGAATGGATGCCGATTCAGAATTCCACGAAAATCCGGCGNNGGAGACAAGTTCTTCGGATAACCCGCATCGCAAACGATGGCGTGGGGCGCGATGCGTCCCAACAGAAGCGAAGGCGACGCCAGACTCGCCGCGCAGATCACGACATCGGCCTCTGCGGAGAACCCTGGGAGATCGTTCTTCCGGANNAGTCCCGAGGAGATCCGTCGCGATCTCCACCTGAACTCCGTCGGCCCGCAACTCCGCTGCGAGCCTGCGTAGCCGCTCCACGTTGCGCGCGCTGAGCAATACGCGCTTCACCAAAGGCGCTAAACAACGGGCGCACCCAGAGCCTACATCTCCGGTTGCTCCCACGATGAGCAGCGTTGAGCTGCGTAGGTCCCGGCGCTCCAGCGCACACATCTTCTTGATGCCCTGCACGATGAAACCAACGGTCAGCGTATTTCCCGTGGTAAAGACCGTGTCGCGTCTTTCGGGAAGCTGATCGACGTTGCCCTCGATCAGAATCGAGCTGAATCCGCCGAGGCTCACGATCTTCGCTCCGGCCTTGATCGCGCAGGCCGCCGCGCCTCGAACCCGGGCGATGTTCTCGTGCACGTAGGCGTCTCCCAGACGATCGGGAGGAATGAAGCAGTCGATGTAGAGGCCGCGCGCCTTCGCGCCGACAATCTTCCTATTGTCGATCTTCGTATTGAAGATCTTCGTGTCGAAGATCGAGCCGACTTCGACACGGCAGACCGCTCTGGGCGGAATCCATGGAAGGATGTCCTTGATCTCATCGTCCGAAAGAGGCGTACGCTCCGGTCCGCGCAGGACAGCGAGCACATCCGCAGCCGCCCTCCAACTCTCCTGATGCCCGATCAGAGCGAAATCGACCTCGCTGATCTGCTCTGAGCTGATCTGCCCCAGGCTGGCCTGCCCTTGGATATCCGGCCCTCCCCCCACTACACTGGCAACTGAGCCACCCATACAAGTGTTACCTCCCCGGCTATCCCCAGCAGGTCTAGCGTTCTCAGGTACTGTTGCAGCGACGCTCCGCGTAGCTCGGCTGCACTCAAGCGGATGTCAAACAGTGATGGCTTTACGCAACTGCCATGGCACACTTCGCAATGTCCATCCTTGCATTCCTTGGCCAGCATCTTTGCGAGAGTGGTCATTACATCAAGATGCAGCCGGTACACTTTATCGTCGAAGCGATGCGGGTCCAGGGCCCGCTCCGCGCGCAGAATCGCCATGGCGTGATCGACGTGCTCTTCTTCTTCTTCTGCGATGGAGGCAAAGGTCTTGCCCAGAGTGCCCGGCGCCACCTTCCCGACGCGGGCATAGCTTGCTACGGCGAATGATTCCAGCATGATTTCCTGGACGATCAGGCAGCCAATAAAATCACTATCTTCGATGCAACGCAGGAATGCCTCACGCAGCCGCCTCCAATGCATGGCGTCGACATTATTGGTGACTTCCACTCCAATCTTGCGGCCCTCGGCGGCGAAGCGGGCAGCGTGCCCGCGCTCAATCCGCGCGTGCTCCAATGCATCGGCTACTTCTTCGGGATCGTCGCATATCTCCGCCAGGGAGGTGTAGTTCATCGCGGCGATTAGTTCGCCGGTCATCGCCTGTGCTAGGACGTCCTGCCAAATCGGCGCAGTGGGTGAAACAGAAGTACACTCCACGGTTGAGCAGTTAAGAGCAATGAGTGATTCCATACTTCCTCCTGAAAATTGAATTGCGAGTGATCGAATCAAATGTCCGCGGCTGCATGCGATCGCCAACCCCCGCAGTGCCCGCCTTATCCTTCCATCGTTGAACGGCCACTCCCATGGCGAGCAGCCACAGCATCACCGATCCTTCCCCGAGGATGCCGGCGGCCACGTTGTAAGGAGACAGATAGTTTGCGAGCGGGGTTGATAGATAGGTCACCCAAACCAGACCGGCAATCGCCATCAGCGCGCCGAGAATTCGTGGCAGGAAAGTCGATCTGAAAATCAGGTAGCCGATCAGAAGGCAATGGAATCCGGCAAATACTAGGGCGATGTCCACACCCGCAGGATTCCAGCGAAGAGCCTCAAAGCTGAGTCCCACGAGATTGAACCACGCCGCGAGTAGAGAGAGGCCCGGGTTCACCGGCTTAAAGATGTCGTAGAGGATCAGCGTCATAAAGACCATGCCCGATGCCGCGATGAGGCCCGCTGCGACAGCCAATCTGCCTTGCACGAATGATTCGCCGAAGGATGCCGTCAATAGGCTGAGCAAATACAGGGCGCCGGCCATTCGAGCCTTGAAACGCGGTGACGTTTCTGCGATTCGTTCCACTATTACTGCTGTGCTCATATTCTTTCCTCCTTATGCGACATTGAATCAAGACTGTGCGGTATTCCCCGAGCGCAAATCAGAGGCTTTGAGTTTCTGAAGCATCTTGACCGCTCCGAAGTTCTTCGGGTTGAACTGAAGAGATTTTTCATAGTTGGCGATGGCCAGCGATTTGTTGCCGTCGTCCATGTAAGCCTCCGCGAGACTGTCGTAGATGTTGCCTGATCGCGGATAGACTTCGACGTTGAGTTGAAGAACGCGGATTGCTTCCCCGAACTTTTTGGCGCGAATGAGCTGATAACCCAATGTGTTGAGCTCGTTTTCGTCGAAGTTGTAGGCAGTGGGCTGGGCGGCCTTCAGCTCTTGGTATTGCTTCACCGCGGCATCAACCCCGCTGGAGGCGATGGTGGCGGAAAGAGTTTCTGAGATGGACTTGCGCGGATCGAAGCCTGCTTTGACGTCAGGCACCCAGATGGCCATGGTAGCGGCAAAAAGTCCTGCGGCCATCGCGAGAGTCAGCACAAAAAGCATGCCCGCCGTGGCCATGCGGCGCGGCGCCCCGGGGCGGGCCTGCGCGCGCAAATAGATTTCAAGAAAAGCAAGCGGCGCCAGATACTGAGCGAAGGCCATGAAGCTGAGGAACGGGCCGGTAAACGTCACCGGATTGAAACCGATGGGACCCTTAAAGATGAGAAACGTCACGAAAAATCCTATGCGGTAAAACCACGACCCACTTACGACGATGAACAGTCGCAATGCCCAGCGGCGATGAGTTTTGAAATCGCGCCCCAGAGCATAGTGAAGGGCAAGGGCGGCGAAAAGCCAGATCAGGATGGCGTTCAGCGTACTACCAAGGTGTTGCGTAACATCGCCCACGCTTCCCCGGATCCAGGTCATATAAAGACCAGCCGCACTGAGCGCGACAGCGGTCAGCATGTAGATGCGCCCATTCCAACGATGAAAGATGGGAAAGCGGTTGCGCACCTGCGGAACCATCTGAACCGCTCCGGCAGTCATGATGAAGACCGCTGAGGCCAGGTGCATGACCACCGCCCAGTTGCCCTTGGTGACGCCCGGCACATAACCATTCGTAAACCTCCATGCGTGGTAGTCGCCGCGCAGTGCCGTAAGCCCGTAGAAAGTTGCTACGGCAATTGCGAACACCAATTGCCCGATCACAGTCACCACAAACCAGGAGCGCGCCGCCACTTTCAAGGTAGTGTCCGCCACGGAATTCAGTTCCAAACGGTTCGTCATTACAGTGGCGCTCATAAATCCTTCCTCTCGGTGCGAGTTACAGAATCCAAAGTTCAGCCCAATCAGATCGGTCCCTGATATCGGCGCAGCCGGACTGCTGCGACGAAGCACAGCGCAGCGAACACCAGCCCCAGCCATAGGCTCGGGTTGCTCAGGAACCTTCCCGGAGCCAGTTGAGTCAAAGGAATAAAATGCGCATCGATCGGCACGCCGTTCTTGTCCGTGAGGTCGAAAGCGGCCCCGGTGAATCCAAACAAGCGGTCATGCAGCAGGGAGCCAAAATTGGAAGTGTGGAACGCAATAAACTCGACGACGGCGATCGCCATCGGCGGTAACACGGCCCATACAAGAGTTGCACGCCGTGCCCATCCAGAGACCAGAAGAAACCAGCAGTAGATAGGCGCATGCCATAGGACAAGCACGATCATTCCGTAGAGCGATACCAACTGCATCTCGAACAACGGCGGAGCCCACGGCGTCGCGGCGCCCGCACGGTTCACCAGCAGGGCGGCTCCGCTCAGCAGCAGAATGATGAGTTGCAGGGCAACGGTGACCGCGAAGGCGAGCAGGGGCAGAACCACGAGCGGGATACTCGCCTTGGAGAGCACGGTCGTAAGATCGGAAACCGGCAGCGACTTCCAGAACAAGATACTGCGATCGCGACGTTCGCCGTGCAGCGCGTCGAGCGAGTAGAAGATCCCCACGAGGGACGTAGTCAGCATGAGCAGCATAGCAGCGTGGGCATAGGGCATCGCTAGCACGACGATCGGAGGCATAGGACCGTGAGCCCCCATCATCCCGCGCATGCCGCGCGGCACCCAAAACAGGCTGATCAGGAAACCGAACAGGTAGACGGCGGCGGCGGCCAGCGGCGCGATATAGATGGAACGGTTCTCCCACAATTCACGCCGTATCGACCAGTACAGGGGCCGAGTCGGCGACAATACCGTTTGTGCAATTGCCTGCGAGCCGAGGGGAGACTCCGGCGCGGCATTGGGTTGCGTAGTCATTTCGCTGCTCCTTGGGACCCGCCGGCCTGATTGCCGGGCTTGCTTCCCGGCTTATCTGCCGGCTCGTTTCCCAACAAGGCGACGAACAAGTCGGCGATGCTGGGCGTGCGCACAGCGCCAAGCGCGGCCAGCCTGTGCTGCTCGGCGCCATCGAACAGCAGGATGCTGCGGCCGAGCACATGGCGCTCGTGAATCGGCTTGAACGCTCGTGCTGCGGCCAGTTGTTCGGGGCGCACATTCACTTCCCGATAGCGCGACTCGAATTCTTCCATGCTGCAATCGAGTACGATGCGCCCGCGATTAATGAACATGAGATCGGTGAGGACGTTCTGGACATCTTCCACCTGATGTGTGGTCACAACGATGGTGCGGCTGCGATCGTAGTAGTCGTTCAGCAGCGAATCGTAGAACTGCTTGCGATACAGGAGGTCAAGGCCAAGCGTCGGCTCGTCGAGCACCAGCAATTTCGCGTCGATGGCCATGACCAGAGCGAGGTGGAGTTGGGTCACCATGCCCTTCGATAATTCCCGGACCTTGCTGGCGTGGCGGATGTCGGTCTTCGCCAGAAAGCCTTCGGCCTTGACGCGATCGAATCGCGGGTGCACGCCCGCCACATAGTCGAATGCCTGTGAAACCCGCATCCAGCGCGGCAGCACCGCGACATCGGCGATAAAGCAGACATCGCGCATAAGTTGGTCGCGCTCAGCCCAGGGGTCGCGGCCGAGCACCTTCAGTTCTCCCTGATATGGGGTGAGGCCCAGCATCGCGCTGAGCGCGGTACTCTTGCCTGCACCGTTGGGACCGATGAGTCCGACGATGCGGCCCTCTTCCACGCGCAGGTTCACGCCATCCAGCGCGATTGTTGTCCCGAAGGTTTTACGGAGACCGCGTGCTTCTATCACTGTCATGGCTTCGGCTTCTCCTCCGCGGTTTGCGTCGGCCGGCGGGTTGTGGCACCATTCAGCAGTTCTTCCGGTTTCAGGCCGAGCCGCTGAATGGTCGCGCGCACCCTGGGCCATTCTTCGGCAAGAAACTTCTGCCGCTCGCCCTGCAGCAGCAGATTGCGCGCGCCCACGTTGATGAACATCCCGAGACCTCTCTTGCTCTCGACCAATTGCTCGTCGACCAGTTGTTGATAGCCCTTCAGAACCGTGAGGTGATTGACCCGATATTCCGCCGCGACATTGCGCACAGAGGGGAGCGGATCGCCTTCCTTGAGCACGCCGTCGAGTATCATCGCGACCACACGGTCGCGAAGCTGGCGGTAAATCGGCTGACTGTCGTTCCACTCACGGTCCATAATATTTTCCCAGATAGCCCTTATCAGGGATTCGCTCCCGTCAATTCTTCCGCTGCAGGTCGAAGTGCGCGTGAATCGGCTTGTCCCCCATCATGAACGTCCAATCCTCGGTGTGATGGTTGGCGTCGATGATGGTGAACACCGAATGGTGCATATGCATCTCAGTACTCCCGCTGATGTCCTTGAGCTCGAACTCCACGGTCTTGCCGTCGGGCGACATCTTGCCGGTCATGCGCGGCCGGTTCCCCGCATCGCAATAGTGAATCAGCGTGAGCTGGTCTCCGTCCACGTAGAACATCGTGACCGGATGGTCGTACTTGGTCGCATCCAACGGCGTTCCTGCTTCCTGAAGCTCGTGCACGAGCGCGTTCCCCCTCGACGTCACACGCAGCGAGATGTGCATCTTGCCTGACATCTCTGGCATCTCCAGGGCGGTGGCGGGGCCTTCCCACTCTCCCGCCAGGCTTTTCAAGGTTGCGAACGACTTCTGCGCCTCGGACGGCACAGCAGCCACGGAGGACTTTTGCGCGTCGGACTTTTCCATGTCAGACTGGGCAAAAGCCACGGTGCAGAGCGACATCAGAACAGCGAACAGCATAAAGCGATGGGCTTTCATCTTCATTCTCCTTTAAGCGTTTTTACTTTCGGTTCAGGTTCTTCCTCGTGTCCGGCGCGAACAATCCTTTTGATCGGCCAACTGCGCCTCCTCGGATTCTTCGCGATGCGTAGCGACAGCGGCAGCGGCGTCACTTTGTCCGCTGCAGATCCATGTGCGCGTGCATCGGCTTGTCCCCAGGCTCCATGTAAGTCCAGTCCTCGGTGTGATGGTTCGCATCGATCACGGTAAAGACTGCATGGTGCATGTGTCCGTACTGCGTGCTGCCGGCGACATCGAGAAAATCGAATTCCACCGTTTTTCCGTCCGGCGACATGTTGCCCGCCATGCGGGGCCGATTCCCGGCGTCACAATAATGCGTCAGGAGCAGGCGGTCTCCGTCCAGATACAGCATGGTGATCGGATCGTCGGGCCTTCCCGCTCCCGTCGCCTCATGCATGATCGCGTTACCCATGGAAGTCACGCGAAGCGACACCTGCATGGGCTTGCCTTCTATGTCGGCGGCCAGCGGAAGGGTCGTCACGTGGCCTTCCCACGAACCCGCCAGAGTTTTCATTTTGTCGAAGGACTTTTGCGCGTCGGACTGGGCAAAAGCCACGGTGGAGAGCGCCATCAGAACAACGGCCAGCAAAAAACCATGGGATTTCAATTTCATGTTCATTCTCCTTCAAGCTTCTTTACTTTCTCTCGGGCTTTCCCTCGCGTATTCAGGTGCGAGCAATCCGCTCTAATGGACGACTCTTGCATGCTGTATACTGCTATAGTTAACTATAACACTATAAAATATGTCAAGCTTTTTCTTTTTTCCCCTTGCCAGCGGTTGCCCGTCTGTCCTTCACAAGCACAAGGAGAGAGGATGGAAGCAAATTCTCCCAAAACAGAAACAAATGATTTCGAGGCAGGACTTCGAACGAATGCTCTTCGCGGTGTCGCGTGTGTAAGATGAAAACAATTCGTGCAGCTCCTGGAAAACATTCCGCTCGCCCCATTCACCACCATTCGGATCGGTGGTCCGGCTAGGTATTTCGTCGAGGCCAAAGGCGTCGCAGAAGTGCAGGAAGCGGTCACCTTCGCGCGCTCGCGCGATCTGCCTCTCTTTATTCTTGGCGGCGGCAGCAACCTGGTCGTGGCCGATGCCGGCTGGCCCGGCCTGGTGCTGAAGATCGCCGTGGAAGGCATCGATCAGCGCCCCGGCCACGATGAAGATGGCAACGTTATCTTCGACATTGGCGCAGGCGTAGCCTGGGATAAATTCGTCTATCGCGCGGTCATGGCACGCTGCGCCGGAGTCGAATGCCTGAGCGGCATCCCGGGCAGAGTGGGCGGCACACCGGTGCAGAACGTCGGCGCCTACGGACAAGACGTCGCCGAAACCATCGTGTCGGTTCAGGTGCTCGATTCAAAAGATGGCCAGGTCCGCGAACTTTGTCGCGAAGCCTGCGGGTTCGGCTACCGCAGCAGCATTTTCAATACTAGCGAGAGTGGACGCTTCATCGTCCTCCGCGTAAGCTACGCCCTCACCCCAGAGGGCAAGCCGCGCCTGACTTACGCCGACCTGAAGCGCCACTTCGCGGGCCGCGAAACTACGCCCGATCTGGCGGAGACACGCGAGGCTGTGCGCCACATCCGAGCCTTGAAAGGCATGCTGATTGTGGCCGGAGATGCGGACAGCCTGAGTGCCGGATCGTTCTTCAAGAATCCCGTTCTGTCCGAAGCCAAGCATGAAGATCTGAAGCAGCGTGCCGCCGTACGAGGTCTAACCGTGCCCAGCTATCCCGCACTCGTAACCCACAAGAAAGTTTCGGCGGCCTGGCTGGTCGAGCGTTCTGGATTCACCAAGGGCTATGGCTTCGGCCACGCCGGCATTTCGAGCAAGCATGCGCTAGCCATCGTGAATCGCGGCGGAGCTACCGCCGCCGAGGTAATCGCTCTAAAAGAACAGATTCAGCATCGCGTAGAAGAAATCTGGGGTATCCATCTTGAACCGGAACCCGTGATGGTCGGCTTCTAGGGCTTCCGGGCCTCTGTTTTATCTCGCTCCGCAAGTTAAGTCCCTTCCGCCCGTTCTTCCGAAGATTCCCGACTCCCGAAAAAATTCCTGAACAAGCCCGGCCCCCCCGGTGGTCTTTATGAATGAGGATGCGCATTTGGTGGCGGAAGAGGCAATCCTGAACGAGGCTGCAACGGTGGTGCGGAGTCCAGACCGCAGTGAAGACGCACAACTCGAATCTCTCGTTCGGCAGCACTCACGTATGGTTTACCGCATCGCCTATGCCGTGCTCAGAAGCCACCACGATGCCGAGGACGCCGCGCAAGAAACGTTTCTCCGCGTGTTGCGCTATAGCCACAAGCTGGCAAGTGTAGAAAACGGCAAGACGTGGCTGGCGCGCATCGCCTGGCGAGTGGCGGAGGACCGCAGCCAGCAGCGCGGCCGCAGACGGGAGATCGCGCTCGATGATCCTGAGAAGCCCGAGGGAGAAACCGCTTCCTCGGACTTCCCGGCACATGAGGTGGTGCACGGCTCGCAGGTCGGCGAACTGCTGGAACGATTGATTAATAATTTGCCGGAGAAACTGCGCCAGCCGCTCATTTTATCGGCGCTGGAAGAAATGTCTCCCGTCGACGTGGCTGCGACATTGGGGATGAGCGAAGCGGCTGTGCGGTCGCGAGTGTTTCGAGCAAGACAAATTCTGCGAGAAAAACTGGCCGGCAGCGTGACGAAGAAGCACGGGTGATGAAAATGGATGATGACGATTCCACAG
>PKVZ01000100.1:0-470 GCA_003131635.1 Acidobacteriaceae bacterium
CCCATGCAGAGCCCATGCAGAGAAAGATACACGCGGGGAATGTCACAGATGTCAAGACGGCGTCAAAATTCGTACTGTCCTAATTTGCGGCGAAGGGTTTCACTAAATGGCGCCGGCATCCTTGCCGCCCTAGGCAACGGCGGGCGGGACGCCGCCGGACAGCCGCCGGGACGGCGGCGCTACGACTGCGAAAGCGGCGATTCGAGATCAAGCGCTCTCGATCATGGCTTCGTCTACCAGCATGATGGGAATGTCGTCCTTCACGGAATACACCCGGTGGCATTCGGTACACTTCAAGCTCTCCGGGTTCTGCCGGTACTCGAGGGCCTGCCGGCATGCCGGACAGACCAGAATTTCCAGCAACTCCTTTGCAATCATGGGAGGTATTGTACGCCACAAAGGCAGACCCTAGTACCGAGTACCGAGTTGCGAGTACCGAGTTGCGAGTAAAAATCCTGCGGCTCGGTGCT
>PKVZ01000100.1:483-7008 GCA_003131635.1 Acidobacteriaceae bacterium
CTCGATGGTACGAAGATCGCGAGCGACATCCGCAGGGAAGTCGCTGCGGAAGTGAAGACCATGACGTCGGCGGGAGTGCGCCCTGGTCTGGCGGTCGTCCTAGCGGGCCACAATCCGGCGTCGGAGATTTACGTTCGCGGCAAGGTGAAAGCCTGCGAAGAAGTTGGGATTTACGGCGAACAGCACACGCCGGCTGAAAGCGCGACGACCTCCGAACTGCTGGCTCTGATCGAAGAACTGAACCGGCGCGACGAGATTGACGGCATCCTGGTGCAGTTGCCTCTGCCCCGGCAAGTCGATTCCAAGCAGGTGTTGATGGCGGTCGACCCTGCCAAAGATGTTGACGGCTTCCATCCCGTCAACGTGGGCTTTCTTTCGACCCAGCGTCGCGGATTGGTGCCATGTACGCCAGCCGGAGTAATCGAAATTCTAAAGCGCAGCAACATTGCCATTGCCGGACAGGAAGCCGTGGTGGTGGGACGCAGCGACATCGTCGGCAAACCCGCCGCCATGCTGCTGCTCAATGCCAATGCCACGGTTACGGTGTGCCATTCGAAGACGCATGATCTGCCTGCGGTCTGCCGCCGCGCCGATATTCTGGTAGCCGCCATCGGCCGCGCCGGTATGATTACCCGCGACTTCGTGAAGCCGGGCGCCACGGTGATTGACGTCGGCATGAATAAGGTAACGGACTCGGCCGAATTTCAGCGGCTTTTTGCGGGCAACCCAAGGCGGGAAGAAACTTTCAGGACGAAGGGATCGACTCTGGCCGGCGATGTGCATCCCGAGGTGGGTGAGGTTGCGGGAGCGCTGACTCCTGTGCCCGGCGGTGTGGGACCGCTGACCATCGCGATGCTGATGTATAACACGGTGAAAGCCGCGAAGATGCGGCGAGGCAGCCGCATGCCGGAACTAACGAACAAATGAAAGTCTTTCACCACAGAGGCACAGAGACACAGAGAAAAACACGCTTTTTCTTTTCTCGGTTTTCTCTGTGTCTCTGTGCCTGTGTGGTGAACGTTTTTCCTCTGGAGGCGGCTTGCTGAAAGTCGGCCTTACCGGCGGCATCGCATCGGGCAAATCGGTGGTTGGCGAGATTTTCGTCGCTCTGGGCGCGCGTCTGGTCCAGGCCGACCGGATCGCGCACGATCTCATGCTTCCGGGCCAGCCGGTTTACAACCAGGTGGTGCGCCACTTCGGCGGCGGAATTCTGAATCCTGACCTGAGCGTAAACCGCGCCAAGCTGGCAGACGCTGCCTTTGGCCCGGGCACCGGATCGGCCGGATCGGCGCAGGCGAATTCGGCCGCAGCACCTGCCGCGATTTCATCCCGAAGCCCGTCTCGGGTGGAAGAGTTGAATCGAATTGTGCATCCCGCGGTGATACGAAGCCAGGAAGAGTGGATGGAAGAGATGGGGCGGCAAGACCCGCACGCCGTAGCCATCGTGGAGGCCGCGCTCATTCTTGAGGCTGGCGCCGCCAAGCGTTTCGACCGTCTGGTGGTGGTGACGTGCAGCGACGAGCAGCGCATCGCGCGCTTCGCCGCGCGCCATAAAATGGCGCTCGAGGCCGCACGCAAGGAAGTCGAACGCCGCATGGCCGCGCAACTACCCGAAGTGGAGAAAATCAAAGCTGCCGACTACGTGATTGACAACTCCGGATCGCTGGAGCAGACGAAAGGCCAGGTTCGCGAGTTATGGGAGAGATTGCGGGGCGAGGCGAAAGAACACTGAGAAGTCTGAACCGAGCGCGCATGAGAGTTGGTCCCTACAGGATTCACTGTATACGGGCGGGCAGCCTTATCTCAGTATGATTGCACACTGGGTCTTAGGCACCCTTTTTGATTCGTCGGATGCGAGTGCTTTTCCGCATTACCACCCTGAGAACATGACTATGCGAGTGCTAGTCGTCGATGACCATGAAATCGTCCGCCGCGGCGTAAGCTCCCTCATTAAGGGCCAGCCAAACTATGAAGTGTGCGGCGAAGCGGTAGACGGCCAGGATGCGGTCGAAAAAGCGCGGGAGTTAAATCCCAACGTCATCGTCATGGATGTGAGCATGCCGCGGCTGAATGGCCTGGAAGCCACCCAGTTGATCCGCGCTTCGCTTCCCGATTCAGAAATTCTCATTCTCAGCCAACACGATTCTTCGGAGATGATGCGGCAGGCCTTTAAGGCAGGCGCTCGTGGATACGTGGTGAAATCATCCATTGCCCGAGACCTGCTGGCGGCCTTGGACAGCGTCAGCCATCACAAACCGTTTTTTGATCAGGCGATTTTCGAGGGCGATCGCGCCACGCACATCGATTCCAAGGAGATCCTGCAACGAAGCGCGGCTTTGGAACAGGCTCTGCGGGAGAGCGAGGAACTTTATCGATCCACCTTCGAATTGGCCGCGGTGGGCGTTGCCCACGTGAGCCCCGCGGGCCGGTTTCTGCGGGTGAACGACAAGCTCTGCCAGATCACGGGTTACAGCAGAGACCAATTACTAAAGATGACTTTTCATGACATCACCCATCCAGACGACGTAGGGGAGGATGTGGCTCAGGGCGAAAGAGTGAAGGCGGGCGAGCTGGATACGTATTTGATGGAAAAGCGCTACGTCCGGAAAGATGGGACCATCGTCTGGGTCCACCTGACCGTTTCCGCGGTTCGAAATGCAAGCGGCAAGATGAAGCATTTTATCTCGGTTGTAGAGGACATTGGCTCGCGACGGGATGGCGAGGAAGCACGCAACCGGCTCGCCGCGATTGTAGAGTCCTCCGACGACGCCATCATTTCCAAAGGTCTGAATGGAATTATTGCCAGCTGGAATGCCGGGGCGGAGCGCATTTTTGGATTCACTGCGGAAGAAGCCATCGGGCGTCCAATCACGATCATCATCCCACCGGAATTGCGGGATGAAGAAAAGGAAATCATCAGCCGGCTGCGCAATGGCGAGCGCATCGATCATTATGAAACCGTGCGTGTCAGCAAATCCGGCGAGAAGCGGAACATTTCCCTCACGGTGTCGCCGGTGAGGGATTCCACCGGGAAGGTGACAGGCGCTTCGAAAGTTGCCCGCGACATTACGGAGCGCAAGCGCCTACGGGAAGCGGAAGAAGCACGGCGCATCAGCGAGGCTCGTCTGGAGCTGGCGCTGGAAGCTTCCAAGGCAGCCTTTTTCGAGTGGGACATGGAAAGAAGTCGGGGCAAGTGGAATTCGCAGATGACCTCGATCTATGGTTTCACTCCCGCCGGGGAAGAAATTACCGCCGAGGAGTGGCGAAGCCTGTTCCATGCCGACGATCTCGCCAGATTATTGAAGGAAGCGGACGAGGTCTACCGGACGAAGGACGATTTCCAATTCGAATATCGAGCGGTTCGGCCCGACCGCAAACTGCGCTGGATCTTATCGCAAGGCCGCATCCTCCGGGATGCCCACGGCAAAGCCCTGCAGATGATTGGTATCCACGCGGATATCACGCAGCAGAAACTGGCCGAAGAAGCCCTGCATCGCGAGGAACAGCAGTTCCGGGTGCTGGCTGATTCGATTGCTGAACTGTGTTGGATGGCGAATCCCGACGGCTACCTGTTCTGGTACAACCAGCGCTGGTACGACTACACAGGCACCACTCTTGAACAGATGAAAGGGGATGGTTGGAAATCCGTGCAAGATGCGGCCGTGCTTCCGAACGTTCTTGAAAAATGGAACGAGTCCATGCGCACCGGTCAGCCTTTCGAGATGGTATTTCCTCTGCGCGCCGCTGACGGCACATTCCGTCCCTTTCTCACCCGCGTCCGCCCTTTGAAAGATGAGAAGGGCAGCGTGCTGCGCTGGTTCGGGACCAATACCGATATTGCTTCGCAGATGCGAATTGAAGAGGCGCTGAGACACAGCGAAGCGCGGCTGCGAGCTGCGTTTACCCAAACTTATTCCCTTTTGGCGCTGCTGACTCTGGAGGGGACCATCTTTGAGGTGAATGAAGCGGCATTGGGCGCCGCGGGCGGCAAGCGCGAAGAAGTTATCGGACGCAAGTTCTGGGAGCCCTGGTGGACACCGCTGCCGGAAGAGGTTGCCAGACTTAAGGACAGCATTGTCAGAAGTGCGAAGGGAGAGGTTGTTCAGGAAGAGTGTTATTTCTGTTTGCCGGATGGAAGCCGCCGGTTTGCCCATCGAACCCTTACACCCGTCCGCGACGATGGCGGCAACGTAACCATGATCGTCGCCACCGGACTGGACCTCACCGAGCAGAAGGAATTGCGGGACGACCTGGAAGTCCGCGTTAAGCAGCGCACCCAGGAACTTGAGGAAAAAAATCAGGCTCTGCTGGAGCAAGCGGAAACCGTGCGCGAGCTCTCCGGCCGACTGCTTCGGGCGCAGGACGAGGAACGCCGCCGCATCGCCCGCGATTTACATGACAGTTCCGGGCAGATACTGGCGGCCGTGCAAATGAACCTGACGCCGCTGGAGGTGGAAGCCCGGAATCTGAACAGCAATTTCGCCAAGGGCCTCCAGCAGAGCATCGGGCTCGTCGAGCAGCTCTCCAAAGAGCTCCGAACCGTTTCCTATTTGCTGCATCCCCCGTTGTTGGAGGAGGCCGGCCTTCCAGTCGCCTTGCGCTGGTATGTTGAAGGCTTCGCGGAGCGCAGCAACATCGACGTTCAACTGGAAGTTTCGCCCGAACTCGGACGCCTGCCCGGGGATATGGAGATGACCATCTTCCGGATTGTGCAGGAAAGCCTCACCAACATTCATCGCCACGCGGGCAGCAAGGCCGCGAAGATTCGCATGGTCCGCTCCGCGGAAGAGATCCGGCTGGAGATCCAGGATAACGGCCGAGGCATGCCGAGCTCGAATAACGGCCGATCGCCGGCAAAGCACGTACGAGCCGGAGTTGGAATTCAAGGGATGCGCGAGCGAGTGAAACAACTTGGAGGCCGGCTCGAAATTCAATCCAATGAAAACGGCACGGCGGTCAACGTCAGTTTGCCGTTGACCGCACCGGTTGAGCGTTGACTTTCTAAATCGAATTTGTCGCACTTCTTGGTCGCACTTCGCGGCGGATGCCCCAGTGCTCCTTGCGAGCTTGGGGCTTTACTTTTAGAACAGGTTTCTTACCTGCCTTGAAGACATTCGTTAGAATTGAGTCAAGAGATCGAACGGAGCCCGAGCTCCAGTTCGGTACGCGTTGCACAAGGTTTGCTTTTATGAGACTCATACGACCTGCAATCTTCGCGCTGCTGTTGGCCGGCGCATTTTTCTACTTCACCACCTGGCGGTCGAACTCTCAGCTCAGCCTGCTTCATCCCACGGAATGGCTGGCCCATCCCGCGCAGGTGGAGATTACGGAAGCGGCGGGCAACGAAGGGCTCGACAGCGAAGAGCAGAATAATATCCTCGTCTATCGCAGGAACATTCCTTCGGTGGTGAACGTCACGTCGCGCGCTATGACGTTTGACTTCTTCTACGGGCTTACGCCGCAGGAAGGCCAGGGCTCCGGCTTTGTGATCGACAAGGCGGGACACATCCTGACCAACTATCACGTCGTCGCCGATGCCCGCCAGGTGGAGGTCACGCTACACAACCGCAAGAAATATAAAGCGACCATCGTGGGCACCGATCCGGCGCACGACCTGGCGGTGATTCAGATCCAGGCGCCCGACCTGGTTCCCGCCGTCCTCGGCGATTCGCGCAACCTGCAGGTGGGACAAAAGGTGTATGCCATCGGGAATCCGTTTGGCTTGGCGGGAACGATGACGCGCGGCATCGTCAGTTCCATACGGCCGGTGCGCGAGCCCAGTGGCGCAACCATCGATGAAGCCATTCAGACCGACGCGGCCATCAATCCCGGCAACTCCGGTGGTCCGCTGATGAACTGGCACGGCGAGGTGATTGGCATCAACACCATGATTCTTTCCAGCGTCGGCCAGAATGCGGGTATCGGCTTCGCCATTCCGATCAACACGGCGAAGGCCGTGCTCAACGATCTGATGACGCTGGGCCGCGTGCGACGACCGGCACTGGGCGTGCGCACGATTCCGATCAGCGCCGAACTCGCCGATGAAATGGGATTGCCGGTGGATTACGGTCTGCTGATCGTGCAAGTCATCCCCGGCGGCTCGGCGGAACAAGCCGGACTTCGCGGCGGCACCGAACGCGCGTACCTAGGGAACATCCCGATTATGCTGGGCGGAGATTTGATCGTTGCCATCGACGGCGAAAAAATTGAAGACGAACAAACCTTGTCGCAGATGATGAACAATCACCGCGCCGGAGATACGGTGAAGGTTACGATCTACCGCAATAAGAAAAAGCTCGATGTAACGGTGGCGCTGGGTGAGGCGCGG
Source organism: Acidobacteriaceae bacterium (assembly GCA_003131635.1). Lineage (GTDB taxonomy): Bacteria > Acidobacteriota > Terriglobia > Terriglobales > Acidobacteriaceae > Sulfotelmatobacter. Next base: position 6,812 of record PKVZ01000100.1, read on the forward strand.
GAACAGGTGTGAAGAAGCAAGCTATCAGCTATCAGCTATCAGCTCTCAGCCGTCAGCGACGCGTTCGCAAGTGGAAGTTCTGATTGCTGACGGCTGACAGCCGCTTTTCTTAGAAGGTTAGCCTTCAGCTTGTTCTTGTGGAAGCCGGCAACTGCGCACTCCACACGAAAAGCTGAAGGCTAACGGATGTTTTTAGA
>PKVZ01000267.1 GCA_003131635.1 Acidobacteriaceae bacterium
TGATCGTGATTGACGCTTCCTTGAGCGTTGTCGCTTCCAATTCCGAAGCTCTTCGGATTCTCGCGTTTCCAGATCGGCCAGAAAATATTCGCTCTCTGGACGCGTGGCTCACCAATAAGATCCGCGCCGATCTCGTGGAAAGGCAATCGGCCTCTCGAGTGGTCGGCGAAATTCGTTCGGCGAAGCGTACCTATCTTTGCCGCTCTTTTCCAGTCCAACTCAAAGAACGGAAGGCGGCAGACAGTAAGAATGGCTCCGCTTCGCCCGATGGATTGTTAATCGTAATGCTCGAAAGAAAAAGCAATGAGGTGGTTATGATCGCTGAAATCGCTGAACGCTTCGGTCTCACTTGTCGAGAGCAAGAAACAGTGCAGTTCCTGCTGGAGGGCTTGACCAGCAAAGAAATTGCCCAGCGTATGCAAATCAGCCCCAACACCGTAAAAGCCTTTATTCGGCTGGTTATGGTCAAGATGGGGGTGTCGACTCGATCCGGGATCATCGGAAAGATAGTCGGCTCGCGCTCTGGGCTTGAATCCAGTGTGGCTGGAAGTTTGTCCCGGGGTTAGTAATATCGGGTTAGTGCACTTGGGGACTTGTAGCGACCGCAGTATCTTGTACAGTACGCGGTGCGCCCTTGACCCGAGCAATGCCCTCTCCCCGGCTTCGCGGCGCATCTCGAGGACCATACCATGTTAACTTGCGGCGATTGCCTGCATATGTGTCTTTGGCCCTCGAATCACTGAATCTAGCCTTAGAGAGACGGGGAAAATTTATGTCGGCATTACGAAATCTTTCAACTCTTGTATTGGGCTCCGCACTGCTGTTAAGCGTCGGTCGCGTCGTCGCTCAAGATGACAGCAGCGTCGTGGCGGAGGTGGGCGGCGTTAAGGTGACGATGGCNNGCAAAGAGCGAAAACCTCACCCTGGAACAATTGGTTGACCGGGATATTAAGTCACAGGTAAAAGATCCCACCGAAGATCAAATGAAGGTTTACTACGAGGGTCTGGAAACCGATCAGCCCTACGACGCGGTCCGCCAAAAGATATTGGAAAAGATCCGTCAGCTGCGCACCGACAAAATACGGGCTGCTTACGTGACGGCACTGCGCGTCCAAACCACGGTATACGTGACTCTGGCGCCTCCTCGCGCCAATGTTGATTTGCAGAACGCGCAGACCACGGGGCCCAAAAAGGCGCCTGTAACCATCGTCGAGTTTGCGGACTACGAATGCCCTTACTGCCAGAAAGTCGCAGCCGACGTCAAGAAGCTGCAGGCAGATATGGGCGATAAAGTTGCTTTCACCTACAAAGATTTCCCCATTCACTCCCGGTCCGGAAAGGCAGCCGAAGCCACGCGTTGCGCCGGCAAACAGGGGAAATTCTGGGAACTCCACGACGAGCTATACCGCAGCAAGGAACTCGATCTCGATCAACTCAAAGCCCAAGCAAGGGCCTTGAAGCTCGATTCCGCCGAGTTTGATAAGTGTCTTGATTCCGGCGAGCAAGCTGCAGCGGTAGAGCGCGATCACAAAGAAGGGGCGCGGCTGGGGATTAGCGGTACGCCGAGCTTCTTCATTAACGGTCACTTTATGAGCGGGGCGTTGGACTACGCAACCTTGCGTCAAATCGTCGAGCAACAACTGGCGGTGCAAAACCAGGGCTTGGCCAACGCCGGTAGTAAGTGAAGTTCAAGTGTTCTCTCCCAGGTGCTGTTCTCCTGACCCTGAGGCCCGAATCCGCGTTCGGGCCTTTTTTCTCCACCCGGACTCAGTGGCCAGAGTGATTGAGCTTCATTTGGAGGATTAGTCCAAATGGGTCATTGCGTAAGTTAACAGACCGGGATACGCTGCTTTCCGCTCAGGCGCCGCAGCAGTCCCCCATCCGCCTAGAGCAAGAACTCCCCTGATAAATCCCCCAGTAGCATGCGGTTTACTTTGCCGCGGTGTTGTGGTCCGCCATCAGAGTTCCCGCGTCATCGCGGGCGCACTGTCAGCGGGCAATTCATGAATGCTTTCGCAGGAGGATGTATGTTGAGACGAGCGCTTTCTGGACTTGTGTTTTATTTGTTAGCCGGGAGTCTCACGGCCTACGCCGGACAATTCCTGGAGGCGCCGCAATACCCAACAGGCAGCAATCCACAAGCGGCGGCGGTAGGAGACTTCAACGGCGACGGAAACCAGGACCTTGCGATTGCAAATTCAACCAGTAATACGATCAGCGTGTTGTTGGGCAAAGGGGATGGCACATTCTCCCCCAAGGTGGATTACGCAACTGGTACTGCACCTCAGGGTATCGCCGTCGGAGACTTCAACGGGGACGGACACTTAGACATCGCTGTAACCAATTCCGACAGCAATACTGTGAGTATTTTTCTGGGCAATGGCGATGGTACCTTCCAGCCCAAAGTGGACTATGCCACGGGCAACAAGCCGCAAGGAATCGCCGTCGGCGACTTTCGCGGTAACGGCGATCTCGACATCGTTGTAACCAACGCCACAGATGGAACTGTAGGAGTGTTGTTGGGCAAGGGTAATGGAACGTTCGCCGCACAGGTGGCGTACAACACGGGATTCAATCCCTGGGCGGTCGCGGTTGGCGATTTTAACGGGGACGGAATTCCCGATCTCGCCGTAGCCAACAACAACAACAACAACGTGGTCAGCATATTGCTCGGCAAGGGAGATGGCACATTTCAAACCCAAATCCAGTCCTCGACCGGAAATACTCCTGTGTCGATTGTGCTGGGGGATTTCAATGGCGACGGGAAGTTGGATATCGCCGTCGCGGATCAGCAGGGCAACGCGGTCAGCGTCCTGCTGGGCAACGGAAACGGCTCCTTCGCAACCCACGTTGAATATCCCACCGGAGCCTTCCCAACTTCGGTGACCGCTGGCGACTTCAATGGCGATGGGAAAACAGATTTGGCGGTTTCGGACGGCAACGGAAACACAATTAGCATACTCTGGGGGCAGGGCGACGGCACCTTCGTGGGGCAGGTAAACTGCGGCGCCGGGGACATTCCCTATTCAGTGGTGGCGGGCGATTTCAATAACGACGGCAAGACCGACATAGCCGCAGCAAATTCGGGCGGCAATACTATGAGCGTGATCCTGAGTAATGGAAATGATACTTTCCAGGCACGCACTGATTATCCCGCCGGCACCAACGCGCACGCGGTTGCGACGGCCGATTTCAATGGAGACGGCTTTCTCGATCTGGCAGTGACAGATAGCAATTGCCCGACCTTTCCCACTTGCGGCCCCAGTTCCATCTCGATCATCCTGGGCAACGGAGATGGTACTTTCCAAGCGCCAAGTTACTTCTCTACCGGCACCGACACTTATCCGTATTCCATCGTGGTGGGTGACTTCAATGGAGATAAAATCCCCGATCTCGCCGTGGCCAATTATGCGACTAACACGGTCAGCGTTTTATTAGGGGTAGGCAATGGTACCTTTCAGGAACATGTGGATTTTCCCGTCGGCAGCGAGCCAACTTCCGTGGCAACTGGTGACTTCAATGGCGACGGAAATCTGGACTTGGTGGTGACGAATTTCCACGCCAATACAGTGAGCGTGCTATTGGGAAAGGGTGACGGCACGTTCAACGCTGCCGTAAACTACAGCGTTGGCCACGGTCCCATATCCGTCGCCGTGGCGGACCTCATTGGGAATCAAAAGCTCGACTTAGTAGTGGTGAATGAGACGGACAACAATGCCAGCGTTCTGCTTGGCAATGGCGACGGGACCTTCAACCCGCAAGTTGCATACCCCACCGGAGTGGGGGGAAATCCTCTGTCGGTCGTGATAGGGGATTTCAATGGCGACGGCAATCCGGATCTCGCTGTAGCCGATTTCCAGACACAGCAAGTCAGCGTGCTTTTGGGCAATGGCGATGGCTCTTTCCAGACGGTAAAGGCCTACCCGACCGGGGCAAATCCATCGTCGATCGTTGCGGCGGACTTTAACGGCGATGGCAAGCTTGACCTGGCGCTCACGAGTACGCCGCTGGGGAGTTCTCCAGGGAATCTGGTAAGCCTTCTGTTGGGTAATGGCGACGGCACGTTTGGCGCGCCCGCTCTCTTTGGCGCGGGATACTTGTCCTATTCTTCGGCTGTGGGAGACTTCAACGGGGATGGAACGCCGGATTTGGCAGTGGCCAATGGCGGCAGTAACACCGTGAGCGTGTTGCTGAATGCCCAAGGTACTACCATGAACATCCTATCTTCCGCCAATCCATCCGCTTTCGGACAGTCTGTCACGTTCACAACAACGGTGTCGGCTAGCGTCTCCAACGGCACCGCGCCTACAGGCAGCGTGACGGTGAAGAATGGAAGCGCAATTATAGGTTCCGGAGCTTTGGTAGGCGGACAATTCTCGGTGAGCACAACCACTCTCCCGGTCGGTGCTGATGCGCTCTCAGCGGTCTATTCCGGCGACAGCAACTATCAAACCCACACTGTGGGATTGACTCAAACGGTTCAGTCAGCAGGAACCAACACCATATTGCTTTCTTCTGCCAACCCGTCCAATCCGAATCAGCCGATAACTTTCACCGCTACGGTCGCCTCAAACACGACGGGAGAACCCACCGGTTCGGTGACGTTTCTGGATGGAACCACAACCCTCGGCTTTTCTTCGTTGAATGGAAGCGGCATCGCCACGTTCTCGATATCCACGCTGATTATTGGTACGCACCGCATCACGGCCGTCTACGGCGGAAGCACTAACTTCAACGGCAGCACGTCGCTCGTTTTGAGTCAGGTAGTGCAGCAAGGCAACACCAGCACCGCATTGGCTTCTTCGTCGAACCCATCGTTCATGAGTCAGTCCATTACATTCACGGCAACGGTAAGCTCGGGAACCGGCGTCACCCCTACCGGAACCGTAAAGTTTATGGACGGGACAACAGCCCTGGGGTCGTCATCCCTGAACGGAAGCGGCATTGCTACATTCTCAATTGCCACGCTGAGTGTTGGCACGCACAGCCTCACGGCGGCCTACGGTGGAGACTCGACCTCGGACCCGAGCACTTCATCCGTTCTTAGTCAGATCGTACAAAAGGCAAGCACAAATATCGCATTGACCTCCTCAACTAATCCCTCCACTTTCGAACAATCCATCGCTGTCTCAGCCACCGTGAGTTCAACTGCTACCGGCACTCCTACCGGAACCGTTACCTTCTCGAACGGAAACGCCACTCTCGGCAGCTCGCCTGTGAACGCAAGCGGAGTGGCGATCCTTTCAATTGCCACGCTGAGTGTTGGCACGGACAGCCTCACCGCGGTCTATAGCGGAGATACGAATTTCGCCGGCTGCACTTCGCAGGCCCTGTCTCAGCTCGTGCAAAAAGCAAACACAACCACAACTTTGAGTTCGGTTCCCACTTCAGCGAACTTGAATCAGACTGTAACCTTTACTGCGACAGTTGCTCCGGGGATTGCCGGCGTTCCGTCAGGCGCGGTAACGTTCCTGGACGGAAGCACGCAGCTTGGCAGCTCTGCGCTGAGCGGCAGCGGCGTCGCAAGTTTCTCGACCTCCGCACTTACCGCAGGAACTCACAGCATTACGGCGGAATACGGTGGGGATAGCAACTTCAACGTCAGCAGCTCAACCGGCGTGAGCCTGGTGGTAATGGCTCCGGATTTCAGCGTCTCAGCCGGTGCCCTGTTACCGTCTTCTGTCACTCCCGGAGCGTCAGCGACATCGACGATCACGATCAAACCAGTGGGCGGATTAAACCCGACGACGGTGGCGCTCACCTGCAGTGTATCTACGGGCGCAAGTCCCGCGCCCACTTGTTCGCTGGGAGCGATCTCGGTTACGAACAACACTGGCGCTTCTGTGTTAACGGTCACTACTAGCGGTGCTCAGGCCGCGCTGGCTCCCGCCATGGAGAACGGTTCGGGCAAGCTCTTCGCAATCGGCCTGCTAATCCCCGTGATGTTGCTGGGCGGAGCAGGATGGAAGACGCCGAACCGGAGAAAGCTCGTTAGCTTCTGTCTTACTTGCTTGTTGCTCGGCGCATGCTTGATGGAAGCAGCGTGCAGCAGTGCCGGTAGTAAGAATCCAATGACTGTTACCAGCTCAGGAACTCCAGGGGGCACCTACACCATAATCGTGAGCGGAAATTCCAATGGGATGCAGCACACCACATCGGTTTCGCTCACCGTGCAATAAAACAGTCCAGTACGAAATCGAAAATCGCCCTCGGCGTCAATTACTGGAGATGCCATCACGAGTCTTAGACGATCTGACGGTCGTGCCTGAGAATACTTGCCCCATCGAGCGGCTGGTAGCAGCTTCCCAAGCTCGCCGACGCCAGCCTTTTTCGGGGCTGCGCGATGTCTCGCACACCACAAAGCCTCAGGGAATTGAGAAATCACCGACGAGTTCCTTTGGCAGCAAGGACAGTCCCGAAGGAAGCGTAGGTGTGTCTAATCCGCTGTCAGCAGCCTTTGTGACCGCCCTAACGGGAGTTTTCTAGTCGGGTCTCTGGCGGGGAATTAGTGTCGATAAATCAGGGAGCACGAGAGATCCACAGGCCGCCGACAAACACCACTTTCTGGGCAGCCCCGACAGTGGTTTCGTGTGCATTTCAATTTATGCACTTACAAACACGAAGACAAGGGGGATTTTGGGCAGTTGAGTGCTCGCATCGGACCTGAACTACTCCGCGAGCGTACAAGACTCCTCTTTCGGGATCTGCCCAACGAGAAACTGTGCGCTGGCATTTCTATTCCGAGCCGCCGAATTCCCGGCGTGTGGGTATCGGTCATCACGACAGAATCGTTCGGCAGTATTCGGAGTTTAGTTAAAGTCTGGACGGCCCGACGCGCAGGGAGTATTCGCCGTCAATCTGAATCGCGCCCGATTTCGAAGGCAAATCTGGTGCGCTTTCGCCGACAGCAAGGATGAATCTAAGGGCTAGACCATGCCCCCAGCGCAATCCAAAACCGTAGAAGGTTAGACACAGATATCTGGGAAGACCTAAACGTTCTTCTAGTTGGTCCCCGAATGGCTGAAGGGATGCATCTCCCTCCGATTTCCCGACCATCTTAAGGACCTTCTGGAATTCCTACACAAACGGGGAACTACCTCCGCCCGAGACATAAAAACAAAACGCCAGGTGGCGTCACTCTTCTGTGTGACCTTCGATACCTTAGCTCTCTTTTCTGTTGACATCCAGAACGGTCGCAAATAGTCTTGCGTCCAATCAGCGAACAGGAATCGCCGGGGGCGGCGGATTCTAATTTTCGTCAGTGATCCTGATCGTTGCTTCCCTTGAAGTGTGAATGGATTGCGCCAGCAAGTATTTGGCGGCGCAATAGTGCGGACAAGTAGTTGCATGGCTATTCCGGCGCAGGCCGGAGGGGCCCGTCCGTTCATTTCGTCAGGAGGAAGATTGTGGCTTGCTTCATAGTCAGGTTCCCGCTACTCCGCGTGTCTTGTCTCCGACCGACTGTCGTCACAATACTCGCTTTATTGCTTGCCCCCCTGGTGCTCGCGCAGTTCCCCAGTGCGGTTAACAATGATACGCGGACTCCAGTGCCAGGATCGGGACACGACTACATCAACATGCTCAGCGAGACAGTGGATCCGTCGAACGGCTCGCTGAGCGTGCACATCTCGACGCCCGTCCCGCCGAGCCGCGGCATAACTATCCCATTTTCGTTTGATTACAGTTCGGGTGCGGTGCAGCAGGTGACGGTTAGCAGTGGAGAGGCGGCCTGGGCGCCCCCGACTACATTTGGTGTGGCGCTTACTTCCCTCGGATGGTCCTACCGCATTCCCGCGCTTTCCGCCGTTCAGACGAAGGCCATTTGCTACGAGGGGTCGCAGCAACTGACAACATACGTCTGGCTTAGTTACATCTTCACGGATCCGAGTGGCTTGCGGCACAATCTCGGCCTGGCGAACACGGAGACGCTGAACCCGGACTGCGTCTATGTTTGGAACCCGCAACCCTATAGCGTATTGTCCGGGGGGGACGACTTCTTCGGCGCCACGATCAGCGGGGCGAATGGGTTCACCGGTGGTACCGTCACGGTGGGGGGAGTGGATGGCACGGTTTACAACTTCCCTGCTAATGGCTGGGCGGCCGGTTTCGGCGTAAACACATTGCTGCCGAGCACCATCGAGGATCGGAACGGGAACATCGTGACGATTTCCCAGGGCAGCGGCGGGAACATCACCGAGACCGACACGGCCGGTCGCTCGGCCGTTTCCACTTCCGCGCCACTCGGCACAAACGGCACGGTGAGCATCTCCGGGCTCTCGAACCCGTATACCGTAACGTGGGAGACGATCGCCCCTTCGTACGGCTCCCAGTATACACAACTCGGGGAAGGCTATCCCTATTGCATTTGGTTGGGAGAGGGTAGTGGCACCAATAATGGCGGCATCAAGTCTATCGAGCTTCCGAACGGAACGTATTATACCTTCGGGTACGATAGCCATGGCTTGCTCAACCACGTATCCCACCGGCGCGGTCGTGAACTACACCTGGAATACCCCATCCTCACCCAACGGCCTGATCACGTTCCCGGATAATAACGGCAATCAGACGGGCTGCATGTATGAGTACTACGCGCCCATGGTCGTGCAGCGGACGGTGAAGTTCGATGGAGTTCATCCGGCGCTCGTGCAGAAGTTCACCTACACGACTGCGTACAGCGACGGCGTCCAGAAAGCGACGGTCCAGACGACGGTTTACTCGTCCAACGGAAGCACGAATCTAGGGACGTTCAAAACCGTGTACAACTACGCCTTCACGCAGTTCCCTTTTAGCGACCCGGACGACTAGGTCTCCTTTCTCGTCGGGAGTCCTGTGGAGCAGACCGTCCAGTACTATGATTACGGCCAGACAAACCTGCTCGAGACCGTGACCAAGGGCTGGCAGGACCAGTTTCGGCTCGGGTGCCGGCTTGAGACGCACGACGGGAGCGGGCTGAGCGGGACGTTCTACAGCTACGGGCCGGGCCTGTCTCTCACGGCCGAGGAGGAATACGACTACGGCCAGATCAGCAGCACGAGCGAATGCCCGCAGGCGCCGGGGGGGGGACCGATAACCGCGCCGTCGGGTTGGTTGCGCCAAACAGCCACGGCGTACCAAGTATTCACCAACACTCCTATCAACTACATTGGCGACCGTCCTTGCCAGGTCATTACCTACGGCAGTACGGGGACAAATCGGGTTGCGGAAACCGATTACTACTACGATAACGGAGCCACTACCACACCATGCGGCGCGGCCGGAACCCCGTCTGTAACCGGAGCGGGCGGGAGCACTCTGACCGGCCACGACGAGACAAACTACTCGGCGAGTTCGACGGATCAGAGAGGCAATCTCACACAGAAGACGCAGTGGCTTAACACGGGCACGTCGCCCTTCACTACATATACATACGATGAGACCGGGCAGGTTCTGTCCATGACCGACCCCAAAACGAATCAAACCTCGTATTCGTACGCTGATAGCTTTCTGAACACGAATTCAAGCGGCTTCACGACCACGGCAGGTTCCCCACCTAGCGGCAAGGTGACCAATGCATATTTGACAAAAGTAACCGATCCGACCACAAACGGTGTGGCTCACATCGAAAAGTTCTCGTATGGGTACAATGATGGCGAACTGACCCAGTCGACGGACGAGAACAGCCAGCCGACCACATACAAGTACAATGATTCGCTGAGCAGGCAAACCGAAACTGACTTCCCGGATACAGGCGAGACCACCCTTAGCTACAACGACACAGCCCCAACCCCGAGCGTCACAACGACGAAGTTGATCACTTCGAGCCTAAATCTCAGCACGACCGCAATCATGGACGGCTTGGGACACGTGACCCGAACGCAGCTCACAACGGACCCGGACGGGACCACCTACACTGCCACGGCTTATGATGGCACTGGTAAGAGCTATCAAGTCTACAACCCGACGCGCTGCTCGCCGCCCACCACGAATTGCGGGACCGAGACGACTTGGGGTTTTTCGACATACACCTACGACGGTTTGGGCAGGACAAAGACAGTCGCTGAGCCGGATGGGTCCGCCGTCACGACTTCGTATTCGGCCAAGTGCACCACAGTAACCGACGAAGTGGGCGTGTCTCGCCAGTCGTGTGCGGACGGGCTGGGACGAATGACCAGCGTCGTGGAAGCGCCAAACAACTCAAATTACGGCTTCCTGACCACGTATGCATACGATCTGCTCAACGATCTCACCCGCGTCACTCAGAACGGAAACAATTCGTCGAATGCTCGTGTTCGCACGTTCACCTACGATTCGCTTTCGCGGCTCCTCTGTGCTGCCAATCCAGAGGTTAAAATCGTGACCTGCCCGTCATCGGCGACCGGAACGTTCCCCACGGGGGCTATCACCTATAGTTACGATCTCAACGGGAACCTGTTGAGCAAGGTGGCTCCACAGCCAAGCCAAACCGGGACCGCGCAAACCACGACCAACTATGGTTACGATGCTTTAAATCGCCTCACCTGGAAGACCTACCTGTACCCCGCCTCGGCGGAGGTGCAGTACGGCTACGATGGTGCGGTGTTGTCAGGATGCAGCACTGCCGTTCCATCGATAACAAGCCCCACGAACCTCATAGGCCGCAGGTCGGCGATGTGCTGGGGGAATAGTTCTTCAGCCTTTAGTTACGATCCCATGGGCCGCCCGTCGGTCGAGGCTCGCGCCAACAGTGGATCGTCGGTGCAGCAGTATACTGCCGGCTACACTTACTTCAAGGACGGCTCTCTTGACACGCTGACCTACCCCAGCGGCGATGTCCTCACCTACACGGTCGGAGGCGCTGGACGTGCTACTCAGGTCAGCGATCCGAGCAACAATTTCGTCGGCTATTCCGGGAATACTGCGACATACGCTCCTCAGGGCGCTCTCGCTACTATGGCGAACGGATACACCAACACCACCACTTACTACATCGAAACCGGAAACTTGTACAATGATCGCCTGCAGCCGATTCTGATACAGGCTACTCTCGCGACGGGTGGCGACAACGCGGTCGGCTACGTTCTCAGCCTTTGCTACGATTTCCACCTTCACGTCGCAGTGAGCACTATACCCTGCAGCTTCGACGCCTACACCACCGGGGATAACGGTAACGTGTTTCAAGTGCTCAATAACGCGGACTCGACCCGCAGCACAGCCTACATCTACGACCCGCTGAATCGGATCGCCCAGGCATACACCGAAACCACAAGCGGCGCGAATTGCTGGGGTGAGACCTATTCGCCGATGGCGACAGCCCCCGGTGTGCTTCCTTCCACTCCGGGCATCGACGCCTGGGGAAATCTCACCAACCGCTCCGGGGTAACCGGTATGGGTTCCTGCCAAACCGAGGGCCTGAGCGCTACCGCCACCGCCCAAAACCAGCTTAGCGGCATTGGCCTGGTATATGACGCCGCTGGCAACGTAACCACGGACAACCTTGGCAACACGTACACTTACGATGCGGAAAACCGGATCGCCACCGTTGCGGGGTACACTTATTCCTACGATGCGGACGGGACGCGGATGGAGAAGGCCGACGGGTCTTCGGGGACCATGTACTGGTTCGGTCCCGGCAGCGAGGTTCTGACGGAGAGCAGCCTTACTGGAACCATTAACGAAGAGTATGTCTACTTCAACGGCCAACGCATCGCCCGAGTGGACCGCCCGAGCGGGACGGTCAACTACTATTTCTCGAACCATCTGGGCTCGGCCAGCGTTATTACCTCGGCCACGGGAGTGATCCAGGAGCAGACGGATTTTTTCCCCTATGGCGGCGTAGCCTACGTCAGCGGCGGCGATCCCAACCACTACAAGTTCACCGGCAAAGAACGCGATGCCGAATCCGGCCTCGACAACTTCGAGGCTCGATACCTCGGGTCGAGCCTCGGACGCTTCATGTCCCCTGATCCGGCGGGGCTTTTGGCACAAAAACCAGGCTATCCGCAAAGCTGGAATCTCTACGCTTATGCGATGAACAATCCTCTGATCATTATCGATCCAACAGGCCTGGACTGTGTGTACGCCAACGACGCTGGAAATGGGGTTGAGTCAATCGATCACGACAGCAACTCAGGCGAGTGCGGCAGCAACGGTGGAACCTGGGCACCCGGTTACGTGGATGAGAACTGGTCGACTTTCAACCAGAAAACCCAAATGTTCCAGGTGGGCTCCGTTGATGGTGCGGGAAGCAATGCGACGATCGATTACACGAATTTCGCAGCCGGGGCTCAAACGAATGACAATGGCAACTGTTTGAGCGGCTGCAGTGGCTATGGCTTCGCATCGGCGAATGCCAATTGGCTTCAAAGCCAGCTTGTGGGGAACAGCATGTTAGGCGGCCTCGACGGATACATACAGTTTTTGACCGGTCGACAAACACCGCTGCAGGGCGGGCTTTTAATGCAGCTTGCCGCCGGTCCCCTCGATCCCTCGACCGACCACTGGGCTGGACCCGGCGGAATGGGGCCGCCGGGAGGCCGAGGTGATTGGGCGGCGTCGGTTCACGATTACAACTTCATGACCAACGATATCAAGATCAGTAGTTATTTCAATCCGACTCTAAAGCTCGCTACGGCGAACGCGCTCATCAAGAGCAATAACACTCTGATGCGCAATGCTGGCGGAGTCCAAAGCGTCAAGATGTTCTTGTTTTTCGGACCCTCCAACGCGCTCCAATGGTATGCAAACAGTTGGAAGTAGTGATGCATTTCAATCTTTCGTTCATCGAGGTGTGCATCATGAAATGTCGGGCTAAGATCGCTGTGCTTCTGATCTTTGTCTCTGCGCTCATGGCAAGCGCCCAGTCAGCACCGGAAGAGGGCAAGGGTGTGCAGGAGACTCAGAAAAGTGGCTATTGGATCGATCCATCCACGGGACTGATGTGGGCTGGCAAAGACAATGGGAAAGACGTGAGCTGGAAGAAGGCGATGAAGTACTGCCGCGATCTGCGATTGGCCGGGTACTCCGACTGGAAGCTGGCGAACATGGCCGAGTTGCAACCCATCTATGACAGCACAGCCGTAACTCCTGGTCTGGCAGGTCCCCGCAAGAAGCCAATGACCGTCACTTGGCATGTGAAGGGCAATCTATTCTTGACAGGCGACCAATGGAGCAGCAATTACCGAATGGATGATCGCGGACGCCCGGTTGGGTATGCGTACTACTTCGACTTCAACTCAGGCAAACCTGATGAGGATGCAGACGCTTATTCCTACGGCAAGCGAGCGCTGTGTGTGCGAGGTTCCGGGAAATGATGCCTCCGGAAGCGTGGCGAATCCGCCGTTGATATGTGCAGCAAAGGCGCGACAGCGGGCTTTTTCGTGTCCCGGAGTGCGGTGGTGGAGTTAGGGGTTTTTAGCCGTGCTGCGCACGGGGTGTAAGGGTGACACTCCACCCCTGAAAGGGTGCTGCACGGTAACTTTCGGTTACCGTGCGCGAACTTGTTGAAACGAGGGCAGCTAAGGAAAAAACCTGCCGACGTGAAAAACGCTGGTTGCCACATCGAGTGCCATCATTGCGCCCTCTTTAGCGGCTTCCAAGACGCGGTCTTCAACATGGGCCGCATTAAGCAACTGGGCCAAGTGAGGGGTCAGGTAGCGATCATATCTCGCTACAGCGTCTCCCTGAGCTTCCGCTTGCAACCCCCACCACAGAAAAGGGATCGGCACTTCGAAAGTGCATCGGTGGGGATTAGGATTGATTCCTTGAGAGGCTTCTGGCCAGTAATACTTCGTCATCCAGCCGTGAGTCTCCCTGAGCCAGCGATAGAACTCGAGGGCGAGCCGGGTTTTACCAAGGCCGGGTTCCGACTTTATCACCACAACCTGAGGAATTGGATCCTTAACATTGGCGGCCAGAGCCCAACGGGTTTTGAGTATCTCAAGCTCGGAAACACGGCCGCAGAATTTTAGCGTTGATGGCATTCGATTCCTCCCTCGGTTCACAACAGTCGCAGACACCGAAGGCCGTAACTTCACTCATACTGAGCATCGTACCGCAGTCTAACGCGACGGTAACACGGGCTTGGGTCCCTGTAGTCGCATAGCGTTTACCGATTCCTGGCGAGAACAGCCCTTCCCACCAGCAATCTAGACAGGAGGGCGAGAAACGGGCTTGTGGGAAGCCTCAGCTGAGTTGTCCTGGGCAAGTGGTTGCCAGCCCGGAAGTTGAGCCTCAATGCAGAACACGGTGCCGCCGCAATAAGTGTCAGACGACCGGAGACCGACTTGGTGCCCGGCGGATCAAGGTCAGGTTTTGGGCATCTGAGGAACCATGAAGTGGACTCAACCGAACCGCTTGATTGAGATCCAATTCTGCTTGTGAGATGCACCAAACTCAAACATTTGTTCATCTCACAATTCTTTTGCTCCCCCGCGCACGATTGACTCCCCCGCGAACCCCAGCCTGTGAAATCAATGGGCGTCACAATGTTCTCGAAGATTCGAATCGCTATTCGGCCAACTGCAGGTTCGCGACACGGTTCTGAAGAGAGTTCCAAAACGGCCGTCCTGACTTGCCCGAAATCTGAAACACCCGGATGTTCTCGCCTGCAACGCGGAAATCAAACTCACGCGCGATCGCAACGCAACCGCAGGAGAGGAGCATATGAAATTGTCAGATTGGAGAAACACGCACCTTCGCCTCGCTGTCGTCTATGTTCTGGCGATTTGTTCATTTCAGTTGTCTCCCTTAGTGTCCAACGCCCAAAACCTTGGGCAGTCGCCACAGACGGGCCAAGCCGTACAAGGTCAAACCGCAGCCCAACCCGAAGGAACGGTTCTCAACCTCGTGAATTGGGTCGGCAATGTGATCTCTCCTGTCGGAGCGGCGCTGGCGGTGGTCATGGCAGTCGTCTCTTATTCCCAAGGACGCGGTGTCGCGCGATGGGCGGTAACAGCGGCCGGATTGCTGGTGATAGCTTTCGAAGGCTCAACGACCGATTCCTAAACACGGTCGCGTTCATCTTCGTCTTCCAGCCGTTTTCCTTTGACTGGATCCCCGACGCCTCTCGCCGTCAGATCGCCGCGCGAGTGATTGACGCTGGAAGTCGCTGGAGATGCGAAATCCCGGCCCGCCATCGGTCGATCAGCGCAATCACTCGCGGAGCGATGTGCCCACAAGATCTGGTCGAGGGGGAGGCATGGCACTGACAGGAATTGCCTATGCATGTCGAGCCGGAAGATCAGGCCAGGGCCCTTCATCCTGATATCCTGATACTGTTAGAGTGTGAACCGAAGAGGGTGAAATGAGTCTTGCGGACAATTCTTCGTGGAAAACACGACTGGTGGAGCATGGGTTCCCGGATCGTTCATTTGACATTGAGTTTTGGCAGGAGCAGGGAGATGAGGCCATCTTTGCGGCTGCATGGGAAATGGTCGAATTAGCTGAGGAAATCAACCATGGCAGAAAAGCCACACTACAGAGAACTGCTACAACTCTTAAACGACTTTGAAGTTGAATATTTGATTGTCGGTGGCTACGCAGTCATGAAGTACGGTGAGCCGCGTTATACGAAAGATCTCGACGTGTGGGTGCGCAATTCAGCGCCGAATTCAATCCGAGTAGTCGCAGCGCTCAAACAGTTCGGGGCCCCTCTGGATCATGATGGGATAACTGCAGAAACATTCACCGGGAAGCAGGTGGTCTACCAAATCGGAGTCGCTCCCGTGCGCGTTGATATTCTGACCGAAATCACAGCCGTCGAGTTCTCCGATGCGTGGCAAAAGAAGGTCGCAAGCAGTTTCTTTGGTGTTCCGGTGCAGTTCATTTCCCTAGATGACCTTTTGACCAACAAGCGTGCTTTGGGTCGGGACAGCGATCTGACAGACCTTAAGCGGAATTCGAACATAGCAAAGCCAGAAAAATAGGCTGCAACAAGCCCTCTTCCGATTCTGGCTCGCACACTCAAGATTGCCCCGGGAGATCATGTGCGCAATCTGGCCAGGCGCCTCTTGGACACTCCCGAATTGCGAGCTGCTGACAGCCTGCAACTAGCTGCGGCTCTGACCCGGTGTCGACAACGTCGGGCAAAGAGATTTTGTGTGCGCAGATCAACGACTCTCCAAGGCCGCAATAGCGGCTGGTTTCTCCGTCCTGGAATTCTCTCGAGCGGCACGTCTCGATCTTGTCTGGAACCTTTATTAATCCCACGCTTTCCATGGCTTCCGACTCGGTCGCGAGATCGCTTTCTGATCACTTTCAAGTCACAGGAGGGCATCAATGCCGAAGAGCGTAAACAAAGTGATCCTCATTGGGAACGTTGGCAAAGACCCTGAGGTCAGGAATTCACAGAGTGGCACTCCAGTCGCCAACTT
>PKVZ01000286.1 GCA_003131635.1 Acidobacteriaceae bacterium
TCTACCCCCAGTTTTTTGGGGGTAATTCATCGGGCGGCGGCACCGTGAGCGGCATAACTGCCATCACCTACGACATGGTCGGGTATACGTCCGGCACAACTGTGATCCCGGCGCAATGCATACACAGGGTCCACAGCAAATAGCGCACCAAGAGCCAGAAGGACGGCGCCGCATTCTGCGTCGCCGTCCTTCGGATGCAACGGTTTATGGTCAGTTTGATCCCGAAAGCTCGATGTACTGCGGCTTGGACGAAGCGCTATCAATCAGCGTGATCAGCCCAGTGTAGGTCCCCGGGCGCTTTGGCTTGAAGATCACGCTAATATCGCAGCTTCGACCCGCAGGAACCGAGTTGCCACACGTATCGCGAACCTCGAAGGCTCCCGACGCTTTAATTGAACTGATAGAGAGCTTTTTTGTCGCATCGTTCGTCAGTTTCAGGATCTGCGTTCCAGGGCCCACAAAATTAAGCGGTGCGGTTGGTGAAAAGCTCACCACCCCCGTGTTGAGCATCGTGCCGGTTCCGTAGTCGGGATTCGCCATCGCGACATCGGGGAGGTGGTCGCCATTGAGGTCGCCCACCTCAGGCAGCCCACCTACCGACGACGCGAAACCTTCCGCCAGTTGGAACGTGCCGTCGCCGTTGCCCCAGAACACGTCTAGCGCAGGCGGGCCACTTGGAACCACCAAGTCGAGCTTGCCCCTTAAATTAAGGTCGCTCACCACCACGTAACCACCCCCGAGCCCAGTAGTATTGTAGTTAACCGCAGGCTGGAAGCTACCGTCCCCATTGCCCATGAAGACACCGACACCATCCAAGAAATAGCCCAGAACAGCGTCCAAATTCCCGTCGCTATTAAAGTCACCAACGGCGACGGTCCCGGGCACATACTCAACCGGAGTGTTGATGGAATTCTGCAGAGTTCCATTGCCGTTGCCCAGCAGCACGCCGATGCTGTAACCAGAAGCAAAGGTCCCGGTCGTGATCACGTCAAGGTTGCCGTCATTGTTAAAGTCCCCTACGGCGAGCCATTGGGGAATCGGGAACGAGTCGTTATCGCTCGGCCGCCGGAACGTTCCATCTCCATTGCCTAGCAGGACGCTGATATAGGGATGGTCAATCACCGCAATGTCCAGCTTGCCGTCGTGGTTGAAGTCGCCGGTTACCACAAAAATGCTGTCGCTCGTCGTCTTCGAATAGATGGGAGCTTTGAACGTGCCGTCTCCATTGCCGAGATAGACGCTCACCGTGCTCGGATTCAGCGTCTCGTTGGCGACTACGATGTCCAGGTTGCCATCATTGTTAAAGTCCTCGACGGCCAGATAGTAAGACAGCTGAGTGGGATAGAACGTTGGCCTCTGAAAAGTCCCGTCGCCGTTCCCCAGCGACACCGTAAACCCGTTATCGTCCGTGACCACCAGATCAAGCTTACCGTCGTTGTTAAAATCGCCCAGGGCGATGCAATCCGCTCCGTGCGGGAGCGTCGTCGTCGCCCGCGTTTCAAACTGCGCCCAGGCAGGAGCCGCAATTCCGACCAAGCAAGAAATCAAAGCGACAGGGTAGAGCAATCGCTGAAACGAGAAAGAGAACAATCGGCCAGCCATGGCGAACCTCACATCCAATTTATTCCGCAGGGGGGACTTACTTGCCGCAAAGCTTACCACGATTCCCGCACCACTCCAACCAGCCTTTCTTCTCTGTTCTTTCCGCCGACGCTCGTCCGCTATGCACACACCCAGCAAGGCAGCAGCAGTGACGCCTGCACATGTGCGGAGGTGGGAAACCACCTCCGTGCGGCGCCCGCAGAAAGCCTCAGCTAGGTACCGGTTCCTGTTAGCGGCACCGGGGCTGGGCTAACGTCGCCGAGCGGCACGGTGAGATAGAGCGTCCCCGACCGTGCGCCAGTCCTCGTGGGTGAAAACGTCACCGATACTGTGCAACTGGCGCCGGGCTGGAGCGTATTTCCATCGCAGGTGCCAGTCTCCGAGAAGTCTTTCCTATCGGTGCCCCGATGTAAGAGTTGATCTCCACGGCTGTGCTGCCCTCGTTTGTCGCGGTCACAACCTGGGGCGCACTCTTCGTGCCCACCTTTTGGCTCTTAAACTTAAGGCCTCCGGGCGAAACCTTAATTGCTGTTGCGCTCCCTGAAAGCTCGATCACCTGGGGCTTCGACGACGCGCTGTCGTTAATCGTGATCAACCCCGTCTGCGTCCCCGCGGACTTCGGCTGAAATCTCGCGGAGAACGTGCAGCTAGCCCCCACCGCCACCGACGAACCGCAGGCGTTGCTCGCCTTAAATTCGCCCGATGTCTTCACCGAACGAAGGGTAAGGGCCGCAGTTCCATTGTTGGTAAGGGTGACCGACTGAGGTGCGCTGGTAGTATTGAAAAGCTGGGCGGGAAAGGTTAGGGGAGATGAGGGAGCAAAACTCACTGTTTCAGTGTTGAGCATCGTGGTCGTGAAGAGTTCGCTTGCTAATACGAAGTCTGGAAAGTGGTCGCCATTGAAATCACCAACAGCAATAAAGCCCGATTCTCCAGAAGCAAGGAATTGCGCCGGCTGGAGGGTGCCGTCGCCTTTGCCCCAAAATACGTCCACGCCAAATAGGTGCACTCCCGCCGCACTGGGGATTGCCACATCCAGCGTACCGTCCAGATTCAGGTCGCTGACGCTCATCTGGCCGCCGTCAATCCCGGTTGTGTCATAAATAACCTCCGGTTGGAAGCTACCGTCCCCATTGCCCAGGAAGACGCCGATACCACCAAGATCGTACCCAAGAACGGCATCGAGGTTCCCACCGCCTTTTAGATATCCCACAGCGATGGTCCCGGGCACGTATTCCAAGGGATAGGTAAGAGAGTCCTGCAGCGTCCCGTTTCCATTTCCCAGGAGCACCCCCATACCGTAGCTCGAACCAAAAACGCCAACGACGATCACATCAAGCTTGTGGTCATTGTTGAAATCACCAACCGCCAGCCACTCGGGCCCGGCAAAGGAGTCATTGTCGCTCGGGGGCTGGAACGTTCCATCCCCATTGCCGAGCAGCACGCTGATGTAGAGGCCGTCGATGATTGCTATATCCTGCTTGCCGTCGGCATTGAAGTCTCCAACAGCGACGAAGTAAGCGGGCAGGGTGGTGTTGGAGAAGATAGGAGCCTTAAAAGAGCCGTCCCCATTGCCCAGGTACACACTCACCGTGCTGGGATCTGACGTATCATCTGCCAGCACAATGTCGGGGTTGCCATCGTTATTGAAGTCGGCAACGGCCAGGAAATAGAACGGCGGCGTAGCATAGAATACCGCGTTCTGGAACGTCCCGTCGCCGTTACCGAACATCACTGAAAATCCGCCATCCGCCGCGACAACCACATCTAGTTTACCGTCTCTGTTAAAGTCGCCCGTCGCAATGGAAAAAGCGCCATAGTGGGGGTCCGTAGGCTTCGTCGCCCGCGGTTCAAATTGCGCATGTACAGGCAGCGCAACTCCGGCAACGCAAAAAATCAAAACGAAAGAGCAGAGCAGGCGTTGCAACGAGAAACAAACCAATCGGCCAGCCATGGCGAACCTCACATCCAATTTATTCCGCAGGGGGGACTTACTTGCCGCAACGCTTACCACGATTCCCCCACCCCTCCAAGTAGCCTTTCTTCTCCGTTCCTTCCGCTGGCGCTCGTCCGCTGCGAAGACAATCCACACCCTCTTTGTGACATCCAACCTTGCCCTCCGCCAAGAATCGCTTCATCATGGTCGAAGCACTGACGGTAAACGGACCCAAGTGATGAATGTACGTAAGTCCCTTATCGGGCGTAATTTGCGAGGAATTTCGGTAGTGGGCCAATCACGGTCGCTAGCCCAGAGCCCAGAGCCCAGAGCCCGAAGCCCGGAAGCCCGAAGTCCGGAAGCCGGAAGCCCGAAGTCCGGAAGCCGGAAGCCCACCGGAATTTCGTGTTAGCGCACTGATTTCCGAACAGGAGTACAGCAGGCACACCATAATCTCAAACACGGCAGCGTAGACCCACGCAAAGGCGGCAATCCCACCTGCTAACTCACAGCGGCTCAAGATCTTGCCCCTAAGTGATTGCAGCCCGGAGATCAACTCGCAAAATCCCGCTAACCCAAAGATTCCAAACGGGCGAGAGTGGTAGGGGTATCCGTATTTTGGGGTACGGACCGGGCGCATCGTCTCTCCCAAACCGGAACAGAGCCGCTCAAGTTTATGTCCGCAAGAATCCACAAGCCGGAGCCCGAAAGCCGGAGCCCGAAAGCCGGAGCCCGAAAGCCGAAGCCCGGAGCCCGCAGTCCGCTTTCGTATTTTCCCTGAACTGAGCGTATGATCCTCCCGCCGTTAACTCGCTAAATTCAGGAGATGACTATGAAGAAGCTGTGCGGTCTGGTCGTTTTTCTGCTGTTACTCGTGCCTGCATTGTTCGCGCAGGAGCACTACACCGAAGGTCCCATCTGGCGCGTCACCTTGATCCGCGTGAAGCCCACGCACATGGATGACTATCTCACCATGCTGCGCCAGACCACCAAATCGGTCTACGAGGAAAACAAGAAGCAGGGTTCCATCATCGACTACAAGGTCTTCCTCAAGGAGACCAAGAACAGCCCCGAGGATTGGGACATCTGCATCGCCGTCGAGTACAAGAACCACGCCGCCCTAGATGGTCTGGCGGCGAAGGGTGAGGCGGTTCGCGACAAGATCCTCGGTGGCAAAGCTCCCGCCCAGCAACTTACCGAGAAACGCGCGGAAGTTCGGGAGATCGTCAGCTCGGAGTTGTTGCAGGAAATCTTCCTGAAATAGAGGACAACGAATTTGATCATCGGGCCGGGGACTGCTCCCGGCCCATTTTACGGAAGGCTTATGGATACGTTTAATAAAGGCACTCCCATGCTAGAATTCGCCGCCAAGGAAGAAGAAAGATCCGCCAAGAAAGGTCTGCCAAGGAAGATCCGCCGATGACAACTCGCCCGCGCTTCACCATCCTTTCCGCCCTGCTCGCGATTCTGAGCGCTTCCCAGTTCGCGCCCGCGCAAAGCGTCCCGCCATCTAAGCTCTCCGTTCAATGGGAAGAACTCACCGCTGCCGATTTCCGCGAAGGCATTCATCGCTCGCAAGGAACCTGCCTGCTTCCCTTCGGCATCCTGGAGAAGCACGGACCGCATCTCCCGCTCGGCACCGATCTGCTGGACGTCCGTTATGCCGCGCTGCACGCTGCCGAGAAAGAATACGCGATTGTCTTTCCCGAATATTATTTTGGCCAGATTGCCGAAGCCCGTCACCAGCCCGGAACCATGGCTTACAGCCGCGGGATGCAGCTCGCCCTGCTGCAGGAAACCTCCGACGAGATGGCTCGCAACGGCTGCAAGAAAGTGATCATCGTCAACGGCCACGGCGGCAACGAGAGCCTGCTTCCGTACTTCGCGCAAACCCAACTCGATAAACCGCACGACTACGTGGTCTACGTTTTCGACCAGCGCACTCCGGACAAAGGCGGCCCGCCCAGGAAAACCTCCATCGACATGCACGCCGGCGAAAGCGAAACCTCGAAGATGATGATCTCGCGCCCCGACACCGTCCATCTTGACCGCGCCCCCAGCGAATCCGGCGCCGATCAGCACCGCCAGAATCTACCCGAAGATGTCTACACCGGCATCTGGTGGTACGCGCGTTTCCCCAACCATTACTCCGGCGACGGCTCCGCCGCCACCGTGGAGCTGGGCAAGTTTCAAATGGATTGGTGGATCGATGCCGTCGTTAAAACAATCCGCGCCGTGAAAGCCGACGACATGAGCCTCAAACTTCAGAATGAGTTCTACGAAAAAAGCAAACACCCACTGGATACACAGCCGTAACTTCAGCAGTTAGCACTTAGCATTTAGCATTTAGCAGTGACACAGCACAACCCGAAATGGCTAACTGCCAACCGCCAACTGCTAACTGCTAACTGCTAACTGCCAATTGCCAACTGCTCTCATCATGAGTTCCCGATCAGCACGCCCGTGATGAACACCAGCACTCCGCCCAACCCAACCTGAAGCGCCGCCGAGACCCAGGGACTATCCATATAACGGTGACGGATCCAGGTAATGACCCCTAGTTCGACCAGCACCACCGCGCCTGCAGCCCACAACGCCTCGCGAAAGTCCTTCAGCAAAAATGGCAGAGTGTGTCCAATGCCGCCAAGCGCAGTCATCGCGCCACAGATAAGCCCGCGCACCCAGGGATGTCCGCGGCCAGTCAAGCTTCCATCATCGGAAAGCGCTTCCGCAAATCCCATGCTGATACCAGCGCCCGCCGAAGCCGCAAGCCCTACAAGGAATGCATCATTGGAATTGTGTGTTGCGAACGCGGCCGCGAAGACCGGCGCCAGCGTGGAAACCGAACCATCCATCAGTCCGGCAAGCCCCGGCTGCACAATCTGCAATACGAACAACCGGCGCTGCGCTCGCTCTTCATCGGCCTTTACATTGGCGGGAAGTTTTTCTTTGTCCAGTTCCAGAGCGCGCTCTTCGTGTTCGCGCTCTTCGTTGATCAGGTCGTCGAGCAGTTGGCGGATGCTGGCATCCTGAGTGCGCGCCGCGGCCTTTTCGTAAAACCGCCGCGTCTCCACTTCCATCGTGCTCGCTTCTTTGCGCACCGCTTCGATACGCAGCGGACGAATCAGCCAGAGCGCGGGACGTTCTACAAATCCGCGCACGTCCTGCCGCCGAATCAACGGAATGTGTTCGCCGAACTTCTGCCGGTACATTTCAATGAGTCTTCTGCGATGCCCTGATTCTTCTTCGCGCATGCCCTCGAACATGGCCGCCGATGCGGGATAATCCTGCCGCAGACCTTCGGCAAAGTCGGCGTATACACGTTCGTCTTCTTCTTCCAGAGCAATGGCCAAGGCCAGCACTTCGCGTTCGCTAAGTTCGTGGAACTTCTTCATGGCGATTTAAGCTTACCTTTCCAAACCGGACTGAAAAAGATGGAAAACGGATTTTAGAAGACAGGCCGCCCACAATGCTACTATCCAGTGCATGACGCCTCGGAAATCGTCCGCGTCCGCGAAGCGCGAGAAGCTCCCGCGCAAAGGGAAGAAAGCGCTGCCAGCCATCGCGCATGAGGGTAAGCACGCTCCGGAACTGGTCATCGTTACGGGAATGAGCGGCTCCGGCAAAGCGTCCGTGCTGAAGGCTTTTGAGGATTTGGGCTTTTACTGCGTCGATAACCTTCCCGTTGAACTGATCCCGCGCTTCGCCGAGATGGCCTTGCAGTCGTCCGAGATTCGCCGTACCGCTCTGGTGGTCGATGTGCGAGAAGGCTCGAAGCTCGATCAGCTTCCCGGCATTCTTAAAGCTGTCCGGCGCACGATTCCCACGAAAGTTGCTTTCGTCGAAGCTTCCGATGCCGCATTGCTGCGCCGTTTCAGCGAAACGCGCCGACCCCATCCCTTGGGCGTCGACGCGCCGGTCAATGCCTCGATCAAGGCTGAACGTCGCCACCTGGCAAGCATCCGCGCGCTGGCCGATATCGTCATCGACACCTCAAAATTCAACGTGCATGAACTGCGTGCTCACATCACCGAGCGTTTTCGCGAGCAGGCGTCGGAGAAGAGCATTCTGGTTTCCTGCGTGAGCTTTGGCTTTCGTCATGGTGTGCCGGAAGAGGCCGACCTGGTCTTCGATGTGCGCTTTTTGCCGAACCCGCATTTTGTCCCGGAATTTCGCCCGCTCACCGGCAAGGATCCGCGCGTGGCCAGGTACATTCGCTCCTTTCCGCAGACCAAGGAATTCATTCTCCGCATCTCGGATCTGCTGGTGTACCTTCTGCCGCACTACATTCACGAAGGCAAAAGCTATCTCACCATTAGTTTTGGCTGCACCGGCGGCCAGCACCGTTCCGTCATGATCGCCGAGGAAGTTGGCAAGCGCCTGCATCAAGCCGGATACCGGGTGAAGATTGCGCATCGAGATATGCCGAAGTAGGAGAACTACCATTTGTCGTTGGCCATTCCGGACCCAGTTTCCAAATGACATTCGGGTAAACGATCAACGACAAACGATCAACAACGCAGTAAAATAAGCCCTTGCAACCTATGCTTAAGCCATCGTCAATAAGCCGCTGCGGCCTGCTCGGAGGGGTATGCGGGAACTGACGCGACTCGTGCGCTACGTGGTTCCCTTCTTGGGGCAGTTGTTGCCGGGCGTTTTGCTGTTGGCTGGCGTAGGTTTTCTGGAAGCGTTCCGGTTATTGCTGCTGAGGCCAGTGTTCGACCGCGTACTGGTTCCTTCTTCAGGCTCGGAAAACATTGTGCTGTTCACGATTCCTCGTACGACCCATGTCATTTATCTGCAACAGTTCGTTCCCAGCCATTTTCATAATGCCTGGACGATTGTCGCATATGCGATTGTTGCTTCAACCGTGTTGAAGGGAGTCTTCGATTATTCCGGCACCTATCTGGTGAACCACGCCGGTTTCGGCATGATCACCAGCCTGCGGAATGATCTCTACAATTCGGTGCTTCGGCGCTCTTCCGCTTTTTTCCAGAAGCACGCAACTGGGACGCTGATGTCGACAATCATCAACGACATTGAGCGCGTGCAGTACGCGATGTCGAGCGTGCTGGCCGAGTTCCTCCAGCAGTTCTTCAGCTTCATTTTCATTGCTGGCGCGGTCATCATGCTGGGCCGGGGCCTGGCTTGGGTGCTGCTCCTGTTTGTGCCGTTCATCGTGTTGTCGGCGGTGCGCATTGGCCGCCGCGTCCGCACCACCACGCGTCGTGGCCAGGACCAATTGGCCGACGTGCAAAACCTGTTGCACGAGACCATCACCGGCAACCGTATTGTCAAAGCGTTCGGAATGGAATCGTGGGAGATCGCCCGGTTTAAGGAGGCCGCCAACCGTCTGTTTCGCGCCAACCTGCGAGCGGTGGCCGCCGCGGCTATCAGCTCTCCGCTGATGGATGTCTTTGGCTCGATCGCTCTAGCCCTGCTGTTGCTTCTGGGCCGGCAGAAGATTGTTCACAATCAGTTCACTTTAGGCGGCTTCGTCGCCTTTTTCGCTGCAGTCTTTGCTTTGTATAACCCCGTTCGCAAGTTTGCGCTTTTCAATAATAATTTCCAACAGGCCCTTGGCGCTTCCAGCGAGATCTTCAAGTTTATGGACGTCGAGGACGATGTTCGCGAGAAGCCGCATGCCAAGCGCTTGCCCGCTTTCTCGCGGACCGTCCAATTCGATCGCGTAAGCTTCACTTATGGCGGCGAGGGCGCGGATGCTCGCGTCCTGCATGACATTAACCTCGAAGTTCGCCGCGGAGAAGTCGTGGCGATCGTTGGCTCGAGCGGGTCGGGAAAGAGCACGCTGGTTCATTTGATCCCGCGCTTCTTCGATACGACCCAGGGCTGTCTCCGTATCGACGGATGCGACGTGCGCGACGTGACTCTTGCGTCCTTGCGGGAGCAGGTCGGAATCGTCACGCAGGAGACCGTCTTATTTAATGACACCGTGCGCAACAACATTGCTTATGGCCAGCCTCACGTTCCGCTGAAAGAGGTCGAAGCCGCGGCCCGGGCCGCCCTGGCGCACGACTTCATCAAGGCGCTGCCCGCGGGCTACGACGAGGTAATTGGAGAGCGCGGCGTACGGCTTTCCGGAGGCGAGCGCCAGCGCATCGCCATTGCCCGCGCAATTTTGAAGAACGCTCCTATCCTGATTCTGGATGAAGCTACATCGGCTCTCGACAGCGAATCTGAGGCTCTGGTGCAGTCGGCGTTGCATAATCTTATCAGTGGCCGCACCGTGTTTGTGATTGCCCACCGGCTCTCGACGGTGCGCCGCGCCGACCGCATCGTGGTAATTGAAAATGGAGCAATTGCCGATATTGGCACTCATGAGGACTTAATGACGAAGTTGGGGACCTACCGGCGTTTGTACGAGTTGCAGTTCGCCGATTTCGAGCAGAAACTGGAGCCGGCGCAACCGAACTAATATCTTCGCTCTGATTTTGGATGTCACTTATGCCTCTTCGCTCCATGACGGGCTATGCGCAGGTCAAAGGCGAACTGATAAGCCAGCCTGAAGGCGGCGCCAGTCCGAATGCAACCGAGCTATCTTCTACTCAAGGCAATGGACGCGTCGCCTTTGCGCTGTCGTTGAAATCCGTGAATCACCGATTTCTCGATCTGCATTTTCGTTTGCCTTCGGGCTCCGATTCGATCGAGATGCAACTCCGGCGTTTGCTCAAAGAAAAAATCGCTCGCGGGCACGTGGAGGTTACGCTCAACCTGGAGCGCGGTGGCGGCGAAACCCTGGCTCTGAATCGGCCGCTGGTGAGCGCCTACATCGCGGCCTTTCGTGCGGCGGCCCGCGAATTTACGGTCCCTGCCGAACCTGATCTCAATGTCATCCTGCGTATTCCCGGCGCGCTCGATTCTGCCGGTAATGCCGTAGATGGAGCGCTGGAGCCGGCCGTCATGGCAACCGTGGGCGAAGCGCTTGATCGGTTGAATCAGATGCGCGAGCAGGAAGGCCGCAGCATTGAGCGCGAACTTCGCGAGCGCATGGCGCACCTCCGCGAGGCCGCCAGCGTGGTGCAGAATCACCGGCGCGCCATGCTGCAAAGCTACACCGAACGGCTCCAGGCGCGCCTGCAGGAACTTCTGGGCGCCAGCCCTGACCGCGAGCGAGTGCTGCAGGAAGCTGCTCTTTTGGTCGACCGCAGCGATATCCAGGAGGAAATCGTTCGCCTCGAAAACCACGTTCAGCATTTTCTGGGCCTGCTCGACGCACAAGGCGAAGTTGGCAAGAAACTCGACTTCCTGCTGCAAGAAATGAACCGCGAGGCAAATACTTTGCTCTCGAAGACCTCCGGACTGGCGGGCGAGGCATTAAAAATTACCGAAGCCGGACTCAGCATGAAGGCGGAGATTGAAAAATCGCGCGAGCAGGTGCAGAACCTGGAATGAACGTTCCACCCCACAAACCACTGGTCTACATCATCTCCGCCCCGTCTGGTTCGGGGAAGTCGACGCTGGTCAACGAGCTGCTGAAAAAGGTTAGCGATCTGGAGTTTTCCATTTCCTACACTACCCGCTCTCCGCGCGGCAGCGAAACCAATGGCCGGCAATACTTTTTTGTGTCGCGCGCCGAGTTCGAGAAGATGATTGCAGAAGATGCCTTCCTCGAGCACGCGGAAGTGTTTGGAAATTACTATGGAACGGCGCGCTGTTTTTTGCAGAAGGCCGAAGAACATGGCCGCGATCTTCTGCTCGATATCGACGTGCAAGGCGCCAAACAAATCCAGGATAAAGTCCCCAAAGCTACCAGCATTTTCATTCTGCCCCCGAATCGCAAGATACTGGAAGAACGCCTGCGCAAGCGTAGCGAAGACGCCGATGAAGTGATCGAGCGGCGACTGGATAAAGCGACCAGCGAAATTGCGAATTACACCCGGTACAATTACATCCTCATTAACGACCAGCTTGAGGATTCGATCAAGTTATTGCGTGCCATCGTTCGCGGCGAACGCCTTGTGCGGGCGGGCCACCCGCTCTCCGAGGAGGAAAAGAAGGTAGTGGCGCTCGGCGATTGTTGTCGCCTGGCGAACGTTCGCGACCGCCTGAAGCAGATTCTCGATTCCTTTAACCCACCCGCCGGTTCCGGCACTGCATAGACCTCGGTAACCAAATCGGAGGGGACGTGCCCCCGCAACCTTGAGTTTCGTGGGAAAATAGGAGCGGAGTCCTTAGCTGCCGCTGGCGGAGAACGAAGCGCCAACTTTCGGCAATCAAAAATTTTACGTCCCGGTCACAGGGGGGAAAGTCCATGAAATTGATCGAAGGTTTCGACAGCAACTATCGTTACATTCTGGTCGCCGCCCGGCGCGCCCGGCAACTGCAATCGGGCGCCCCGCCGGTGGTTCAAACAAATTCCCGAAAACCTTGCCGCATTGCGCAGGATGAGATCCGCGCCGGCAAAGTGAAATGGGAGATTCCTGAAACCCGCAGCGCCGCCGAGCAGGCCGCCGATGTTCTGGATCAGGCCTTCGGCCACGATGCCTAAAGGCACGATGCTTAAAGCCACGATGCTTAAAGCGGCTGCTGAGGTGGGTTCGTATCGGGGCATGCCTTCGGGCTTGCCCGAAGTGCGGCAGAATCGGTCGCGCCTTCAGGCGCCAATTGCAAAATGAAAGTTGCTCTCGGAGTGACGGGCGGCATCGCGGCTTACAAGGCGGCCGAGATTGTCCGCCTCCTGCAAGACCGCGGCATTCGCGTGCAGGTCATCATGACCCGGGCCGCCCAGGAATTTGTTCGGCCGCTCACCTTCGCTGCGCTCTCCGGCGAGAAAGTAATTACCGGAATGTTCTCGTCCGGCGAAGAGCACGCTCCGAATATCGATTCCGCAATTGAGCACATTGCGGTGGCGCAAGCGCTTGACGCGCTGCTGGTTGCTCCGGCCACCGCCGACGTTCTGGCGCACTTCGCGCAGGGCATTGCCAGCGATTTTCTTACCACCCTTTATCTTGCGACGACTGCTCCGGTCGTAGTCGCTCCCGCGATGAATGTCAACATGTGGAACCATTCCGCGACGCGAGCGAATCTGCAAATCCTTCGCCAGCGCGGTGTGAAGGTCGTCGAGCCGGACTCCGGATATCTGGCTTGCGGCATGACTGGGTCGGGAAGGCTCGCCGAGAATGAGGTCATCGTAGCGGCGGTTCTCGAGGCCCTGGGCGCGGCGCAGGATCTTAGCGGAGAAATCCTGTTGATCACCGCCGGTCCGACGCGCGAGAAGATTGATCCCGCACGCTACCTCACCAACCGCTCCAGCGGTCGTATGGGGTACGCCATGGCGGAAGCCGCGTTGCGCCGCGGTGCTCGCGTGCTTCTTGTCACCGGTCCGACGGCCTTGACACCGTCAGGTGCGGCCGAGGTCACACGAGTTGAATCAGCCGAACAGATGCGCGATGCGGTGCTTGATCTTCTGCCGCAGGCCACGATCGTAATCAAGACCGCCGCAGTCTCCGATTACCGCGCCAAGTCAGCTTCTCCGCAAAAAATAAAGCGCAAAGGCCCGCTCACTCTCGAACTCGAACCCACGGCTGATATTCTCAAGGAAATTTCTCTCCGCAAGCAGTCGCAGATTGTCGTGGGTTTCGCCGCTGAAACCGAAAACGTGCTGGAGAATGCCCGTCAGAAGCTGGCAGCCAAAAAACTCGACGCCATCGTAGTCAACGATGTCTCTCGCGAAGGCGTCGGTTTCGACTCCGAGCGCAATGAAGTGACGATCATTACGCCCGACGAAGTCGTCGAAGTTCCTGAGACCACCAAGTGGGAAGTAGCCCAGCGCGTTCTCGACCAGGTCGTGCGTATCCGCCAGCAGCGCAAATCGCGAGTGAACGCCTGACGCAAGTTCATTCCGAGTGGCGTACAATTTCCGTCAAACTTACTTAAGGAGCGTGTGATGACGCAGAAGATTATCGAAGTGATTGGAACGTCCAAGGAAAGTTTCGCCAAGGCCGCCAGGAATGCGGTCGCCGAGGCGGCGAAGACCGTGCGTGGAATCAAGTGGGCGCACGTAGATTCTCTCGACATGGAGTTGGATGGGGAGAAGGTGTTGCAGTATCGCGCGACCACCAAAATTTATTTTGATGTGGAGAAGTGAGTCCAGTCTTCCCTGAGCCCTGGAAACCGATGACCCACACTCTCGATCCGGAATTACGCAGCGCTCTCGCCGAACGCGTTCGCTATTGCCATGAGATGGGGATTTACGATTTCTACCGGCGAGAGCCGCAGCTTGCACTACGCACGGAAGTGGAAGTAGCCGCGTCCGCGATTGTTTCACCAGCACAGTCAGAACTGAAAGAGGAAATGGCCGCAAGAAAATCCGCTGTTGCCTCACCCGTCGCCGAAGACAAAATCTCCCAAATCGTTTCGCTGCAACCTGAGCATGGAGTAGCCGATCCGGACGCTGCGCTCAAACTGATTCGCGAGGATCTCGGCGACTGCACCCGTTGCAAGCTTCATAAAGGGCGCACCAAGATCGTTTTCGGTGTGGGCGATCCACGCGCCGAGTTGATGTTTGTGGGCGAAGGCCCCGGCGCCGATGAAGACGCGCAGGGTGAGCCTTTCGTCGGCCGCGCCGGCCAGTTGCTCAACAATATGATCAAGGCGATGGGCGTGCAGCGCGAAGATGTATACATCGCGAACATCGTCAAATGCCGTCCCCCGGGCAACCGCCAGCCGGAGCGCGACGAGTGTGAAACCTGCTCGCCGTTTCTCATGCGGCAAATCGCAACCGTCAAGCCCAAGGCGATTATCGCTTTGGGCGCGACCGCGGCGAAAAATCTTCTGGCCATCAACGCGCCCATGTCCGAACTGCGCGGCCGCTGGTATGACTTCAAACCGGCTGGTGGCGATCCATCATGGGAAGGCGCGCGCCTTGCTGTCACTTACCATCCCGCGTTCCTGCTGCGCGATCCGCGCCAGAAGGGCGAAGCCTGGAAGGACTTGCAGATGGTGATGAAGTATCTGGGGATTGTGCCTCCCCAAAAAGCTGCCGAATAAATCTGCAGTCAAAAAAATAACACGGTGGTCATCCCGAGCGAAGCGAGGGGCCGTGGTCGTGCCCGCGCCATGACTGTTCGCAAGATAACCCGTCCGCTCTGGGTTATCCTTCCAATCAATGCACGAGCAACCAATGCCCGAGTTCTGTAATGTTGCTCTGCCCGTGCCGCTCGACATGGTGTTCACCTACCGTGTTCCGGCCGACGCCACGCCCGTGGTCGGCGGCCGCGTGCTTGTGCCCTTTCGCCAGCAGCGCTTAATAGGCATCGTGGTTGAACTGCACGATCGCAAACCCTCGGTCACGATCAAGCCTGTCCTCAACGTACTCGACCCTGCCCCGGTGCTGGACGATCAACTGCTGCGCCTCGGTCGCTGGATTGCGAATTACTATCTTGCACCGCTCGGCGAAGTCTTTCGAACCATGCTGCCGCTGAATGCGGAGTTCAAACGCGCCGTCGCCTACCGCATCACTGCGGAAGGCCAGTTGGCCCTGCATCTGGCAGGCCTGTCAGGATCATCCGCGCGTTCCCGCCGCACTCCGGAAGAGCAAGCCGCCGAATTTCGCGTGCTCGATTACCTTGCTGCGCAGGAGCCCGCCCCGGGAGAGATCACGCAGGTCCACACAACCCGCGAAGAGAGCCTGCGCTCCGCGACTCGCGTTTCCAAACTGATCTTGAGCGGGATGGTGCGAAAGAAATGGCTTGTGCGCGAAGACGTCTCCGCCGTAAGAGATGCCACTCGAACCATCAAGATCGCGCTGCTAAAATCCGACAGCGGCAAGCTGAACGACAACCAGCGTAGGTTGGTCGAGACGCTGGCCGCGTCCCGAGGTCGCGTTCCCGTAGAAACACTGCAAGCTCTCGAAGTCCCGCAAACGACCCTCGGCACGCTGGTCAAGCGCGGTCTGATCGAAATCATCGAAGAGCCTGCATCCTTCGCTGTCTCGCGCAGCAAGCCGCGGCCTTCGCGCCTCGAATTCGATTTCAATACGGCGCAACAGGCCGCGCTGAACCGTCTTCGCGAATGCGTTGAGGCCCGAAAGTTTTCCGGCACGCTTTTGCATGGCGTCACCGGTTCCGGAAAAACCGCGGTCTACCTTGCGGGCATGCGCGCGGTGCTCGACGCCGGCCGCTCCGCCATTCTCCTGGTCCCGGAAATCGGCCTCACGCCCGCGGTCGCCGCCGATCTTCATCAGATATTCGGCGAGGAAGTCGCCATTTTGCACTCTGCGCTCTCGGACAAGGAACGCGCCCAGCAGTGGCACCGCATCAAAAGTGGCGAAGCCCGCATGGTCGTCGGCACGCGCTCCGCCGTCTTCGCGCCCGTCGCCGATCTCGCGCTCATCATCGTGGACGAAGAGCACGACTCCTCCTACAAGCAGGAAGAGACTCCTCGCTACCATGCCCGCGACATCGCCGTTGTGCGCGCCAAGATGGCGAATGCCGCCGTAGTGCTGGGTTCCGCCACGCCATCGCTCGAATCGTATTTCAATGCCAAGAAAAATAAATACGCGCTCGTCGAATTGCCGGATCGTGTAGAACAACGTCCGCTGCCGGAGGTCGAGATCATCGACATGCGCCAGGAATTCCAGGAAACCGGCCACGAGCAGGTCATCTCACGCAAGCTCGTGGCCGAAATCAAAGAGCGCCTCGAACGCAAAGAGCAAGTCATGGTGCTGCTCAATCGCCGCGGATACACCCCTGTGGTGTTGTGCCGCACCTGCGGCAAGAAATTGGAGTGCCAGAACTGCGCCATCGCGCTTACCCACCACAAGCGCGAGCACAAAATGATCTGCCACTATTGTGGCTATACCGCGCCCGTGCCCAAAGACTGCGTGCATTGCGGCAGCGAATACGTTTATTTTCTCGGCACCGGGTCGGAGAAGCTGGAGGAGTTGATGCACGGCATGTTCCCGCAGGCGCGCATCGCCCGCCTGGATCGCGATACCGTGCGCGGGCACGAAGATTTCGAGCGCATTCTCAGTGCGCTCAACGAGGGTGAACTGGACGTGCTCGTCGGCACGCAAATGATCGCCAAAGGCCACGACATTCACGGCGTCACACTGGTTGGGGTGGTCGGCGCCGATAGCGCGCTGGGAATGCCCGATTTCCGCGCCGCCGAGCGCACCTTCCAACTACTCACCCAAGTTGCCGGACGAGCCGGGCGCGGGCAAGCTCCCGGCAAAGTGATTCTGCAGACCTATTTTCAGGATCACTATGCCGTGCAATATGCCGCACAGCACGATTTCGCCGGATTCTACGACAAGGAATTGCGCTTCCGCAGTTGGATGCACTATCCTCCATACTCCGCGCTGGCCAATGTTCTCATCCGCAGCAACCAGCTCGACGAAGCGTTGCTGTGGTCGGGCACGCTGGGAAAATGGTTTGAACAGACGCGACATGAAGGAGTCCGTGTGCTTGGCCCAGCCGCCGCGCCGATTATGCGCCTGAAGCGCGATTACCGCTATCATTTCGTGCTGAAGTCGCCCAGCCGCGAAAAGCTGAATGCAACGCTGCGCGCCATGTTGGCCTATGCCGTGGCTCAGAAAATTCCACGCACTCAAGTCATCGTCGATGTAGACGCGATTTGGCTGATGTAAGGTCAGCTATTAGCCTTTGGCAATTAGCCATTAGCTTCGACCCTACAAATAAATGGGGCCGCGAGATCGTCATACCTATTTCACTCCATCGACGCTCCCCCGAATCACCACTACTGACGCCGCGGGCAGATCGTACAATGTATCCTTCTGCGCGTTCAATTTCGTGTGAACAATCGGGCCATCGGGATCGGCCCACCCCTTGCTGGTCGCGACGATCGTCCGCTCGCCGGAATTCTCCGCGTGCGCCATAAAGCGTGTCTGTGCCGGATGCCATTGATACTGTGCGCTCCCGAAGCTTGAAATCTCAACCGGTCCGCCGAAGCTGCCGTCCTTATCTGGCCCATCGAACGAAAGCCGCACCCGGTGCGCATTCTGCTGATCTCGATTCACTGCCATCACCGCCCACGTTCCATCCGGCCTCTTCACCGCATAAGCCGTGACCAATTCATGACCCGCACCGTCTTGCACATCGCTCTTCGCCGCAAACACCTGATGCTCGCCACCACCCGGCTGCACCCACTCCAGGTTGATCAACTGTGCCACAAAAAACTGCGCCAGCGGCTGCTGGATCTGATAATTGACGTCGACGGTAAACATTCCAAATGTGCCCGGAGAACTGTTACAACCGGGTTCCATTTGCAGCGGAAGATAATGGAAAAAGTAGACGCCTTTCCCGCCTGAGTTCAAGAACGAGCCGATGTAGTCCGCCAGCCACACTCCCGAGAAAATATCCTGGTAAGTTTCGCTCGCGCCCGAGGAAAGATTTCCCTCAGTAATAAACATCGGCATGTCAGAAGGAATTCCGTCTTCATGCCACACCTGCATGATGTGACTCACCAACTCGGGCTCGTCGTAAAGCACGCCCCAGGGAGTTCTGCAGGGATCGTAGGGATAATGCTCGAACGAAAAAAAAGCCAGATCGTTCATCCGCCCATGCTGCTTCAGATAATCGACGAACCGCGCCGTCCACGAAACTTTTCCGTTCGCGTCCGGCCAGACTTCAATGTCTTTGTTCACTCCCTGAAACGATGGCCCACCCAGCTTCAGCGCCGAGTCAACGCGGTGCAGCGCCGTCGCCCACTGCAGATAGAGTGCGGCGTAATCTTCCGGCAGCATGAACTGGCCATCGGCCTCCTCGCCCATCTCGACGTAAGAGATGGGATAGCCGCGCTTCTTCAAATACGCAATCTCCGCCGCGGCATTTTCGGGAGTGTCATACAGCATTGCAATCGGCACCATGGCCGGCAATCCGCGCGTCACGCCGCTGGTGAAGAACAAATCGAATCCCACCTGCGCCTGCTTTGTTGATCCCAGATCCGATGGCTGATGCCACGGATCGACCGACGAACAGTAAGTAGTCGTCTGCTCCTGATCCGGCGTGTGCCGCAGAATGTCGTGAAACGCGTCGTCCTCCGTGCTCGTGCCCAGGTAGAGTTCACGAATCGAATAACCCACACAATTCCGCGGATCACCGGCTCCATCGGCGTCACAAGTGTTCGACGACTCCGTCATCCATATCCGCAAAAATCGCACGCCCATGGGACCGCTGCTCAAGCGAATGGTTTCGGTTTTGCCTTTTCCATCCATAACCGTTCCTTGCGGAAACGTCTGCCACACGCCACGCGTCACGGCCTTGATAGGATCATCGCCCGTCCAGTACTGCACCAGATAATGGCGAGCATAAGGTTCTCCCCATGCGATGCGAATACTGTCGACTTGCTGAACTTGAGCCAGATCCATCACTACCCACTGCGGATGCAGCCCGTCGCTCTCCCCGGTGAAGCGTTGCGTCAGATAAGGATTGCTCTTCCAGAAACTATTCAGATCGCCATCGGTTAGCCGCGAGAATCCTACATTGTCAGTTCCGTCGTTGCGCGTAGTGCCGCGACGGGGCAGCGCGTAGCCGTACGAATACCGAAGCATTTCCGTGGGCGTCGACGACCCAGTGAAATATCCTTTGCCGCTGGCCTCGCTCCCACCACTCCATGTCCCTTGCGGATTCCAGTGCCACGCCTCGATGGCGAGCTCCGTGTTCTGACGGTACGTGACCGGCTGCCAGCCTGAAGCGAGCGTCTTCTCCAGTGTCGGCTGCAGCAGATCTTTGTCGATCGCTTCCACGGCGATGCGATCGACGCCTGCTCCCAGAGTTTCCTTAGGCACGAAATGGTTGGTAGAATGCGAAATGTTAATCTCGACCACCTGCGCCGCGACAAAGTTCACGAAAGAAGAACATCCCCAGAGAACCGCAAGGTAAGCCGTAGTCCTTTTCAAAGACCACCTCCGACTTGCTCTATTAAAACGATTGAATAAGGGAGTATACGAGAGAAACGGTTTTGCGTGCGAGTCTTTAGATTAGTCCGAGGCTACCGCGACCGGAATTGCCGCACAACTTCTGGCAGAGACGAATGCCCCAGCGGCGCTGGCGTCAGCGTCACCGCCAACATCAGCAGGGCAAATACGGCCAGCCATAACCTCGAGCCCGAAACTCGCGGCCACTCCGCCACTTGCGGATGACGAAAGCTGCTCAACCACAGCAGGATGGCCCATAGGAACCATCCGGTCCACAGGTAATACGCCATCGGTAGAAGAATCAGAATTGTCAGCCGCGAAATGAACCTGTGGGCCTGCGGCGCAATCGAAAAAATAATATGCCCGCCATCCAGTTGCCCACCGGGCAGCAGGTTGAGCGACGTGGCCAACATTCCCACCCACGCCGCAATTGCCGTGGGATGCAGAAGCACTCGCTCCAATGGCAAAACTGCCGCACCGTGCATCAATCCACTCGACAATAACAAACGGTGCACGATCTTGAAAATCAAGGGATAGCCGAGTTCATAATCCGGCTGGCCGAGGCCTATCTGCATCGGTTTTGACCATGCCAGCGAAACTACGAGCACCGCCACGGCGACCACAAATCCCGCGATCGGTCCTGCAATTCCAATATCGAACAATGCTGTGCGCGAGCGAATGCGCGAACGGATGAGAATGACCGCTCCCATCGTTCCAATCGGCGTGGGCACCGGAATGAAGAACGGCAGCGTCGCGTAGACGCCGTAGCGCCGGCAGTATACGTAGTGGCCCATTTCGTGGGCCAGGAAAAACAGCATCAAGGTCGCCATGAAGGGCAGCCCGCCCATCAGGCGCGCTGGGTGAGTTCGCGCCCACTCCGCCGGAAAAAACGAAATCAATTCACGCTGCCCCGACCGGTCGACGATGGGCTCGTCGCTGAACGACAGCGCTGGCCGGTTGTGCTCGAAGTTGTATTGCATGCGCGCGCCCATCACCAGCGTGGTAAAGCATGTAGCCAGCAATAACAGCACGTGCAGCCAGTAGCGTGGCTTCGGCGCACTCGGCGCCCACTGCGGCAGCGGCCGATAATACTCGAGAGTGGAAGAAACTGAAGGAGGAGTAGATTCGGCCATGCGATTCTCGGCCTCGTTTCATCGCGGCCGTTCCCTAAATGCTACTACTTCGCGGCAGGACACGCGCGCACAGCTGTGAAGTTTTTCTTGAACTGCCAAACAAGAAAAGATTTGCGGAGATTCTTCGGAAGCCAGGAGCCAGCTGGACGCTGCCTTTCTCAGTCAATCGATTGCAGCTCTTTCCCTGGTTTAAAGCGCACAGCTTTGCCGGGAGGAATCGACACCTCGGCGCCGGTGCGCGGGTTGCGTCCGATGCCCGTCTTGCGCGGGCGCACGTTAAATACTCCAAAGCCCCGCAACTCAATGCGGTTGCCGCGGGCCAGAGAATTCTTCATGCTTTCGAAGACGGTTTCCACCGCCAACTCAGCCTTAGTCTTGGTGATGCCGGTTCTGGCTACCACTTCGTTAATAATGTCGAGCTTGATCACGTACGGCTCCCGGGTGCGGTGTCAGGATCGCTGCTTCAAGTTATTGATGCTATGGGAGATAAGTGAGATTGTCAACGGGAGCATCCGTACCGTAAACCCAATCGAGCGATTAAGCGATCAGGCGATTGCGTAATTTTCAAAGCGGGCGAGGAGGCTGCGTTCCGAGGTTCCCTAAACTGCCCAATTACAAAATTGCCAAATTACTCAATGACCTACCGCCCGCCGCCCTCGTCTTCCTTAAACATGTACTTAATGGCAGGCTTGTAGATCATCAGATTCGGTCCACGATTTTCGCGGATCACCTTGATGCAGGTCTTGTCGTACCACTCGATGATGCCGTGCACCTCTTCGCCGTCCTGCAGCACGATCACCATGGGCGTCCGCGACTGCATCTGCTTCTGATAATAGAAATTCTCCGCGTTGGTCTGCTCCGGAGGAGCCGTCTTCCGTCCCCCACCGCCTCCTGGCGCGGGACGGTCCCCACGATCGTATCCACGGTCCTGCCCACGGTCTTGCCCGCGGTCTTGCCCGCGGTCTTGCGCACGCTCCTGCGCACGCTCCGGACGGTCGTGGCGCTCGCGCCGCTCCACCCCCGGCATGTGGGTTAAGTTATGGTTCGAGTTGTGGTTGCCGTGGTTGTGATCCACGCGCGGCAATGCCGGACGGATCAGCTTGCGATTTGCAAAATTTTCCTCGTCCGCTGTCGGTCTTACCGGGGTGGGATCCATGGTTTCTTTCATTGG
Organism: Acidobacteriaceae bacterium; assembly: GCA_003131635.1. Lineage (GTDB taxonomy): Bacteria > Acidobacteriota > Terriglobia > Terriglobales > Acidobacteriaceae > Sulfotelmatobacter. Next base: position 21,741 of record PKVZ01000286.1, read on the forward strand.
CGCTCCTGCCCACGCGCTCGCGCAAACCACAACGTCAAAAGCCCCTTGAGAGTATTAACGAAGGCGTGAAATTTTAACTACCGTACCACAGGAGTCTCCCCATGACAATGATACTGTCGTGCCAGTACCGAACCCTTCACTATGAGATATGCCAAATCTTGCACACTTTGAAACGCCCTAGAATATCGATTGTCTTCAGAATTTCGGACAGGTGGCCGTCGCCTGGCGCGCTAGCTCGTATTCGTCATATCCGTGCCTTTTCGCTCCCGTCCGCTCCACGTAACCAACGCCACCAGCGTTGCCACTATTACCACGGTCCAGGCTAGAACTGGCGGATACATGCCACGATAACGGTTTTCGGCGAGCTTCGCCTGAATCACCACGTTGCGCGACGAAAGCAGATTGCCCAGTTGATACGCGAATCCAGGAAACGTTCCCCGCACCGCGGATGGCGAGAGTTCATTCAAATGGGCTGGAATTACTCCCCATGCGCCCTGCACCATGAACTGCATCAGAAATCCGCCCAGCGCAAGCATCACCACGGTATGCGAGTATGCCCACAAAGGAATCACCGGAATAGCCAGAAGCGCGGCAATCACAATCGCTCGACGCCGGCCGATTCGCTCCGACCAGGTTCCGAACAAAATCCCGCCCAGCAGGGCTCCGATATTGGCCACCACCGTGATAAACATGACCGTTTTCGGATCGAACTGATGCCCCTTGGTTAGAAATGTCGGATACAAGTCCTGCGTCCCGTGGCTAAAAGAATTAAAGGCAAACATCAGCACCACCAGCAGAGCAAAAGTTCCAAGGTTTGCCCAGATGTCTTTCCCTAACGGCTTTTTCGAGATTTTTGATACCTGTCCTTGCAGCCACGCCGGGGACTCATCCACTTTCGTCCGAATGTAGATCACCAGAAACGCGGGTAGCGCGCCGATCACAAACATTCCGCGCCAGCCCACAAACCGGAACACCGTCCCATAAACCAAAGCCGCTACTAAATAACCCACCGAGTATCCTTCCTGCAATAGTCCGGAGAAAAATCCTCGTCCCTCCGGCGGCAGCGTCTCGAATGCCAGCGCCGCGCCCACCCCCCATTCTCCGCCCATCGCGATTCCAAATAACGCCCGCGTGATCAGAAAAACTTTCAACGAAGGCGCGAAGGCCGATGCCAGCTCAAATACCGAGTACGCGATGATATCGACCATCAGCGTGGGACGCCGTCCATAGCGATCCGCCATCAGTCCGAAAAGAAACGCGCCTACCGGGCGAAAGGCGAGTGTGATGAAGATCGCTTCCGCCACATCCGAAATTTTGGTCTGGAATTGTGTGGCAATCGCGCTCACGCAGAAGGTCAGAATAAAGAAGTCAAAAGCATCCAGCGACCAGCCCAGAAAGCAAGCAGTAAAAGTGTTCCGCTGCACTGGCGTAAGCCTGCGGAAATGTCCCAAAAATTCCATCGAGATTCCTCCGCGTAATTCGGTACGCGCCGGAAAGTTCTGCGAATGCTAGCATATTGGGTTCCAGCAACCATCAAGAAATCAACAATCTCCATGCCCGAACTCGATTCCCCTCAACTACAGGCGCCCGATTCGCTCATGCTTACCGGCTTCTGGTACCGCGCTCTGCCTGCCGATCGCGTACACCGCAATCAGCTCCACAAAGCCATGCTGCTCGAAGTCCCACTTGTCGTCGGACGCGACCGCATAAGCCGCCCCTTCGCTCTGCGCGACGCCTGTCCCCACCGCGGCATGCCCCTCCACTGCGGCCATTTCGATGGAGAAAATGTCGAATGCTCCTATCATGGCTGGCAGTTCGATGCCCATAACGGCCAGTGCCAGCTCATCCCATCACTAACCGCTGACCACAATCTGAAGGTCGAACGCATCTACGCCGGCAGCTATCCCTGCGAAGAGCAGGATGGTTTTGTCTGGGTTTACATGCCCGACCCCGGCCCGCCGGGCGCCGGATTCACCGAACCCGAAGAAGCTCCAGAACCAGCCCCGCTGATCGAGAAGTTCAGCGTAGCTGGAAAAGACAAATACAAACTCGCCTACCTCACCGCCGACATGCCGGTCAGCATCGATCACGGCATCATCGGCCTCATGGACCCCGCGCACGGACCCTTCGTCCATCAGGCCTGGTGGTGGCGCAGCCGCCACAGCATTCACGAAAAGCACAAGAATTTTGAGCCCATCCCCAACGGCTTCCGCATGAGCGCGCACACCCCCAGCTCAAACTCCGCCCCCTACAAGCTCTTGCGGCTCTATGCCTCGGCCGATTCCATTACTACAACCATAGATTTTGAATTGCCCAACCTGCGCCGCGAAACCATCCGCGCAGGCAAGTACTGGTTCTCATCGCTCACCACAGTCACGCCGATCACGCGCAATCAATGCCGCATCGACGTGGTTGCCGCCTGGAACCTCTTCCGCTGGCTGCCCTTCGGCCCGGAGCTGTTGAAGTTCGTCTTCGCCAAATTCGTCGAGCAGGATCGCCGTACCATGGAATTGCAATCGGAAGGCCTGAAGCACAATCCCCATCTCATGCTCATCGACGACGCCGACCGTCCCGCAAAATGGTATTTCCAATTGAAGGCAGCCCATCTCGAAGCCAAGCGCACCGGGAGCCCGATGAAGCACCCCATGACCGGCCCGGTTACGCTGAAGTGGAGAAGTTAAGACCTGGAATCTCACCAAACGACGGTGATTCCTGCATATAGCCTAAATTTGTCGTCCGGCGTCACAACCGAAATGTTCTCGCACAACGCCTGAGCAACGATTTGGCGGTCAAAGGGATCGCCATGATGGCGCGGAAGCCCGAACATGCGGAAGGCATGATCGGCGGTGTAAGGCAGGATGCGAATTCCTAAGTCATCCATGGCCTTACGCAAGATTACTGCCGAAAACGCCAGCTTGCCGGAAGCAGCCTTAATCGCAATCTCGGTAACCGAGACGGCACTCAACTCAATCGCGTTATCCAAATTTCGCAATGCGGCTAACGCGCGCCTGCTGAGCTTCTCCGGGAATTCAACTGCGTAAATGACGACCGCAGTATCCAGCAGTAATCGCATGATTTCTTAGTAGCGGCCCGAAAGGAAGTCTTCCACTTCTTCGTCGGTCATCGGCTTCCACCAGTCTGGATCGATGATTTTGATCTGACCGCGGAGGGCGCCTAAAATGCGCTTTTTTCGAGTCGGCTTTTTCGTGCGCACGATTTCCACCACCGGCACGCCCCGGCGGCATATGGTCACCGGTTCTCCGTTTTCGACGGCCTTGATCAGTTCAGGCAGTTTGTTCTTTGCGTCGGCCACACTTACTTGCATGCCACAAGGATAGCTATCTGAGATAGCTATGTCAAGGGGATGCAATCCTGCGCCAGCCAGTCCATTGCCTCCTCCCGAGTGTTGAAGGCGGGCAGGTCGCGTTGCGAGAAGTTTTTGAAGTGTTCATAAAACACAGGCGGCAGGCTCTCCGTCCCCACCCACGCCGAGCGCTTCACATAAGGACGGTCGAGCACCAGAACTTCCTTCACCCGCGTCGCCACTTGCTTATCGATCTGCGCGCCCGTGACATCCACTAGAGTAAGAACCGATCCGGGCGCATGGCGCGCGATATCGGCGCGGATCAAATCGAGCAGCAACAGCAACTCCTTCGCTGTGCAATGACTTAGGTCAATCACGAAGATGGCATGGTCCTTGTGCTTGATGAAGTGCAATCGTTCGTCGAGGGAATTTTCACTTGAGGTCATGCCAGAAGCGCCTCCACCACCGCGTAAGCCCCGTCCAGCGCGGCATCCAGCGCAGCCGCATCTTTTCCCCCGGCCTCGGCCAAATCCGGACGCCCTCCGCCTTTGCCGCCAACTCTCTGCGCCACCGGACCAATCACCTTGCCCGCCTGCACCCGGCTGGTTAAGTCTTTGGTGACGCCAACGATCAGAGACACATTTCCATTCGATGCCGAGCCCAGCACCACTACGCCCGAGCCGATCTTGTCACGCAGTTGATCGACCAAAGTTCTAAGCTGCGCCCGCTCCAGGTTATCTACCCGGTGCGCCAGAACCTTCACACCTTTTACATCTTTAATTTGATCGCCAATGTTCGCCGTACTCGACGATGCCGACTTCATCCGCGCAGAATCCAGTTCCCGCGCCAGCCGCTTGATCTCGGCATCTTTCTTGTCGAGTTCGGCCTTCAAAGCCTCTGCTGGCGAAGCCGTTTCCGCGTGTGTCGATCCCTCATCCACAGAGGGTGCCCCATCC
>PKVZ01000066.1:0-6479 GCA_003131635.1 Acidobacteriaceae bacterium
CCGCTCTTCCTGAATTTTATGGATGGGGACGCGTTTACTGCGGTGTTCTTTTGCCTTTAGATTGAGGTCTTCCAGTTCGTCGTAAGTAAGGGCCAGAAAATTGCGAAGTTCATTCGGCATGGATGGTCTTCAGTCTCCTATTCGTAGTCTGCGAGAATTTGATCAGCAAGCGACGCCAGCGAAACATGGAGTTGAAAGTGGCTGGGGGTGTACCGGAAAGAATAACGCGAGTTTTGGTCTGGGACAATCGAAAAAGACAATCGAAAAAGCTGATGCGAGGTAGAAAGAGAATTTGTTGGAGGGGACGAATTCGGTTACCGCAAGCCAAGTCCGGTTCCAGGCAGCATCTTTATGATCACACCCAGCGCCGTTAGCACGGCGAGATAGTAAATGGTGGTGGCGCGGCTGGGATGTGGTGGCAGGTTTCCGGCGAGAAAGACTTGATATCCCGCACCCAGCGCTACCAGGAAGAACATATTTTCGCCTAGCACCAGCCACAGAGCGAGACATGCGGTGAGCAGGATGATGCGCTCCACCTTGCTCAAGGCCAGCACGGCTTGGCCGCCGTCGAGAATCCAGACGGGAATTAGGTTCAGCAGATTCAGCACGGCGCCGGCTCGCGCCAACCCAGCCCAGAGCGGATTGCCCGTCTGCCACCACAAAGCGGCGCAAGCGACTGCCGTGAAGAATCCAGCGAGCGGTCCGGCCAGGCTGATGGCCGCGCGGGTTTCCAAAGGCACACCCATCGCCTGCCAACGCACGTAGGCTCCCAGGCCGGGAAGAAACACGGGCATATCTGCCGGCAAACCACGGCGCTTGATGTCGATGAAGTGGCCCATCTCGTGGAGCAGAATCAGCACCGCAAATCCGATGCCGAACTTCATGCCCCAAGCGGCCCAATAGATGCCGATGAACGCGGCAAAGCTGAGCAGGAATTTCAGCTTGAAAAGTGCGAAGAGAATCGTCTTGCCTTTGGCCAAGAGAACCGCGATCGGACCCACGGGGCCGAGGCGCTTAGCCCACTTGTTGTCGGAGGGTTCCGAAACACGTATGTTCTTCGCGGCAACTTCGAGTCCGAGGGCGTGCTCTTGGATCCAGTCGTACTGCTTAGAGGTTCGCGGCAGAAGATTTAGTCCGGCAAGCCATCGCTCGCGCGCCTGCTGGAAGTCACCCTTTGCCTCCAGCGCCTTCGCCTCCGTGGCCAGGCGATCCAGTTCCTCGGAGTGTACGAGCGCGTGGCATTGGTCGCAGACCAGCGCGCCAGGGGGGAGCGCATGCGCGCAACGCCTGCAGTTTCGAATCAGCTCAGGAGTGATGGAGGACACGACTCTCGATATTACGCCCGTCAGCCCGCGCTAACTGGCGCGGGTGGCGGAGACGAAGATTGAAACGGTCCATCAATCGCGGGCAATCTCTCTTGCGTGGTCTGCCATGCGATGCGAATCCCGATGAAGAGAATGAACAGGCCGATGGCGCCGTGGAAGAAGTCGCTCAGCTCCAGAAACGGGGACGCAAGTCCAAGAAACGCTAATTGCAGGAAAGCCTTGCCGCGGTCCATCGCAGGCTTGGCGGGCGTGGATTCGGGCTGCTGTCCGGAATCTTGATTTTGTTGCCGCGCTTCATCCGTTAACTGCTGTTGCTGCGAGGTGCGTGGCGCATGCCTCTGCTCGCCGGCGTAGTGAATCCAGATTGGAATCGCCGCCATCGACACCGCTGCGTAGGTTAGTAAGGCGGCGGTGATCTGGTAGCGGCGTCCGCCGTGCCCGTTCGATCCCTTCATCATGGCCTTGCCGACCATCCATCCCACGGCCAGCGAAATGTAGCCGATGATGATGCCGGTCATGATTTCAAATGCGGCGTACAAAATCAGTCCGGCAATGGCGGCGCCGATGCCGAACAGAAGTGCGCGCATGTAATCGGCATGGCTCTCCCGCGGCAATTCGCTTTGCGCCTTTTCGGCACAACCGCGGCAGGCCATGGCTCCGTTCAAGCGGTAATAGCTTCCGGCGATGGGCTGCTGGCAGAAGTGGCAGCGATCGGCGCCCGGCGATCCGAGATATTCGGCGGTGCCGAACTGCGGCGTCGTGTTGTCGATGTTGGCGTTAGTCATAGCCTGGAAACGTCATAGCCCGGAACGTCATGGCCCGGAACGATAGCACAGCGGCGGGCGAGAAGGAAGAAGCGATTTCCGCGGACTCCGAGATGTCTTTACGAATGAGCGGCTAGGGGGCAATGCCCCGTAAGCGCTAACTTAAGGCTTTTTTGTTTCCGAGTTGCCCGTCATCCGGCAGGAATAACCAAAGATCTGGTCGACACTTACCGGTACTGATCCGTCCTCGCTGAGTGCATTGGCGATTCAGCGTAAACCACGCGAGCCCTCGCAATTTGTTTTTGGAGATACTTCTTTCGCGCGGTTCACTTCGCAGTTCTCTATAGGGGTTCCCAACGCTGCGGTCCGGATCATGTTCCGATTCCGATCGGCACCAACGAAACGGTTCTGAGTCTGACAACACTATCTGCACAAGGGCAGTTGCTCCGTTAAAAGAGGTGCATCGCAGATCCACTCCAGTTGGCGGCCCATCCGCCCCAATTCTGTCAAGGAGAACTCAAAATGAGCGAAGAAACTTCACGTCCGACTTGCCCGTTTAAACTCACCACCCCTTACGTGCCGCCGCGGTTCCAGCAGGGGCCGATCACAACCGCGTTGAATCTCGGTCCGCTAGCATCGCTGGCCGGCAGCTGGAGAGGAGATGGCTTCAATGCCATCTGGCGCCCTGACAATCCGGAATCAGAGCCGTTAAACGGCACAACGAAGCGCTTCCTTGAACTTAACCTAACCCACGACTCCTTCGACTTCCACGTGATCCCTGGAGTCGTGCCCAACCGAGGCCTGAACCCGCAGACCGATCTCAGCCTGTACGGCCTGCACTATCTGCAGCGGGTCAGCGACGCAGACAAGCATCCGTTCCCGACCGCCGGGCAGGCCTTGCATATTGAACCGGGGCTGTTTATGAACGTGCCCGCGAGCGTCGTGCCCGAGCACGAGGCCACCATCGTGCGCATGGCCAGCATCCCTCATGGGGTCACGGTCATGATGGAGGGAAAGACGCCGAGTTCTACCCCTGTTCCTGGCAAACCGCACATCCCGGATATGTTCCCGCTGCCGGAGTTTCCGACATTCAGTCCGGGGATTCCGCCACTTCCGGGGGTTCCACCGCCTCCTTTCCCACCACTTCCCACGGTGCCCGGTACGACCAAGGACGGAGACGGGATTCGGCCGGTCAATGTCCCCGCGGCACAGCCGCCTATCGAGCATCTGGTTCCGGAGGTGGTATTAGCCAACGATGCTGCTGGCTCGCAGAGCGACGGTCCGTTTCCGCCTACGATCCCGCAGAAATATATCGACAATCCGAATGTCCTGTTGACCGAGGCGATCGCGCATGAGCACATTCTCGGCCACATTACGATCCATCTCGATTCCAAGGCCGTGCGTCACGAGATCGCCAATATCCCGTTCCTCGGCAACATGGAAAACGCTTTCAACACGCCCTTCGCCGCCAACGCTTTCGTGGAGTCGGCGCGCGCCACGTTCTGGATCGAGTGGGTGGGCATCCCGAGATATCCGATCCTGAAAACGGAGCCATGCCCGCCGATCAAGGAGATTGAGCCGTTCTGGCCGGAGGGAAGTTACCTGCAACTCCAGTACTCTCAGGTGGTGATCCTGGTTTTCAACAAAGTCCGCTGGCCCCACGTCACGGTGGGGACGCTAACGCTCAGCGCGGGATAGACCCCGTAAGTCCGGCGGCGCGTTCGTGGCGACGCGACCGCCGGTACTCCATCGCGCTCAAGACAGTCGAGAGTCGGCTGACCGGAAAGAATTCTGCTTAAGTTAGCGCTTACGGGGCATAGGGCTGGGCGTAGTAACCGGTACGCGCGCGCGCCGTGAGTCCAGGCTTGTCGACGGTTATTGCGATGGCATGGTATTCGTTTGCCCGGTCGGCCCGGGCGGCCTGGAACGAGAGGACATAAAAAGCGTCGCCATCCGAGACGCAATGAGCAATTTCACTGGTGAGATCGTTGCTGGAATTAAGCACGCGTCCGCCGCTCTGAACTGCGAGCACCTGCAAGCTGAGATTCGCCGGCAGGACCCGGTTCGCAGAGGTCACGCCTTTCAAAAATTCCTTGTAGTAAACAATCCGCGATCCACCGGCATCCGCGAGACCCAGCGGGTCAATGCTATAGAGAGTGATGCGGGCCTGCCGCAAATCGTTGGAGGCAGACACGACCAAGTCGAAGAAATGCTGTTCTTGCTTGCTGGTGAGCTCGATGCGCGGCCCCGACAGCAAAGGCCATCCCGGACTAAACCAAACCATCAGTTTTCTGCCGGGGCGAGTTTTCTCGTGCTCAACAAAATTGGTCAGGGTTTTAAGCGACAAGTCGAAACGCTCGGCGGCGCCCCAAAAGCCTTGCGACCGATTTACAATCCGCAGCCCAGTTTCGTATTGATCGTAGAGTGCCGCCAAAGCGTTTCCGTCGCGCGAGGAGTCCTTCTGGATTTCGGTTCCCGTATCGGAGAATACGATGAGCGAAGTTGGCAGCGCGAGTTTGCCGCCGTTCTGCAGCAAGAACTTCTTCAGTTCACTGCGCTCGTAAGTGACGCTCTGGAAGCCAGCATTGACGGCGTCAACGACCAGAACAACTTCAACGGGAGGGTCGCTGGCTGAGGCGGCGGCGCTATCCACGGATTGAAACGAGAGAATGTTCTGCGGCCGCTTGTCGTCGAGAATGGTGAAGTCCTGCTGCTGCAATCCGCGAACGGGTGCGCCTGATTTGTCCGTGACCTGCACGTCGAGTTGAATTTGGCGGTCCGCCGGGACGGAGGCTGTGGAGGACGGGGCTTTTGCCGGCTCCGCCGAACGGGGTTGCAGCTGGGGAGCTGGAGTATTTTGCGCCGATAAAGTAGAGAAAGGAACAAACAGGACAAATAAAAACCAAAAGAAACGATCCATGCTTCCTCGCTTCATGCTGCTTCACCTCGTCACGGATTCTTTTCTATCCCTCCGCCAACCTTAACAGGTTGCCGCGAGCATGGAGATTTGCTACTGGCGGTGGGTGGAAGCTCCGGCGGCAATTTCGCGCAGGGCGCTGACAAATTCCGCAGCGGCGTTGGGATCGGCCAGAGCCTCCAAGCGAACGGTAGCGGAAAATTGCGGCGACTCTGGACGGAAGTGAACCTGCAAAATGTCCTGCCGACGCGCCGACATTAACGCATTCAACTCGGCTGACGGATCCTGCTTCCAGTGCGTCCGCGTGGTCAGGATGATGGGGCCGGGTTCGAAGACATCCCACTCGCGGCCGTCGCGCTTGCGGGCAGAGATTCCGCGGTTATGGGCGCACCAGCGATGGCGCACTACTTCCAGATGGAAGGTGGGAGAGCCATCCAAGTCGGCCTCGAAGGTCAGCGTTTCTTTTTGGCGGTGCCAGCAGCTCATCAGCCACTGCACGGGTAAAGGCCGGGGCTGGAAGCGAACGGTTACGCGGGCATTCTCGAACCAGCGGGAGGGAAAATGGAGGCGCGCCTGCAGGCGGGAACTCCCCATCCAGCGGGATTCGAGGATGCTCCCCTTGCCGGCGCATGCGTCCTGGACCCAGCGCAAGGCTGCCGCGCCTTTTTTTCGGTTGTAATGGGAAAACACGACGTACCACAGCGCCAGGACGGCGACCGAAGCGACCACGTCAATTAGGAGAAGGCGCCCCACACGCTTTCCTCAGATGCTCATGGTACGTCCGAGGTTGCGGAGGAAGCAAGGGGCAATCATCTCCAATTCACTAAACTGTGGAAAACCGGGGACTAAAGCCTTTTCGCGGCCGAAGCGAGCCGTTTCGGGAAGGAACTCCCAGCTACAATGGCCGCGTGCCCTTCACGGTTCGCGATTTCCAGGCCGCCGACTTTGACACGCTGTGGCGGATCGATCAGGCTTGTTTTCCTGCGGGTATTTCCTATTCGCGGGCGGAACTGAGACTGTACATGCGCCGTCGCGCGTCGTTTACGCTGATCGCGGTAAGCGGGGAACCCGATGCCGCCATTGCCGGCTTCATCGTAGCCGAAGCGGGAGCCCGGGCGCGCGGCCACATTATCACGATTGACGTGATCGCCGCCGCACGCCGCTTTGGAATGGGATCGCTGCTGCTGCGGGCTGCTGAAGATCGCCTGATCTCTGCCGGATGCCGCTCGGTCGAACTGGAAACTGCAGTGGATAACGCCGCCGCCCTACTGTTTTATAAGCGGCACGGCTACAGCGTGGTCACAACTTATCCACGCTATTATTCCAACGGGGTGGATGCGTCGGTGCTGGAGAAGACTCTCGTCTGATTATTTTCTTGTCACTTTGTGACGATTCGATTTGCGCTTTCCATGCTCTTCCGGCTACCTTGCTGAGTTAAGGTTGCTGCCATGAAAGCTGCGGTTAAAGTTGCCG
>PKVZ01000066.1:6592-7182 GCA_003131635.1 Acidobacteriaceae bacterium
CCGGGAGTGAAGCTCAGCGCGTTGCGCAGGGTCCTCTCCCATCCGGTGGCGCTCGATCAGTGCCGCGACTTCTTCCGTCACCACACGAACATCGAGCCCGTCCCGTTCTACGACACGGCAGGCAGCGTGAAGCACGTGGTCGCCGAGAACCTCCCCGATGCAGCTAGCATCGCTGGACGACACGCCGCTCGCGAATATTCGGGAAAGATTCTCCAAACCGGGATTGAAGACGACAAGCGCAACTTCACGCGCTTTCTTTTGATCCGCAAGTGGGCGCCAGAGCGAAAAACAAAGCGAGGCGGCGCGGCCAAGCTCAAAGAGGGAAGTGCGTCGGCTGAGCTACGTTACCCGCGCCTGATCCCGCCCGGAGCGAACAAGACCTCGATCGCGTACAAGCTGAAGAACCAGCCCGGAGCTCTGTTCAAGTCGCTCAGCGTGTTCGCGCTGCGGGACATCAGCCTGAGCAAGATCGAGTCGCGGCCCATGCGCGGGCGGCCTTGGGAGTATGTTTTTTATGTGGACTTCCTTCGCGGCGACGACGAGCCCGCGCGGAATGCCTTGCGGCATTTAGGCGAGGTGGCGGAGTTCGT
>PKVZ01000004.1 GCA_003131635.1 Acidobacteriaceae bacterium
GGCCACCAGTCTGCATTCGATGGAGTCCAGGCGGTGGTGTGTCTGCGAGTGCCCCCGTTTACCGGGCACTTGGATTCGGGTGACACTTCAGGCTCCGTATTGCCCGGGCCGGGCACGCCGGCCAGTACTTGCTTATCTTCAGACATAATTTCCTCTTTCGCTTATGAAGTTGGGTTTAAGTTTTGGCACTGAATTTTGGCACTGCAGCGCGGACAGAGGCCAAATACGTCGATCAGCGGCTCAGTTAGATCAAAGCCGCCGGGCGCCTGCCGGGCCAGCCGTTTGAAGTCAACGAAGTCACCTGCAATATCCTGCACAGACTTGCAGCGCGTGCAGACCAGGTGATGATGCGGTTCCAGATTACCTTCCACCAGCAGTGTGGAAGCATGAGGGCTCACTTCCCGCAGCAGTCCCTTTTCCACGAACACACGCAAATTGTTGTAGATGGTGGCGAGAGAGACCGAGGGTACGCGCCGTTTGACGACCGCGTAGATTTGTTCTGGCGAGTAGTGTCCGGGAACGGCCACGACGGCTTCAAATATAATCTGCCGCTGATGCGTGGCTGCCATGCCATGCTTCCAGGCAAGCTCCCGAAACTTCTCATGTTTCAAAGGCATGATGGGTGGATAAGAATGATTATCAAAGAATTCGGTTTATTTAGCAATTGAGGATACGTGGGTAGTATGCCCGTCACGCAGTCCCTATGGTAACCAGGCTTTTACACTCATAACTCGTTCCGGGTCAATGCGTGTTATCGCGACGTTTCGACAGCAATCGGCAATCGCATAGGTTCCGGTTCGTCGACAATATGCGCGCTGACTCCAGATGAAAATCATTTCGCAATTCTGCGAACGGAGGAGATGGGTGTAGACTGGGTGCCGTTTGCTAATTGAGAGGAGATTACGCATGAAGAGCAGCAAGATTTTTGCCGGGGTGGCGGTGGCTTTGCTTAACGTCGCCCTGTGCGCGGTCGCGGTTGGGCAGGACGATGCAACTGCCAAGGAAGTCATCGCCAAGGTAAGGGAGGCAGCCAGCGCGCTGTCGAAGGGAGGCGACTTGGCGCAGTTCAACCAGAAGCAAGGTCCGTGGGTATGGAAGGACACTTATATCTTTATTCAGGACTGCAGCAAGAAGACCATGGCGGCGCACCCGATCAAGCCGGAGATGATAGGCCAAGATCTCTCCTCGGTTAAGGATGCGAAAACGGGGAAAAGCATTTACCCGGACTCGGATGCCTACTGCAAGAGCGTGCAGGCTTCGCCTTCCGGCACCTGGAACGAGTACTGGTGGCCGAAGCCCGGCGAGAAGGAGCCGGCCCGCAAGATCACCTATCACTTGAGCGCCAAGGGGACGCCGTACATTGTGAATGCCGGGGTCTACGACGACAAGGCGACGGTCAAGGAACTGTCAAAGCTGAGCAGCGTGAAGTAAGCGTCGGCCGTCACGCATAGCGTCGCAACAAGGAGCAAGCCGCCCGATGTCTGGGCGGCTTTTCTTTTTTTGCATTTACTTCTTGGGAGTGGAAACGCTTAGGGGAAAGAAGGCGATCAGATACTTGCCTTGATCGCTGTCGATGGGATCGAACTCCAACAACTCCACACTGCGTGACATGACGAGTTGCGTGCGGTAGTAATAAACCTTTCCCGCTTCTGCTGTGAAGTGCGCGAGTTCCACACGCTGCGCGACCAGAGAGGACTGCAAAGTAACGCATACATGGTGATCTCCGGGCTCGACGGAGACGGAGAAATAGGAATTGCCGTGGTTTGCGCCTACCCATGCTCCGTCGATCGCGAGCTTGACGGTTGGATATCCTAAGGTGATGGGGGTGCCGGCATCGTGAAAGAAGTAGACCAGCGCCTTAGCTGGGTCGGGCTGCGCCAGGGTGTGTGAGGACCCGTTCAGCTTCACCTTGAAGCTGACATTTTCGCGGCCGCAGGCTGCGGTGGAAGCGACCGGCGGGGTCTGGGCAAATGCAGAGAGCGCGGCCAAGCCGACGAGGCCCAGGGTCAGTGCAAGCCAGCATTGTTTCAGCACAGTTTCTCCATGTGTGAACCTTCGACCTGGGAGACACTACACGAAAAAGATTATGGAGCCGGAGTTGTAAAAGCGCACTGTCTTTTACGAATCTTTACTTGATGATCCATTCACAGTTTGCGTCGATAGCGGATTTCGTTTACGGTCACGCCCCACACCGTGTCTTTACGCTGGAGGCCGTCGGGCGTCCACTGATCCTTTCGATAAAAACGATCCGCACGAACATTACCCATCAGCACCCACAAGAGCGCATTTTCAAAGCCCAGTGCGACAAGCCGTTCGCGAGCTGCCGATATAAGAGCCTTCCCCACGCCATGATCCCAGTAATCAGGATCGACATACAGCGCGTACAGTTCGGCATAGCCCGCCAAATCCGAGTCTCGCGATGGCGCAGTGGTGGCAAACCCGCGAATCAATCCCGCTTCAGCCGCTACGATGGTGTGCGGGCTCTGAGGATCGCGGGTTGCGAAGTCATATCGTTGCGCCCTGTCTTCGGGGCGAAGTTTGTCGAGGTACTCGTCTGGAAGGAGACCCCGATAGGCCGATTGCCATGAACGAACATGCACACGAGCCACAGACATCGCATCTGCAGATTCGGCGGCTCGAAGAAGCATGCAGAAGTATGGCACGAA
>PKVZ01000231.1 GCA_003131635.1 Acidobacteriaceae bacterium
CGCATGTTGCCAGAGCAAAAGGCCTACATCTATTCGTGGGTCGATGGCATAACCGCCGCCGGATTTCGCGCCGGCATCTACTGCTCCGGTATCCCTTCGCCCGATGACGAGAACGTCGTCACCGCCGAAGATATTCGCGCCCACGCGGGCGAGGGCGCCCGCGCCACACGTGAGATCGTTTACTGGGCGATCAACGATGCTTGCCCGCCTGCGCCGGGCTGTGTGTTTCCGTCGCGCCCGCCAAGTCCCGCCGAAAGCGGCGTTGGCTTCGCCGAGGTCTGGCAGTTCGCGCAATCGCCTCAGCGCAAAGACGTCGCCGGGCGCTGCGCCAACGACAGCCGGGATGGCGAATGTTATCCGCCAGGAATTTTGCCGGCACTGCAACTTCATGTGGACTTGAACTCCGCAACCAGCCCCGACCCTTCACAGGGAAGAACACACTGATCGCGTGTGGAGCAATTTGCTAGACTGTAACGACTGCCTGGAAAAAAATTTACGTTGGAGACTTGCATCTCATGCCTCGAACTCTCTCTGCCCTCGCTATCGCTCTGATCCTGACTCTTTCCGCTGCCGCGCAGGACACCTGGCAGCTCGATCCGCCGCACTCCTCGGCGCAGTTTTCCGTGCGCCACCTCGGAGTTTCCACGGTGCGGGGCGCGTTCACCAAGGTCAGCGGTACGGTGCAATATGACCCGGCTGATCTCGGCAAGTCTTCCATCCAGGCCACCATCGAGACCGCTTCCGTGGACACACGCGTCGAGATGCGCGACAACGATCTGCGCAGCGCGCGCTTTCTGGACGCTCAAAAATATCCCACCATNNAAGGACCGTATGCGCATGGGCGCCTCCGCCACCACCAAAATTAACCGAAATGATTTCGGAGTCAGCGGCCTGCCCGGCCTGGTGGGCGACGACATCACCATCACCCTCGACGTGGAAATGGTCAAGCCGGCCGCAAAGTAAGACCTGAGCAATCAGCCGTCGACATGAAGCTTGGCGCAAGCGCGCGGCGGCTCGAATGCCGGTTATTAATTGCCTGCTGCGTCTCCGCGATTGCGTTAGAATAGAAGAAATGTCTGACCGCACGTTCACTCTCGAAGAAGCCCAATCGTTGCTCTCGGTGCTGGAGTCTCTTTTGCGCACCGCTATCAGCGGCAAGCAGTTGATGGAAGAAGTCGAAGGCGAGATGCAGGAGCTTAGCCACCGCATCTTCCTTAACGGCGGTACGCACGTGGATGTTGTAGCCGTCGCACGGCGCAAGGCCGAGCGTGCTAAGGCCGAGCAGCGCGCCAAAGATGCTCTCGCCGAGATCGATTCTATTGGGGTGCAGGTGAAAGATCTCGACATCGGTCTGCTCGATTTTCCCTGTGAAGTGGAAGGCAAGACGGTCCTGCTGTGTTGGAAAATGGGCGAGCAATCCATCACGCACTGGCACGGTACGGACGAAGGATTTGCCGGCCGCAAGCTGATCGATGAGCGTATTGCGCGGTCGAAGAGGGCAAACTGAGTGAGCAAGTTCTCAGTTCTCGGTTCTCGGTAAAACCTTAAGGACCGGTCGCTACAGCATGCCTTTCTCCCAAGTCGACCTTCGAAAACACCAGTTGAATTAACAGAGCACGAATAAAGAATCTCGCCTGAGTTTCCTGAGTTCGAGAGAACTGAGAATTGACAACTGGCAAGTAAAATTGACAAAAGTTGACATTCCGAACAACTTCTTGACTCACAACGTACTCCAACCTCCGTCGTTTAATTAGACAAGCCTTTCGTCAGGCCAAGTTGCTGGTTGCAGATTTAATCTGCGTCAGACTTCTTGCGCCGAATTCGCCCGCTCGTGGTGCTGCCGTTTCCAGGGCAAGCCCACCGGGCCCCGAGGAAACAATAATGAAGCTCCCCCGTGCAGTTAGTCTCCTAACTTTTGTATTACTGCTTCTGGTTCTGCCAGCAGCTTTCTCTTCTCCAGCCGCTGCCCAAATCGGTGTTGGCATTGGCGGAATCGGCATTTCGGTGCGCATCGGTCCGCCCGCGCTGCCGGTTTACGAGCAACCCCTTTGCCCGGGCGACGGCTATATGTGGACGCCCGGCTATTGGTCATGGAGTGACGATAACGGCTACTACTGGGTGCCGGGCACCTGGGTGGAAGCGCCCGAAGAGGGCTTGCTCTGGACTCCCGGTTACTGGGGTTGGAACGACGGTGCTTACGCCTGGAATGGTGGCTATTGGGGACCCCAGATCGGCTTCTACGGCGGCATTAATTACGGATTTGGATATGGCGGCAACGGGTTTGGGGGTGGAGAATGGCGAGGTGGCCATTTCTTCTACAACACTGCCGTAATGAACGTGAACACTACCACACATCACCAACGTTTACGTGAATCGCACGGTGATCGTGAACAACGAATCTCACGTGGCGTTTAACGGCGGACAAGGCGGAGTTGCCGCACGGCCAACGCCGGAACAGGAAAGCTACGCCCATCAAACGCACACTCCGCCGGTGGCGGCGCAGGTGCAGCAGGAACATGCCGCAAGTCAGAATCGTGCCTTGTTTGCATCGACCAACCATGGACGACCGGCGGTCGCGGCTACGGCCCGGCCCGGTGAATTCAGCGGAAAAGGCGTAGTAACTGCCAAGGCCGCTGGCGGGACTTACCATGCTCCGGCGATGTCGCCGAAAGAAGCGCGGGCCTCGGCTCCGGCCGGAAACCGGGGTGGAGAGGCTCGTCCCGCGGAGAAGCGTCCAGCGGAAAACAGGCCCGCGGGGAATCGCGCGGCAGCGCCGAGCGGGACGAAGGCGAGCAACCATCCATCCGCGGCGCCGCACAAGAGCAATACTGCAAAACCGGAGAAGGCGACCACGGCACGGGAGAGCACTCCTCGGGAAAACAATACCAAGGAGAGTGCGGCTCGTCCGACTGAAAGTCACGCGGCAAAACCAACCCCCGCGCCGGCCTCTCATACGGCGAAAGCGTCAAAGACTGAGACCCCTGCGCGGGAGAGTGCGCCGCGCGCGGAAAAGGCGCCGAAAACCGAGACTCGTCCGGCTACCGAAGCGCGGGCCGCTAGCAAGCCAAGTCCTGCTCCGAAGGCTCACGAAAGCGCGCCTAAGGAGAGTGCGCCGAAGGCTCACGCGAGTGCGCCGAAGCCCGCGCCCAGGGAGAGTGAGCCCAAGGCGAGTGCGCCGAAGCCCGCGCCCAGGGAGAGTGAGCCTAAGGCCAGTGCGCCGAAGCCCGCGCCCAGGGAGAGTGAGCCCAAGGCCAGTGCGCCGAAGCCTGCACCCAGGGAGAGTGAGCCCAAGGCGAGTGCGCCCAAGCCGCAAAAACCTGCCCCCGCTCCTAAGAAGGAAAGCGCTCCTCCGAAGGAAGAGCACAAGGGACGATAGGCTGATTCTTGCTTGATTGGAATGGCCAGTGCTGCTGCCAGCACTGGCCTTTTTCCTTGCAAGTTCCTCAGTCGTTCCGCGTTCTTACCCCAAGCACGGCATTGGCAGAGATGGTTACGGGTATGCACGGAAGTACAGTTGGGGCGTCAGCAGGAAATCTTCTTCTGCTACAATTTTTTACATCCGCCGAGGCGCAGAGGTCGTAAGCTTAGAGGGTAATCTGCTGCGTCTTTAGCGCAGGCGGTAAAGGTCAGATCGGGGTAGATCAAGCCGAGCGGGCGCGCCCAAGGAAGTTTCAATAACTATGTCATCCACGAAACATAAACTCCGCCTCGCACTCACCTGCGCCATGCTGCTCACGGCAGCGTTGACCATAAGCTGCACTGGATTTTTTGTGAACCCAACCCTCAGCACCATTACTGTTGTTCCCCAAACTCCGAGCATCAGCCAGGGTGCAACCCAACAGATGACGGCGACGGGGACCTACCAGGATGGCAGCACCTCGACGTTGACGGGCGGCACCAGCTGCAGCGGCAACACGGTATGCTGGTCAAGTTCGGATACAACAGTCGCTACTATCAGTACTAGCGGCGTGCTCACGGGGGTTGCGCAGGGTACGTCAACCATCTCCGCGGCCTCCGGTGCCGTCACCGGTACCACATCAGCGAACATCGTTCTCGGCGATGTTACAGGTCTCGTTCTTAGCCCAACGAGCTACACAGTTGCGGCCAACGACACGGTTAGTGCCTACGCCTACGCGCAGACGCCAAGCGGCCAGGTGGACGTCTCCGCCACCGCGACCTGGACCACAGGCAGCTCGACGACCGCTACAGTCGTCGGCGGGGATCCCGCCGTGATCACCGGAGTAGCCGCAGGCACGACAACCGTCACCGCGACCTACACCACAAGCACCGCAATCTACACCGCAACAGCAAACGTAACCGTGCAGTAGGGCGGGTGGGCCTGGCCCAGCTTTTCTCAGCCAGCCCGGGGGCTGCCCCGACATTGTCCCGGTTCTTGCGACAGGGCGGGGCAACTGACTTCCTAATTTAGTGCTTTTGCGGACGACGCTGCCCCAGCTTTCGCGGTTTTCGAAAGCCGGTGCCCCATTTCTCGCGTCTCTGGCGAGAAGTGGGGCACCGGCCGGTTAGCTAGCGAGCGGGGCCCGAAGTGGTGAAGGCGACGTTAGTCTCACTGGGGTTTGGTATGCTCGATGTACTAATCACCGTGTTGGATGTGCAGGCAGAGCTCGGGGTCCACGGTGGGCACACCATATCGATCTGATAGGTGGCCGCATCAGGGCCCGAATAACTTACGTTTGGAATGAAGCCGTTGACGCCAGGAACGTCGCCATCGCAGTTGGTGAATGTCATGCTTCCGTAGTTCACGAGATCAGTCAGAGGGCCGTTAACCGTCTTCTCCGGGCGTTCAACGACCCATTCAATGCTGTTCCCAGACAGGGTCACGCCCGAAGGGGGATTAAACAAAACCGCTGTGGCCACTCCGGTTGTCTCGTTCCATATATAGAAGTTTCCGTGCGGGGTCGCCGTATCGTATATGGTTTCGGCGTATACGAAGTCGCCAGCGGCGACAGTGGGCGAACTAAGTATCGTTTGGGCGTAAGGGAACCATTCGTACCATGCGTAGTCGGAGTTGCCACAATTGGCCTCGACTCCGCCCTGCAGTACATCGCCCGAGCCGCCCCAGCCATCGAAGCCAACCCACTGTGCGGAGTCGTAGGTGGCTGTGCTGCAACTGGACCCCGATGGAGGAGAAACGGAAGGAATAGTCCACTTAGCCATAACGTAGGTCGAGTTTTTGGAGTAGAACGTACCCGGCTCCTGAGTAATCGCATAGCCGCTCCAGTTATCGCTCTGTGCAGCCGTAGTGTTCGCGCGCACCATACCGACTCTAACGTTTCTGGCCGGACCGTGGTAGATATTCGTGAAGATAAGTTGCGGGGTCACGCGCTTTGCCGTGACCATTCTTGTCCATAGATCGTAGGCTTCGTATTTACTCGCGTCCGGCCGAGGCGGAAATCCCCATGCCCGGAGATCGGCGTCGGATGCGGCGAGCGGATTGAAATCCGAAGGCGGAACATCAAAGACGAACCCTGGAGTTGCCACGTTCTTGGGATCGGTTATCCAGTGTCCATGGGCGGAGGTCTGCGCGAGCGCCGCGGGCGATGTCGAAAGCACAACCACCACGAGCAGCAAGAGGGGAAAAGTGGATCTTTGCAGCATCGGATACTCCTGACTAGGTCGGATTGTAAAGCGAGCGAATGTTAGTCGTGTGTTCCGAGTTATGTCAATATAATTAGTAAGTTACACAAATAGGAAAGTGATCAGATATCGCTAGGTTGCAACAAGCGACGTTACGGTTACAGGGATGAAGGTAAGGTAATAGGATGGAGTGTCTTCATTAACAATGCTGAGACATTGCATGAAGGAACGGATTAATGCAGCAACGCTGATAAGTAATTGCGGCTCCCCTTTTACGAAAGCCGAACAAAGCCGAGGCACTTTCCGCGGAGGTCAGATTATGTGCTACAAGGGCGATCGTCATTCGGCTTAGCAGACGTTAGCTATGGGACTAAGTTGCTGGCTGCGACTCGGCCCGCTCTTGGTCGTTGCTTTCGAAGGGCTCGATCTCCAAGGCGGTATGTAGATAGGAGCAGGCCGAAGCGAACATTATCGATATAGGAGAGACTCCATGTTAGTGCAAAGGCTAGTAGAACGCGCGAGTACAGATGAACATAGTTTCGCGACGCCCCCACGCCCCTCGGGACATGGAAGCAGTAGCCTACGGTCTGCTGCGGGTATCGGGTTTGTCGTCATTCTTGTATCCATCCTGACGGTCGCATCTCACGCGCAAACCTTCAGTGTGCTGTACGATTTTTCCAACTCAACTACTGGGGAAGACCCTACCGGTTTGGTCATCAGCTCCTCCGGTACTTTCTACGGGACAACTGGGGCAGGCGGCTCAAACCTTGGGGGAACGCTATGGGAGCTGACCTCCGGCGGCACATTCAGCGTACTGCACGCTTTTTCCAACTCCACCGATGGTGAAGATCCAAAGTCTCTAATAATGGATACGTCGGGAAACTTCTACGGGACCACAGGCTCTGGGGGTGCGAACCTTGGGGGAACACTATGGAAGCGGACCTCGGGCGGCACGTTCAGCGTTCTCCACTCTTTTTCCAATTCTTCCGACGGTGAAGATCCTGGCGGCTTGCACATGGATTCATCCGGGAACTTCTACGGCACAACGGGTGCCGGCGGCGCCAACTTAGGGGGAACGTTGTGGAAATTGACTTCAAGTGGCACATTCAGCGTTCTCCATGCTTTCTCTAATTCCACTGACGGCGAAGACCCAAACAGCTTGGTCATCGATTCTTCGGGAAATTTCTACGGTACAGCGGGGGCGGGAGGTGCTAACTCTGGGGGAACATTATGGAAGCGGACCTCCGGGGGTACTTTCAGCGTGCTACACGCCTTTCTGAACTCTACTAACGGCGAAGATCCTGGAAGTCTCCACATGGACTCCTCCGGCAACTTTTACGGCAACGCAGGAGCGGGCGGCGCTAATTCTGGAGGGACCCTGTGGAAGCAGACTTCCGGCGGCACCTTCAGCGTGTTGCACGCCTTTTTGAATTCCACTGACGGCGAAGATCCCAACAGCTTGGCCATTGACTCTTCGGGAAACTTTTACGGTACCGCCGGTTCCGGAGGCGCTAATCTCGGGGGAACGATGTGGAAGGAAACCTCCGGAGGCACCTTCAGTGTGCTCCACGCTTTCTCCAACTCCACCGACGGTGAAGATCCCGGGAACTTACAACTCGTCACGTCGTCCGGTGACTTCTATGGCACAGCCGGTTCAGGTGGTGCTAATCTCGGGGGTACTCTTTGGAAATATGTGCCCTAACATGGAAGATAAGAGATAATTGAAAGGGGACGGAATGTTGCTGGGGGACTCGTGGAGGGATGCTAGCGAGTGATTAGATCCCGCAGGGTTTGGCCCATCGCGCTTGTAATGCTCGCTACGGGCTTCGTCCATGGCCAGCAAGACGTGCCTGCGGGCTATGTCTTCCACGCCGATCAGGAAGTGCGGGTTCGCGACTTATCCCCGCAGGTCGCACGGTCGACGAGCACGACAGCGGTGCTTATCGCGGTGCTCGAAACCATCTTCCGGGATGCGGCAGTTTGCTGCGGGAAAAATTCTGCGCTCCAGGACGGAGTGGAAGCAGCGGATCCGCTTTCCCTAAAGGATGTGGGCGCGAAGATCCAAGGAAGGCGTCCCGGGCAGGACGGACGTCCGGTCACAATTACGGCAGAATACATGGCCCCGGACTCCATTAGTCCTGGTCAGATTATTTCTCCCCTCCAGAGCAATCGTGCGCTCCTCATGCTGTGGAAATCGCGGCTGTACTTGCTTTATGGAGCTGGGTTCGACGAAAAGCTTTATTACACCGGCCAGCGGGACTACATCATTCATAAGCTCTTCTTACTGGATCTTCGGTTTTCGGACTCGCGCAGAGAGGTTTCCTTCAACCGCGAGAGCGACGATTGGAGCAAGGTGCAAGGGCTGCTGGCGTTATCTGTCGTGGCCTCGCAGTAAAGCGCTTCTCCCTGGCTTTGTGAGAGGTGGAACTCACGATTCACAGTCGAGTAACCGAACCCCGTCGCTCACGGCTGGGGTCCGCAGCCCGGTGTCCCGTTTCTCGCGTTTTTTGCGAGAAGTGGGGTTTTTGACTTTCCAGGTTACGGGCTGACGGTGAACGATACCGCATTGGAGCCCGCGGCACCGCACGAGCTTGTGTTCGACGCCGTGACTGACCCCGTACCAACGGTTTGGATTCCGCCCGTAGGGTTGTATACGTAGACCAGCGCCGTGTCCGGCTGTGCGATCTGCGTCGATGAGATCGTAACGGTAAGCTGGTTACTACTAACGAACGACGTCGTTAGGGGCGAGCCGTTCCAAACCACCACGGCGTTGCTGCTGAAATCACCGCCGTTTACGGTGAGTGAAAATCCAGGTGCTCCAGCGGTTGCACTGCTCGGCGAGATCGAAGTTACCGAAGGCGTCGCCGGACAGCCACCACAGGAGACGACAGGAAGCAACAAGATCGCTAACGCACCCAAAAGTGCCGATATTTTTATCGCCAGCGGCTTGCACATCGGCCAAATTAGCGGACGCGCAGATTCGCAGGGCCGGGATTTCGAGAGGATCATCAGCGTCGCCATACGGCTCGTTGGCCGGATTGACATGATTATATAGCTCTAGCCGGGAGTCTTTCTCTACCCGCCCAGCAGTTGAACCTTCTCGGCACTCGCGGCTCTCCGTAGATCCTGGTCCAGAGTAGCCAGCGGCAGACCGCGCCTTAGCGCGACTTCCAGATAAGCTGCGTCGTATACAGTCAGGCCATGGCGCTCGGCCAAGGTCAGACTTCCACTCCAGGCCTGGCGGCCCGCCTCGGCATCCTCTCTGATGGGAAACAGCGCGAGATCAGCCAATGCGCGGTCGCGGAATTTTGTATTGTGCCGGCCACGCCTTACGTTCATTTGCAATACGTTTGCAACCTCCCAAAGCCATAGAAGCGGAACCCATGCGCCATTGGTCCTTACGAGGTCGAATGAACGCTGAACGCCTTCTGTGGTTTCATCTTGGTAAATCCATGCCAGCGTGACGGAAGCGTCGAGGACCAGACTCATGACAGCGACTCCGCTTTGGCCCACTTACGGCCGTCCTGCGTCGCGGAGCTTCTTCACCTCATTCCAATCGAACGACGGCGTGCCAGGGTTTTCTCTGGCCAGTTTTTTTGCCCGTTCTCGTATGCGCTGAAACGCTGCAGACACTTGATCCTGGCGGGCCAGGTTGGGCACCAGTCGAGCCACTGGCCTGCCATGCCGCGTGATTATGATTTCCTCTCCCTGTTCCACGCGGTCCAGCAAAGTCCCGAGTGAATTCTTCGCCGCAAATGCGCCAATTTGTGCTGATTGCCTGGGGGATGTTTTCATATAAGCTAGCTTAAGCTAGCTTAATTCGAGAGTCAATCCTGTATCTTTTTCTCCTGTCCGTTTTTGAATTGTGATATCATGAATACACGTATTCGAGACATTGCGATGGCAACTTCCATACGACTTTCCACTAAAGCGGAGCAGCGCCTCGATTTCCTGGCCGCACAGACTGGCCGCACCAAGGCTTTCTACTTGCGGCAAATGATCGAGAACGGCCTGGACGATCTGGAAGACTACTACCTTGCGGCAGACGTTCTGGAGCGCGTGCGCAAAGGCGAAGAAAAGATTCATAGCAGTGCCGAGGTGAGGAGCGACCTTGGCCTGGGCGATTGATTACACGCAAACCGCGAAGAAACAACTGAAAAAACTGGATAAACCGACGGCGCGTCGCATCGTGGATTACATGGATCAGCGGGTGGCGAAACAGGAAGATGCACGCACTCTGGGCAAGGCCCTGAGCGGTCCGCTGGGCGCACTATGGCGGTACCGCATCGGAGACTATCGTGTGATCTGCGAGGTCCAACACTCCGCGGTAACAATTCTAGTAATCCGCATTGGTCATCGCGGCGAAGTTTATCGATAACCGACGCCACGGCGTTCGCGCCTCCCAGTCGAAATACCATATCGAAGACTGGTATCGAATACGGTATAATACGAATCATGGTGGCGACGGCGCGTAAAATCACGGTGGAAATCCCAGACACTCTTCTGCAGAAGGCGCAGCAAGCCAGCGGGACCGGCATCACGCAGACCGTTCGCGCCGGACTGGAACTGCTGGCGGCGTCGCGGGCCTACAAGCGGCTGCGGCAGTTGCGCGGCAAAGTCCAATTCAGTCGCACTCTGGCGGAGTTAAAAGCTGATCGCTGATGTTCAATGATTGCAGTCGATACCAGCACATGGATTGCCTTCCTGCAAGGAGAACCGGGCGAGGACGCGCAACTGCTCGACCAGGCGCTGGCTGACCGGCAGGTCTTGATGATCCCAGTCGTGCTTACAGAGCTATTGAGTGACGCGGGACTTGCTTCCGACGTTGCCGAAACGCTCGCAGAGGTTCCCCTGATTGAGGTCGAACCGGGCTATTGGCAGAGAGCCGGAACTTTGCGGGCGAAGGTATTATCGAAGCGCCGCAAAGCGCGGCTAGGAGACGCGCTGATTGCCCAGACCTGCATTGACGGGGGCATTCCCCTGCTCACGCGAGACAAGGATTTCCGCGCGTTCGCCGAAGCCGCGCGCCTCAATCTGGTCCTGTAACCGGCAAAGACGCAGGCAAGACTCCCCAGTCCGGACTAATTCCGGAACGCGGAGTCCCATGCCCACTCGTAAGTTGCCATCTTCCGCTGTCTCAGTATTATCGTAAGTATCGTCAGTATGGTCCCCGCTGTCGTGCGTAGGATTTGCCAACGACTAGCGACCAAACGACGACTTTCTCTATGTCTGACATTCGTTGCATTGGTATCGCTACTGGAGGCGGGGACGCTCCCGGCCTGAACGCCGTTATTCGCGCCGCCACCAAGGCTGCCATCCTGAAGCACGGATGGAAGGTGATCGGGATTCCCGACGGCTTCGATGGGCTGATCTGGCCGGAGAAATCGTTCGAACTCACGCTGAAAGAAGTCAGCGGAATTTTGCCGCGCGGGGGAACGATTCTGGGTACCACCAACCGCGGCGATCCCTTTCACTACAAGAAAGTGGTGCACGGCAAGGAAGTGCTGCGCGACATTTCCGCGCAGGTGATCGCTAATGCGGCGAAGCTTGGCATCGACGCCATCATCAGCATTGGCGGCGACGGGTCGCAGAAAATTGCCTACGAACTCTTTAAGAAGGGAATGAAGATCGTGGGCGTGCCCAAGACGATCGACAACGATCTCTCCGCCACCCAGGTTACCTTTGGATTCGATACTGCGCTGCACACGGTGACTGACGCCATCGACAAAATTCATACGACTGCGGCGTCGCATCATCGCGTGATGGTGGTCGAAGTCATGGGGCGCGATTGCGGCTGGATCGCGCTCGAAGCGGGCATCGCCGGGGGCGCTCACGTCATTCTGATCCCGGAAATTCCTTTTACCATCGAGCACGTTTGCCGGCACATTGCGGAGCGCGAAAAAGTTGGCAAGGATTTCACTATTATCGTGGTGGCCGAAGGGGTGAGGACACCGCCGGAGTTGAAGGAGAATCGCCGCGCCAGTTCGATCGGCAATCTGCTGGGCAATGCCATCGCCCGCGGCTCGGGTAAGGACGTGCGGGTCAGCGTGCTGGGACACATTCAGCGTGGCGGGACGCCGTCGCCGTTCGATCGCATCCTGGCAACGCGATTCGGCGTGGCCGCGGTGGACCTGATCGCCGCTGGCGGTTTCGGTATGATGGTTGCGTTGCACGGCGATACCATTGTCTCCGTCGATGTGGCCCACGCCATCGGACACCTCAAGTCGGTCAATCCCAACGGCGAAATTGTGCGCACGGCGCGCGCGGTGGGGATTGGGTTTGGGGATTGAGAAAAAAAGTAAGCGTCTGGACGTGACTTTAGTAAACTTCCCAGGGATGGCCGGGTCGCGTTTTAATACGAGAGAATTTTTCCTAACGGAATCGTAGCCATGAGTATTTTGGGAATGTGTATAGTTGTCCAGCTTTGCCTGGCATTCGGAGTGGCGGGGCTGCTCTGGCCGGAGAAGTTGATGCCGTTATTCGAGGTTCTGATGTTTCCCTGGGCGGCGAGCTATCGCGGAATTCGAGCCAACAGCATCGCTGCGATTGGATTGTCCGTGTTACTTTTCGCCAGGCTGCTCGCCGGCGGTCTCTAAAACTTACCCGGCATTCTTGTTTGACATACCTTTCACGCAAAGAGGAAGCGCGAAATCGGCAATCGACAACCAGTAATTCTTGTCCTTTAATCCTTCATCATCGCGTCGATCAGCGCGTAGAGCTGGGAGCGGTCCACCACTTCGACAAAAGGTTTGCCGGAGCGTTTGTTGCTGACGACGTAGAGCGTGGGCGTGTGTTGCAATTTGATCGCCTTGCCGAGTTCCTTGTCGGCATTGACCAAGGCGGCGAGTTTGCCATCGGGATCGACCACGAAGGGCAAATCAATTTTGTGTTCGGCTGCGAATTTTTCCGTGAAGCCGCGCAGGTTCTGCGGAGTCACTTCCAACTGGTTGGAAAAAATGTAATCCCGGAATTCGTTGCCCAGCGCTTTCGAGTGGGTATCGAAATAACGCGCATCGATCGCCGCTTCGTACGACCAGGTGTGAAATGGCAAGGGGAAATCGTGGCGCACCACGGGAATCTTGTAGGTCCGCGCGGCTTCTTCGACCAGCGGCGCAGCCCTGCGGCAATCGGGACACTGCAAGTCCTCGAAGACTACGATGGCCACCTGCGCGCCTTTCGGCGGACGCAAGGCAGGATTCACCGGCTGCTGTGCAGAAGCGCAAATGGAGACAGCGAATACCGCAAGCAGCCAGCAAAGGATAAGCAGATTCCTGGAAATATTTTTCATAACTCGCTTAGTCAAGGAAATTTGTGAGGTAACCGCAGATTGCATTTTCCGACGAGCCGCGGATCTAACGCTCTGCCTTTATGGTAACTGAAGCAGCCGCATCCTGTAAGGTTTCGGAGGGAAGGTACGAGTAGAGGTGCATTTTGCGTAAATGGTTCACCTCGCGAATGAGAAGCGGCAACGCGCTATAGTGAAAGTGAGTGCAGATGAACCATTCGTTGTGGAAATTGTGAACTCTTTCCGCCTATCGCATTGTCGGCTTTGCGGAGCTTTCGCGCTGGCCTTCGTTTTTCTCCTGGGGGTGACGGCCTGCAATCGGGGGCGGCACCGCGTGCTGGAGGTGAACTACGTGTCTGCGGTGCAGGCCACGCTGCGCGACCAGGTTGCCACCATCTACAATCGCGTAGGCACGGTGAAGAACGGAGAGCGCGTGGAAGTGCTGGAGCATGAGAAGCGCTTTTCGCGTGTGCGCACGGCGAGCGGCGTGGAAGGCTGGATCGAGCAACGCTACCTGGTGGATCAGGCAACCTATGACGGCCTGCAGAAGCTGACTAAAGATAATCTGAGCGATCCGGTGCAGGCGCCCGGGGTGCTGCGTAACGATACGAACCTTCATCTCACTCCCGGCCGTGAGACCGAACACCTGTATCAGCTTTTAACGGGAGCGAAAGTTTCCGTACTGAAACGTGCGACGGCGGAGAAGCAGCCCGGAGCAGCTGTGCAGGCAAAGGCCGGTAGCAAAGCCGCCGGCCCGGTGCTGGAAGATTGGTGGTTAGTGCGTGATGCGGAGAACCGCGTGGGCTGGGTGCTGGCACGCATGGTGGACATCGATGCGCCGCTCGATATCGCCCAGTATGCCGAAGGCCAGCGCTTTGTCGCTTTCTTTGTGCTGGATCAGGTACAGGACGCGGGCAAAGAGGGCACCGGGAAGAACGTTGCGCAATATCTTTGCGCGATGACCGAGCCGCACGATGGCCTGCCCTACGATTACGATCAAATTCGAGTCTTCACCTGGAATGTCAGAAAACACCGCTACGAAACCGCCTATCGCGAGCACGGTCTGAACGGCGTACTGCCGGTAACCGTGACGAGTGAGAATTTCGATAAAGAAGGCACGCTGCCGGTATTTATCCTGCGGGTCAAGGACGATAGCGGCAACGTGAGCGAACGCAAATACAAGATGAACATGCCGATTGTGCGCAGGGTGCTGGCGCCGGGAGAGCAGAAAGAAGCGCCGAGGAC
>PKVZ01000198.1:0-11914 GCA_003131635.1 Acidobacteriaceae bacterium
AATGATTCAGCAGCGCCAAGGCATCGTCGGTGGTGAAAAATCTTGCTCCGAGATCCTGAAGTTCCGCCACGGTCCGCTCGCCATCTTCCGCCTTCAGAGTTTCGATTGCGTCCTGAACCACTGAGACACGGCGGCCACGATCGAGCAATCCCTTGGCCGCGAGACGAACGCAGTACTCTGTGACCACGCCGAAGACCACGAATTCAACATCGTCCCCAAATTGGCGCAATACTTTTTCGATGTGCCGGCTCTCAAAAATATCGAGGGTTTGTTTTTCCAGAAGGACTTGATGGTATTTCGATAAATCTCGTGGAACCGCGGCTGCGGCCTCGTTCGGCACGATAAGCACTTTATCCGTCAATGCTTCTGGAACGAACGCGGAACCCTCTGTGCCTTTGATACAGTGTGGCGGAAACGTCTGGAATTCCGGATCGCCCTGCGCGTGGTAGCAACCATGCGAGATGAGAAAGACGCGCCCCTGGCGCGCTGCATCCGTGAGCCTTCGAATATTCGGCAACAGCCGCTCCGCGCCCGGCACGTAGAGCTTGCCGCCGGGCAGTATAAAATCCGCCTGGGTGTCGACTTCCCAGAAAACGATATTGCGCGAGACCATGTCAGTTCCTCATTGCATGCGACAACTTTGCATGACGACGATCTCCGCCTAGCGTCAGTTCGCACAAACCTTCGACAAATTCGGGAGTCAAGCTATCGTGGCGAATCAGGAAGCGCATATAAATTGGACCGTAGAGCGAGTCGAGAAGCAAATCCATGTCGACATTTTTTCGCAGCTGTCCCCGCAGAATCCCGCGGCGGAGCGTGGCGTACGCCTCCTGACGCCGTGGTTTCATGAAACGCTCGCGGAAGGCTGCAATCAGGCTGTGATCGCTCTGTCCCGCGCCCAGCATGGCGGAAACTATGCGGCCGCGCTTGCCCTGCAGGATCTTCACCAACTGGCGCATCTGCTGGCTCATGTCCGTGCGCACCGAGCCGGTATCGGGAAAGTGTAGTTTGCTGGTGGTACTGCTGGCGAACGCGTCTGCGATGAGAGCGGCCTTATCCGGCCACCAGCGGTAAACTGTTGCCTTGCCAACATTGGCATGGGCGGCAACGGCTTCAATTGTCAACTCTGAGAAACCCTTTTTCGCCAGCAGTTTCAGCGTGCTGTGCAGGATGGACGTTCGCGCCTCTTCGCTTCGAGGCCGTCCCGGCCGACGCTTTCCATCGTTTCCGTCGCCATTCCCGTGAGCTGAAGGCTTCTGGCGCATGTGCCTACCCTAACATATAATCAGGTCTAAGCATTAGAATCCAATACGGGCAGTATCGAATCTAAAATAAAATCGATGGGTGGGCTTGGCGCAGCTTGCAGGCTGCCCTCTCTGTTTCATTTGAACTCTGGGTGGTGCCTAAGCAATGTGGATTGTAGCGTTAGCTCTCCGGCGTCCTTACACCTTTATCGTGATGGCGCTCGTCATTATTATTCTGACGCCGATCACGATTTTGCGGACGGCCACCGATATTTTCCCCGATATCGACATTCCGGTGGTGTCGGTGGTTTGGTTCTATACCGGCATGTCGCCGCAAGACATGGCCGACCGCATCGTAGCGAACTCCGAACGCGGCATCACCACCACTGTCAATGATATCGAGCATATGGAATCTCAGTCCGTTTACGGACTGGGAGTCATCAAGGTTTTCTTTCGCCCCGGCACGAATGTACAAGGGGCGATTGCGCAAATCACTGCGATCGCGCAGACGACGGTCCGCAGCTTGCCGCCGGGCACGACACCGCCGCTGATCATTTCCTACAGCGCCTCGACTACGCCCATCATTCAGCTTGGGCTGAGCAGCAAAACTCTTCCCGAGCAGCAACTTTTCGATCTTGGTCAGAATTTCCTGCGTAATTACCTTGCGACCGTTCCCGGCGCGGCCACGCCCTATCCCTATGGCGGCAAGATTCGCCAGATTCAAGTAGATCTCGACCTGCCGAAGCTTCAGGCTTACGGACTCGGTCCCAATGACATTGTCAATGCGGTCAACGCGCAGAACATTATCCTGCCCAGCGGCACCATCAAGATGGGCTCGCTGGAATACAACGTAGAGATGAATGGAACACCGCAGACCATCGCGGAATTGAACGATCTTCCGGTGAAGACGACCAACGGATCGACTCTTTATATGCGCGATGTTGCGCATATACGGGATGGTTTCGCACCGCAAACCAACATCGTGCGCGCGAACGGGAACCGCGGCGCGCTCATGTCGATTTATAAGAATGGAAACGCGTCCACGCTGCAAATTGTGGCCGGCGTGAAGAGGATTGTTGAGCAGGCGGCGCAGGCCCTACCCCCGGCGCTTAAGATCACCTCGCTGTTTGACCAGTCTTTGTTTGTGCGCGCTTCGATCAACGGCGTGCTGCGAGAAGGCTTAATTGCGGCTGCTCTTACCGCCGTGATGATCCTCATCTTTCTCGGCGACTGGCGCCCCACCATCGTCATTTCCATTTCCATTCCGCTCTCCATCTTTGTATCGATCATCCTTCTCGGAGCGATCGGCCAGACCATCAACATCATGACGTTGGGAGGACTGGCGCTTGCCGTCGGTATTCTGGTGGACGACGCCACGGTGGAGATTGAAAATATCGAGCGCAATCTCGCCATGGGCAAGGAGATGAAGCAGGCAATCCTGGATGGCGCACAGCAGATCGCTGTCCCTGCCTTTGTTTCCACACTCAGCATCTGCATTGTGTTCGTGCCCATGTTCTTCCTGACGGGCGTAGCAAAATTCCTGTTCGTGCCACTGGCCGAAGCGGTGAGTTTCGCGATGCTGGCCAGTTACCTGCTCTCGCGAACGTTGATTCCGACACTGGTCATGTACATCATGCGCGGGCACGAACACCGCGCCGAAGCTCCCAAGTCATTTTTCGGCCGCTTCCAGCGCGGGTTTGAACGCAAGTTCGAAGACTTCCGCCGCGGCTATGAGGCTTTGCTGGAAACTACCCTGGAGTATCGCGGCGCCTTTGTGATTGTGTTCCTGGCTTTCTGCCTGCTGTCGCTCGGGTTGTTCTTTTTCCTGGGAGAAGACTTCTTCCCGCAAGTGGACGCCGGGTTGTTGCGCTTGCACGTGCGGGCTCGTCCGGGGTTGCGGGTGGAGGAAACCGCGAAATTGTGTGACGAGATCGAAGCCGTGCTGCGGCAGGAAATTCCCCAGGGCCAATTGCAAACGGTTCTGGATAATATCGGTCTGCCAAACTCCGGCATCAACCAGTCCTACAGTTCAAACGGGACTATCGGCACCAGCGACGCTGAGATTCTGATCGCGCTCGATCCGGAGCACCATCCACCCACCGCCGGGCTTACGAGACATCTGCGCGAGGTACTGCCACGGCGTTTTCCGGGAGTGGAGTTTTTTTTCCAGCCTGCCGATATAGTTACGCAGATTCTGAACTTCGGTTTGCCGGCGCCCATCGACGTGCAGATTGTCGGCACCGACATGCAAAGCAGTTACGATATTGCGCAGCAAATCGCCAACAAGATGCGCCATATTCCCGGAACCGCCGATGTACACGTGCAGCAACTGCTTTCTCTGCCCACGCTGCACATGGACATCGAGCGCACACGAGTGACGCAGGTTGGCCTGACGGCCCGCGATGTAGCCCAGAGCGCATTGGTTTCGCTGAGCGGCAGCTTTCAGACCTCGCCTAACTTCTGGCTCAACCCGAAAAACGAAGTTACCTACCAACTGGCCGTGCAATCGCCGCAATATCGCATGACCAGTATGCAAGACTTGCTGAATATTCCCGTCATCTCGCAGCAGGGCCCGCAGCTCATGGGAAATCTGGTGCAGCTGTCGCCGGTTGTGC
Organism: Acidobacteriaceae bacterium; assembly: GCA_003131635.1. Classification (GTDB taxonomy): domain Bacteria; phylum Acidobacteriota; class Terriglobia; order Terriglobales; family Acidobacteriaceae; genus Sulfotelmatobacter. Next base: position 3,860 of record PKVZ01000198.1, read on the forward strand.
GGGCCGCTACCGTGAACCACTGGAACGTGGTGCCGGTCATCGATGTTTACGCCAGCACACAGGATCGAGATCTAGGCGCCGTGGCCGCTGACACCGATAAAATACTCAAGACCTTCGACGGCCACCTGCCGCGCGGGACAAACATTGTAGTACGCGGCCAGGTGGCCACCATGCGCTCGTCATTTTTCGGTTTAGGCGTGGGACTGGTGGGCGCTATTCTTCTGGTCTATTTGCTGATTGTCATCAATTTCCAGTCCTGGCTTGATCCCTTTATCATTATCGCTGCATTGCCGGGCGCGCTGGCGGGAATCTGCTGGTTCCTATTGCTGACTCGCACCACACTGAGCGTGCCGTCGCTCACGGGAGCTGTCATGTGCATGGGCGTCGCCACGGCCAATTCCATTTTGATGGTCAGTTTTGCGCGCGAGCAAATAGATGAAGGGATTCCAGCGGTACAAGCCGCCGTCTCAGCGGGGTATACGCGTATGCGTCCTGTGCTTATGACGGCGCTGGCGATGATCATCGGCATGGTGCCGATGGCTCTCGGTTTCGGTGAAGGCGGCGAGCAGAATGCACCCCTGGGCCGGGCCGTTATCGGTGGTCTTCTGTTTGCTACGGTAGCAACATTATTTTTTGTGCCCAGTGTTTTCGCTATTTTCCACGGCCGCCAGGAAGCCAAGCGGGCAGCGGCGGAAGAAAAAAGTAGATGATTTCCGAGAATCGGAGTCAAGCTGAGTGGAGTCACGAATGACCGAGGAAACCAAGTTGAAACGAGTGCCGGATGAGCAGGCGAAAGCCAGCTCTTCGGATAGCCCATCGCATGATAGTCCGTCGCAGCAGCAAGGCGCGAACGGAGATCATCATGCCGTCAGTGCTCAGGCTCAGCGCGACGAGGAGATCGAGGAAATTCAGAAGCGCTCCCGCCATCAGCCACCGGGAATCCAGCCCCCTCCACAGCTTCCACCGGCGCCCCCGCGCAAGGCGATGACCATTGTCGGGATCCTGCTTGTGGTGCTTGTGCTCGCAGGAGGGTTGACGATGTTGGCGCGCGTAACCCACGAGCGAGCTCTTGCCAAGGAAACTGAGATTGAGACGGTGCCGACTGTTGCCGTGGTGAATCCTTTACCGGAAAAGCCGGACGAGGACCTGGTTCTCCCGGGCTCTCTTCTGGCGTATGAAGAATCTCCTATTTACGCTCGCACCAACGGCTATCTGGTGAAATGGTATCGGGACATCGGTAGCCGCGTAACCAAAGGCGAGTTGCTGGCGAAGATCGACACGCCAGAAGTGGATCAGGAGTTGAACCAGTCACGGGCTGCGCGCCAGCAGATTGTCGCGCAGATGGAGATTGCGAAGATTACCGCCGACCGCTGGGCAAACCTTCTCAAAACCGATTCCGTCTCTGCCCAGGAAGCCGATCAGAATGCGAGCGGATACAAGCAAGCCCAAGCCAACCTGGCTGCCGGCGACGCTAATGTGCGGCGCCTCGAACAACTGGAAGGATTCAAAGATGTCTATGCGCCTTTCACCGGAGTGCTTACCAAACGCAACGTCGATCCGGGCGCGCTGATCAACGCCGGCGCTCAGGCGGCGGGCCGCGANNCCATTGACCCAGGCACCCGCACGCTGCTCACCGAAGTGGATGTGCCCAACAAGGACGGCCGATTGTTGCCCGGCTCATTTGGCGAGGTGCATTTCGCCGTCGGCTCCAATGTAAACAAGGTGACGGTTCCGGTGAATACCATGCTTTTCCGTGCCCAAGGCGCGCAAGTAGCAGTCGTCGGTCCGGACAACAAAATTCAGTTGCGCCCCATCAACATCGGGCGCGACTATGGCACCGCCTTGGAAATTCTCGGAGGCGTCGCGCCTAGCGACCAGATCGTCGTCAATCCGCCAGATTCTCTCGAGGAGGGTCAACAGGTCAACGTAGCGCAGCCTCAACCCGGCCAGCAGAAGGGCGGCGCATCGTGAGGCCAGCCGCGCTCTCGATCATGCTCGCGCTTCTGGCGATTGCCGCTGGATGCACCGTCGGTCCGCGCTACAGCCGACCTGCGGCTCCAGCGCCCGCGCCGGATGCATGGAAAACGCAACCCCCGTGGCAACAGGCCGCACCTCAGGACTCAATTCCGAAAGGTGAATGGTGGAAAATCTTCAGCGACGCCGAACTCAACGCCTACGAACAACAATTGTTGCAGGCCAACCAATCGCTGGAAGCTGCCCGTGACCGGCTGAATCAGGCGCGCTCGCTGGCGCGGGTTGCGACCTCCGGCCTGTTCCCGCAGCTTTCCGCCGATCCCTCCGCCGTGCGCGAGCGCGGTTCCGGCAATCGTCCCCTGAACGGCGAGCAGCCAGTCATTATCAATGGGGTCGCTCAGCCGGTTCCACCCTACACCCAAAGTGTTTACACCATTCCGTTCAACATCAACTATGAGATCGATGTTTTCGGACGCGTACGGCGCAATGTAGAAGCGGCGAATGCCACGCTCCAGTCAACTGCGGCCGATCTTCAGAACGCACAGCTGGTGCTAACCGCGGAACTGGCCGCAGACTACTTTTCTTTGCGGGAGTTGGACGCCGAGTTCAATGTGGTGCAGGAGTCTGTAGGCTACCAGCGCAAAGGGTTGGATCTGGTAAACCGGCAGCACGCAGGTGGCATCGTCAGCGGACTCGAAGTTGCCCAGCAAGCCGCGCTTCTCGACGCGACAGTATCCCAGCTCGCTTTGGTGAAGGAGTCACGATATCAGTATGAGCATGCCATAGCGGTGTTGTTGGGAGAGCCGGCGCCCAGCGTCAGTGTGCCCGTCGCTCCGCTGCAAGCTACGCCGCCACCCGTCCCGCTGGGCGTGCCTTCTGACATGTTGCAGCGTCGCCCGGATGTCTCCTCGGCCGAGCGGCAGATGGCTTATCAGAACGCGCAGGTTGGTATTGCACGCGCCGCGTTCTATCCGCAAATCACCTTGAGTGGTTCCGGAGGTTGGCAAAGTACTCAACTAGCGCCGCTGTTAAACGCGCCCAGCCTCTTCTGGTCGCTGGGCGCTGACGCCTTGGAGCCTATTTTCGAAGGTGGAAGAAACCGCGCCAACCTGGCGGCCGCGCGTGCCGCCTACGATCAGTCTGTGGCGAATTATCGCCAGTCCGTGCTGACCGCCTTCCAGCAGGTGGAAGACGGCATTAGCAATCTGAGCACGCTTTCGCAGGCCCTTACCACGCAGCATGCTGCCGTCGAGGATGCCCGCCGCCAACTCTCCATCGCCAACAATCGCTATATCGGCGGCGCCACCGACTATCTCAATGTCATCACCGCCCAAACTACTCTGCTCACCAGCCAGCGGCTGGAGACGCAGTTGCTCGGTCAGCAGATGGTCAGCTCCGTCTATCTGGTGAAAGCTCTCGGCGGGGGCTGGGACGCCAGCGAAATCAAAGACCAGCAGGTTCATCCCCAGGCTATTCAGGTCTTGCAGCCATAAGCTCGTCAGGCGCGCCTAGGTTGACAAATACCGCCCGCAAGCCTAACATAGAAATGGGTTTATTATATCTTCTAATTCCTTCAGACCCTTTGGAAGGTAAGTCAGCCCTCTTAAGTTATTTCTTACCCATGGCGCGTCACTGAGGGAACTGCGCTGTGTGGCTGTATCGCTTGTTCCTGCACCTGTCCTGAACCAAAAGGGAGCCCATGAAAAATACGAAGTTTCTGGTGAAAGTGAATCGTGGCGGTGCGCGCGCCGCCGAATACGTCCTGCGGATTGATCGAACGCCTATTCAGACCACAACCAACAAGAAACTGGCCCTGGCTATGGGAAGATTCACTGCGGAAGACGCGGTCAAAGTGATGCAGAATTCCCGTTGTACTCCGGAACTGATATCGGTTTTCTGCTAAAGCAACTGCTGTTCTTAACTATCTGAGCCCCCGGACTAGCCCATCTAGCTCCGGGCGTGGCGTTCGCTGTTGGGCTTGGAACCGCTCAGAGCGAAGAAGAGGATGTACAGATAGCAAAGCGTCGCCACGATCAAGGCATAGTGAATACCTTGCCCATAGATCACCCCGCCGTAAGACTTGGCATTGATCAGATCGGCAGTCTTTCCTACGATCCACGGAATTGCCGCACCCCCCACAATCGCCATGATCATGACCCCTGAACCGTCGCCCGTAAGCGGGCCAAGTTCGGCTACTCCCAATGTAAAGATGCTGGGGAACATGATCGAGTTGAAGAAGCCCACCAATAGGATCGACCACATCGCCACCGGACCGTTGCTGAGCACAGAAATGATTACCAGCAGCCCCGCCATTACCGCGCAAAATCCTAACACTGGCCTGGTCTTAACCTTTTGCAGGACGGCCGATCCTATGAACCGGCCCACCATCGCTCCGCCCCAATATACGGATATGTACTTGGTCGCAGTCCGCAACGCTTCCTGATAACGCAGCATGGCATCGGGGTTTGTCGAGGCCGAGACAAAGTGCCCGATATTATCGAGTGCGAGATAGTTTGCGATCGAACTGCCAATAGCGACTTCTCCCCCTACATACACAAAGATCGCACCCGCGCCGAAGATCAGGTTGGGATGCCGCCAGATTGAGTCGCTGACCTTCTCGCCAATATGATGCTGCGCCGATTCGATCTTCGGAAGTTTGAAGCTTCCAATTAACACGGCAAGCAAAGCCAGGGCAACGGCAAGAAAAACGTAAGGCTTAATGACGGAAGCAGCCTGCTCCACCGGGCCCACCGCCGCCACGGCCGCTGCGCTTAAGATGAAGAGCCCGCCGACCCAGGGGGCGATTGTCGTTCCCAGCGAATTGAAAGCTTGCGTAAGATTCAGCCGACTGGAAGCGGTCCGGGCTGGCCCCAGAACCGTGACATACGGATTGGCCGCAACCTGCAAGAGAGTAATTCCCGCTGCCAGCACAATCAGCGCGGTAAGAAACAGTCCAAACGAAGGGACTTTGGCGGCAGGGACAAACAAAAAAGCCCCAGTGCCCATCGTGAGCAGCCCCACCACCATTGCCTTTTGATAGCCCAGCCAATCGATGACCTTTGCCGAAGGAATGGAAAACACGAAGTATGACGAGAAGAATGCGGTCTGTACCAGCATGCTGACCGCCAGCTTCAAATTGAAAACATGCTGGAAGTGAGGAATCAATACGTCATTCAGCGACGTAAGGGCTCCCCACATGAAAAATAACGTAGTCACCACGGCCAGCGGACCTGTATAGGACGATGACGAATCAGGCGAAACTGCGGCAGAACGGCTCGGTGGCGCGATTGACATAGGTATAGTTTCCGCTGGGAATCATAGCATTGGCAGCGGTATCCGTGGATTTCTTATGCCGGAAATTCGACGATGACCGATAATCGATGATCGAGAATCGAGAATCTCTGGATGGCCGGCGCTGCCCGCCCCGTTTGCCGGTCAAACCTGCAACTTCACCAGCCAGTTCGCCGGCTCGGGGAGGATGGCGAAGGTGGGAAGTTTGCCGCGCACCATGGCGACTTCATCGCAGCAGTGATACCTGGGACAGACGTGGCAATCCTTGTAAATCTTGTCGGGAAGATCTTCCCGCTGGGCAATCTGAAATCCCTGGCGCGCAAAAAACTCCGGAGCCCGCGTGAACAGGCAAATGCAATCCACGCGATGCCGTTTGGCTTCGGCCATCAAGGCCTTCATCAGCCGGCTGCCCCCGCCGTGACCTTGCGCCCGCGGCCCCACGGTGATCGAACGAATCTCGGCCAGGTGTGTGCCATAAAGGTGGAGCGCACCGCATCCAATGATGCGGCCTTCGTGTTCCAGCACCACAAAGTCTCTTACGTTCTCGCAAATCTCCGCCAGCGTACGCGGCAGCAAAGTACCGTCCCCCGAGTAGGCGGAGATCAGCCCGTGAATGTGTTCGGCATCCGGCAAAATGGCTTTACGCGTGCGCATGGAAATTGACCTCCTCGCGCAAGGCTTCAACTTTCTTTCTCGCCGCCGCAATTCCCTGCTTCACTCGTGCTGGCGCGGTTCCTCCAACCACATCGTGAATCGCCAGCACCGCCGCCGGTTTCAGGCAGTCGTAAAAGCCTTCATCGAATGCAGGATGCAAAGCCTGCAAGTCCTCGATCCCAAGATCCTGCAACTCACAATGCTTTTCCAGACAAAGCTTCACCGCTTTGCCAATCTGCTCATGCGCCAGCCGCGAAGGCACGCCGCGGCAGACTAGATAAGTCGCACCCGCCCACGCATTCATGAATCCCGATTGCGCGGCCTCGTTCATGCGCGCATAGTCGAACTCCACCGTCTTCATAAACCCGGCGACCAACGGCAGCAAACCGAGGGCCGTATTCGCCGCATCAAACAGCGGCTCTTGCGTTTCCTGCAAGTCCTTGTTGTACGCCAGAGGCAAACCCTTCAATGTCATCGTGAGTGCGGTCGCGTTTCCGATGACACGGCCCGTCTTGCCCCGCACCAGTTCCAGCAGATCGGGATTTTTCTTCTGCGGCATCGCGCTACTGCCCGTGGAATAAGCCTCCGGCAGTTGCACGAATCCAAACTCTTGCGTGGAAAAAATAATCATCTCTTCCGCCCACCGGCTCAAGTGCAAACTCAATAGCGAAAGCGCATTGGCAAACTCAAGCATGAAATCGCGATCACTGGTAGCGTCTACGCTGTTCGCCGTCGGACCGGCGAACTCGAGTTCCTCCGCCATCAAATTACGATCAAGCGGCAGAGTCGCCCCGGCCACAGCGCCCGATCCCAGCGGACACAAATTCAGCCGCTTACGGCAATCGGCAAGCCGCTCCGCATCCCGCAAAAACATTTCGACGTAAGCCAGCAGCCAGTGCGCCACCAACACGGGCTCCGCGTGCTGTAAATGCGTGTAAGCCGGCATGGCCGCACTGCCCGCTTGATCGGCGCGATCGGTGAACGCCCCGCAGACTTCAGCCAACGACTTCCGCAACTCGTCGATCGCCGCGCGCACATGGAGTCGCAGATCGGTAGCGATTTGTTCGTTCCGGCTGCGGCCGCTGTGCAGCTTGTATCCCAGCTCGCCGATTCGCACTACCAGTTGCTTCTCGACAAAGTGATGCACATCCTCGGCATCATCGTCGACAACTTCAGTGGGGTGCTCCATTGCCTGCCCTGAGCTTGTCGAAGGGGCTCGCGTCTTTTGCGAGACCTGGTTATGAGAGACGCCAATCTGCTGCAGGCCTTCCAGAATGCTGATGAGTTCATCCGCGGACAGAACCCCGGCGTCTTTCAGAGCACGAGCGTGCGCTCCGCTCGCCGCCAACTCGTAACTCAGCAGCCGGCGGTCGAACTCGAACGACCGCTGCCAGCGTTCGAATTGCGCGTCCAGCGGCTGCCGGAATCGCCCCGACCACATCTTCATCGTGCAACCTCCACGCGGGCCCGCGCGCGCGTGCGCGAAGGCAATCCCAGGATCCGAATAAATCCCGCCGCGTCTTTCTGGTCGTAACTGTCGCCCATCGTGAATGACGAGAGATCGGTACGATAGAGCGAGTGCTCCGACTGCCGGCTCACGATGGAAACATTTCCCTTGTATAAAGAAAGCGTCACGCTGCCCGTCATCTCCGTCTGTGTGCTGGCGACGAAAGCGTCCAGCGCCTCGCGCAGCGGCGTGAACCACAATCCGAAATAGACCAGCTCTGCGTATTTCAGCGCCACGTTCTGCTTGAAGTGTGCTACCTCGCGCTCCAGGCACAGCGCTTCCAGTTCGCGATGCGCCGCAATCAGCAAAGTTCCGCCAGGCGTTTCATAACATCCGCGCGACTTCATTCCGACGAAGCGGTTCTCCACCAAATCTACACGGCCGATCGCATTCCGCGCTCCAATCTCGTTCAGCAATTCGACCAGTGGCACCGGATCTAACTTCATCCCATCTACGCTGACAGGATTCCCCTGTTCGAATCCAATCGTCACCTGCTCGTCCTTGTCAGGCGCATCTTGCGGCGACCGGGTCATCTGCCAGGTTGTCGCCAACGGCGCATTCGCGGCATCTTCCAATTCGCCCCCTTCATGACTGAGGTGCCACAGATTGCGGTCGCGGCTATGAATCTT
>PKVZ01000198.1:11956-20417 GCA_003131635.1 Acidobacteriaceae bacterium
CGCAATCACCGGGCGCGCGAGCGACGTACCCAGGAGATACTTGTGCTCGTACACCGCACCCGCCCGCAGCGCGGGAAAAACATATCCCGTCAGAAACTCTCCGCGGAGGTCCTCCACGATCACCTTGCTGGCGCCCGTGGCATAAGCCTTCTCCACCACCGCGTCGATGTCGTCTCCCTGCCCTACGTCGCCCACCATCGCAATGACGTTGTAAGAATAATTTTCCTTAAGCCACGGAATGATGATGGAAGTATCGAGTCCACCAGAGTAGGCAAGAACAATTTTTTCAGGCATGAGCACTCCTCGCGTGCAGGCGATCGCCGCCGCCCAGCAGTAAATAGAGAATCGCTTTCTGTACGTGCAAGCGGTTTTCCGCCTGCTCAAAAATCAATGACCTCTCCGAATCCATTACGTCATCCGTCACTTCCAAGCCGCGGTGCGCGGGAAGGCAGTGCATGAATACCGCATGGGGCGCGGCTTCCGCCATAAGTTCCTCATTCACTTGATAGAGCGGGAAAATCCGCGCGCGCTCGGCCTCTTCTTTTTCCTGACCCATGCTTACCCATGCGTCCGTATAAACCGCATCGGCTCCATTCACCGCCTCATGCGGATCGTTCAGTAAAAGAATTTCAGCGCCGGTTTCATCTGCGATTTCACGCGCATCTGCAACAATCTGAGGATCAGGCGCATAGCCCGGCGGCGTTGCAACGCGGATCGATGATCCTAAACACGCGCACGTGAGCAGCAACGAGTGCGCCACGTTGTTACCATCGCCGACATACGCGATAGAACGATTCTTCATGTCACCGAAGCGCTCCAGCAAAGTCAGATAATCCGCCAGCGCCTGGCAGGGATGCTCCAGGTCGCTGAGCGCGTTAATCACCGGCACGCAAGCGTGCTTCGCCATGCCCTCGATGGTCTGTTGCGAGAACGTGCGCAGCACAATCAAATCCACCCAGCGCTCCAGGTTGTGCGCCACATCGCTCAATGTCTCGCGGGCATCGAGCCGTTCGTGCGTTTGGTCGACGAACATCGCCGTCCCACCCAGCCCCGCCATCCCGGCCTCGAACGTCAATCGGGTGCGCAGAGATGGCTTCTCAAAGAACATCACCATCTGCCTCCCGATCAGCGCCTTGCGAAAATCAGCGGGACGCGCCTTTATGATTCCGGCCAGATTCAAAACCGCATCCACACCAGCCGGCCCCAGATCGCGAGTCGAGACCAGATCCGGAAACCAGAACACTTGCGGCGCTCTCTCTGGCGCAGCCGCCATTCTGTCCTGCACATGACTATTCACTTTCGACTCCTTCTTCTGGGTTCGGGAATCCGCCCGTTGCAATCCATGGCGAGTTGTCATTGATGAACTCATAGAAGATGAACTCATGAATACGTAACCTCCGTACCGCACGAAAGCTTGGTCAGATAAAACTGCTGCAACATTTCCACCTCCGCCGCCGGCAGGATTCTCACTCGTCCCACCCCTTGTTTCAGCGCCAGCCCGCAAGCCAACAGCTTCGGCAACATTCCTCCGCTGATAATCGAATTGGCTGCCAGCTCGGCCGCCTGCTTCGTGCTCAGCCAGGGCATCACGCTGCCCGTTGCATCTTTTACTCCGGGCACGTCGGTGAGAAATATCAGCGTATCCGCGTGGCATGCCGCCGCACAGGATGCAGCCATTTCATCCGCATTCACGTTGTAGTATTCGCCGTCGGCTCCGAGCGCCAGCGAAGCCATTACCGGGATCCCCCCCTGCTGCCATAACGCTTCGATCCAGCACGGCTCCGCGAAACATATCTCGCCCACGAACCCCAGGTCCCGGCCGTGAACAAATTTTTTCCGCGCGCGGAACGTCATTCCATCGCCGCCGCAGAATCCGATCGCCGGCATGCTCGCGGCCTGAATTGCCGCCACTAACTTCTTGTTGACGATTCCACCGAGCACCATCAGCGCCGTATCCCGCGTCTCCGCATCGGTAACGCGCAGCCCATCCACAAATTCGCTTTTCTTCCCCAACCGCTCGAGCATGCGAGTCAGTGCCCCGCCGCCGCCATGCACTACGGCCACGCGATGCCCGTCCTGCGCCAACTCCGCAATCGACTGTGCACACTTGCGCAGAGTTGCCGCATCGTCGATCGCCGCGCCGCCAATCTTCACCACAATGGTCACTGCAAACCCTCCCGCTCTTCCCAGCCATACATCAGATTCATGTTCTGTACCGCCTGTCCCGCCGCGCCTTTCAGAAGGTTGTCCACGCAGGAAACCAGCACCAGCCGCCGGCCATCTTCCGCCAGGCAAAATCCAAGGTCGCAGTAATTCGTGTGCAAAGAAAACTGCAGTTGCGGCAACTGCGGCGTCGCAAAGATTCGCACCCAATGTCTGTCCGCATAAAAATCCCGCAGACAAGATTCCACTTCCGCCGGTTTCATCGGCCGTTTCAGCTGTACGTAGATGGTCGACAAAATCCCACGCGGAATCGGCAACAGATGCGGCGTGAAAGTCAGTTCCGTGTCGTCCAATCCCATCTGCTCCACCATCTCTCCCAGATGCCGATGATTGAACACTGCGTAAGCGGAAAAATTATCCGCCACCGAAACGAAAAGAGTGCGCGAGGTCGCCGCCTTGCCCGCTCCCGATACTCCGGATTTCGAGTCGGAAATAATTCCGCGCCCCCGATCGATGAGATCAGACTTAAGCAGCGGCGCCAAAGCCAGAATCACCGAGGTCGCATAGCAACCTGGATTCGCCACCAACTGCGCCTTCGCAATGCAATCTCCGTTCAACTCCGGCAGTCCATACACCGCTTTCTCCGTCAACTCCGCAGCCGTGATCGCGTCCGCATCTTGAAACGAATAGATGGCGCGATGCTGCTCCTGTTTCAGCCGCCACGCACCGCTCAGGTCGATCACCCGCAATCCCTGCGCAATGGCCTCGGGCACAAGCGACCGCGACGCCTCATGCGGCGTAGCCAAAAAAAGCAACTCCACGCCCTGACGTTTCAGTTCCGGCCACGAGAGCGCCCGCAGCGGATAACCTCCGTTGCCCGACAGCTCGGGAAATATCTCCGCCAAATCTGCCGGACCTTCGCTGCCCCCTTCGCGCCGCAGCAATACTGGCTTCTCCAGCCGTGGATGCCGCTCGAGAATGCGCGTCAGTTCCAGCCCCGAATAGCCGCTGGCTCCGAGCAGCGCGCTTTTGATCTTCGCCGCCATCAGCCGAGCATCTCCTCAATCCGTGCTGCCACCTTCTTGGCAGCGTCTTTGTCCGGACAAATAATCAGAATGGTGTCGTCGCCAGCAATCGTTCCCACCGTTTCCTCCCATTCCTGTTCATCCAGCGCGGCTGCCACGGGCTGCGCGCTGCCCACGATCGTTTTCAACACCAGCAAATTCTGCGCCGGACGCACGTCCAGCACGAACTCGCGAACCAAACGCTGCACTGGAGGCAGAGCCAGGCCGGAGGACCCGTCCCCTTGCGGCAAGGTGTAGCCTGCGGCCGTCTTGCTCAAATTAAGATCCCGAATATCCCGCGACAGCGTTGCCTGCCCCACCTTGAACCCCCGCTTGCGCAAGGCCTTCTGTAGATCTTCCTGGCTGGCCACCGGCCCCTGCCTCAACGCTTCCAAAACCGCTCTCTGGCGCAGCACTTTATTCATTATGAATATTTATTCATCATAATGAATAAATATTCTTCTATCTTACAGGCCTGATTCTCCCTGTCAAGGAAAAATACCCGGGCTCTTACACTTTCAGTTACCCGGCGGATGGTCTGTGCTACGGACGGGTTCCGTCCTTCTCGGAGTGAAAGGTGCAGCGCGCCCCCAAATCCTTGCTAGACTACTCGCGGTTCGAAAGCCGCGAGCTGGAGTCATTCGAGAATGAGCAAGCCGCCAACTTTGGTTGCCGAGTTGATTGCCGAGTTCCTCGGAACCTTCGTCCTGATCCTGTTCGGCACCGGCGTGGTCGCCATGGTCGTTCTGTTTCCCGCAAATACTCCGGCAGCCACGGTTCACGGCGGCTACACCAATATCACTCTGGGCTGGGGATTGGCGGTGACCATGGGAATCTACGTTGCCGGAAAAGTTTCCGGCGGCCATCTCAACCCCGCCGTCACGCTTACGCTCGCGGTGTTCCGGGGCTTTCCCTGGCGCAAGGTCGTACCTTATTCCGTCGCGCAAACCGCAGGAGCATTCCTCGCCGCGGCGCTGACCTACCGGAACTATCTGCCCGCGTTCCGCCAGTTCGATCCTCAACTGGAAAAAACCGCTGGCGTGTTCACCACCTTCCCGGCGTTTCCGGAGTGGCCTCAAGCAGGATTTCTCGACCAGGTCATCGGCACCGCTCTTCTGCTGCTACTCGTGCTGGCCATCACGGACGAGTTCAACGCCCCTCCCGGAGCCAATCTCGCGCCTCTTATGATTGGCCTGGTCGTCGTGGCCATTGGCATGAGCTTCGGCGGCATGCACGGATATCCCATCAATCCAGCGCGCGACTTTGGCCCACGCCTTTTCACGGCCATAGCTGGATTCAAAAACAACGGCCTCACTGACGGTCGCCGCGTCTGGTGGGTGCCCGTAGTTGCGCCGCTGCTCGGTGGACTCGTGGGCGCTGCGCTCTACGATTTCGGCATTCGAAGATTTCTCCGCGCGTCCCAGTCTTCATCTTGATTTGCGTCGGCAGAAAACAGGAGGCCTCTTGCGCTACATCCTCTCTCTCGATCAGGGCACGACCAGTTCCCGCGCCATCTTGTTCGATCACGAAGGCCGCGTCCGCTCCGTGGCCCAGCGCGAGTTCAAACAGATCTTCCCTCAGCCCGGATGGGTCGAGCACGATCCCGAAGAAATTGCCGCATCCCAGATCGCCGTCGCACTGGAAGCCTTATCCCAAGCGCAAGTTCAGCCCAAAGACATCGCCGCCATCGGCATCACCAACCAGCGCGAAACCACCATTGTCTGGGACCGCTCCACCGGGAAGCCCGTCCACAACGCCATTGTCTGGCAGGATCGCCGTACCGCTGCATTCTGCGCAGAACTCAAGTCACAATGCGACGAAGATCTAATCCAGCAACGTACCGGCTTATTGATCGACGCTTACTTCTCGGCCAGCAAAATTTCCTGGATCCTCGATCACGTGCCCAACGCTCGCCAACTCGCCGAAGCGAATCGTCTCGCATTCGGCACCGTGGATACCTGGCTGCTTTGGAAGTTGACCGGCGGCCGCCTGCACATCACCGACGCCAGCAACGCCTCCCGCACCATGCTTTTCAATCTTCATTCCGGAAGCTGGGACGACGGCCTGCTCGATCTCTTCCGCATTCCGATCTCGATGTTGCCCACGGTTCGGTCCTCGAGTGAAGTTTATGGAGAAGTAAGTTCCGTACCAGGCCTCAATGGAATCCCCATCGCAGGCATCGCCGGCGATCAGCAAGCCGCCCTCTTTGGACAAAAATGCACCACTCCCGGCGGCACGAAAAATACCTACGGCACAGGCTGCTTTATGTTGCAGAGCACGGGAACGCGCGCCGTCGCATCGACCAATCGTCTGCTCTCCACCGTCGCCTGGAAAATCGGCAACACCACGAATTACGCGCTCGAAGGCGGCGTGTTCATCGGCGGGGCTGTCGTCCAGTGGCTCCGCGATGGCCTGCGCATCATTCGCGCATCTTCGGAAGTGGAGGCTCTGGCCAATTCGGTTCCCGACAACGGCGGAGTTTATTTCGTCCCCGCATTCGTGGGCTTGGGCGCTCCGCACTGGGATTCAGACGCTCGCGGCTCAATTTTCGGCCTCACTCGGGGCAGCATCGCCGGTCACATTGCGCGCGCTGCTCTGGAAAGCATTGCGTATCAGGTCGCCGATCTCATGGACGCGGTCCAAACCGATACTAGTACTCCTCTCGCGGAGTTGCGCGTGGATGGCGGCGCCTCCGCCAACGACGCTCTCATGCAATTCCAGGCGGACATTCTCGCCGTGCCCGTGGTGCGCCCCTCGATAACGGAAACGACCGCTCTGGGTGCCGCGTTTCTGGCTGGTCTGGGCGTGGGCTTCTGGAAAGAACTGAAGACAATTTCTGCTTTGCCGCAGGAAGAGCGCCGATTCCTACCACGCATGCCGCAGTCTCAAGTGGACCAATTGCGTCGACGCTGGAATGAAGCCGTCTCGCGCACTCGTGATTGGGAGCACCCGCCCGCGCCAGATTCGAGGGTTCAATAATAGTTTGAAAAACAATTTGAGCGGCTTCCTTTCCAGTTGGAATTACATCCTACTTTCGGATGATTAAAAAGAGGAGCGCTATGAAGAAAGCCTTATCAGCTTTTCAAGTAGTCACAACCGTAGTCGGTGCAGCAGGCTTGGTGTATGCGGGATACATTATTCTTAACTCGCTGCCCGACCTGCGCCGCTACATTAAGATCAGCACTATGTAAACTTTCTGCGTCCCAGGTGACTCTGCCTTCACTCTGGGACCTTGGACAGCACCGGTGCTTCTGCCACGCCGACGTTAGCATCCGCGCCTCCGTAGTAAAACAAATAGCGCTCGCCTTTCCGCACCATGCCTTCCACGAACACTACATTCGGAACCTGCCCCACCTTCTCCCATTCTTTCTCGGGAGCGAAGATGGGAACATCGGTTCGCGAAATCACTCGCCGCGGATCGTTCCGGTCGAACATGGCAACGCCGGTGCGATAGACGAGCTTGTCGTCCGCCCCGTTGTAAACCAGAACAATCCCTTTCGGCGTAACCACCGGCGCAGGCCCCGGTTCAACCACGCGCGCGTCAAACATCCCCGCACGCGCCGGCAACACTGGCGCGTCCGTCGCCTCGGTCCAGTGCAACAGATCGGTCGACGAGGCTAGCCCCATCTGATCGTTGTTATCGCGGCTTGTCCCCAAAAAATACATCCAATATGTTCCGCCGATTTTTTCCGGCACGATTGCCCCAGACTTCGTCCAGCGAACATTCCACTTACCCTTGTAGGCAGGAAGAATTACCCCTCTCCGCTCCCAGTGAATAAGGTCTTTCGAAGTCGCCAGACAAAGTTGCGCATCCTTCTTGTTATAACCGGTATAAGTCAGATAGTAGGTATCGCCGAACTCGACCAGACGCGGATCTTCCACGCCTCCATCTTTTTCGTAATCTTCTTCCGGCGAAAATACCGGCTCACTCCGCCGCGTAAAATGCACTCCATCCGCACTCTCGGCATATCCCAGCCGCGATGTCCCGCCTTTATCTTGCGCTCGATAGAGCATTCTTATCTTGCCGTCGCGAAGAATCACCGAAGGATTGAACGTGCCCGCCGACTCCCACCCATCGCCTTGCGGCGCGATGATAGGGGTCTCGGACAGGCGATGCCACGCCCCGAACGGCCAACTTGCGCTATCCTGTGAAGCCAGCGCCAGCAGTAGCGCGAACAGCTTTACCAAGCTTTTGACTTGCATGGTATAAAACATAACGATTATCGCCTTTATCCTCGCCTGATTTTCTCGCGAGATTTTGCCTTATGCTTCGATCTCGGCACGCGTGTCCCGATTCTCCGCCAGTTTCTTCGTTCCTGCAACCGCGCGCCACCGCGGAGAAACTCCCATGGTGAGTGAGAAGCACATTGTCGTCGGTCTCGGCGAATTGCTGTGGGACTTGCTGGCCGCCGGAAAGCAATTAGGCGGAGCGCCCGCCAACTTCGCCTACATCACGTCTCTCCTCGGGGATGAAGGAATTCCAGCCAGCCGCTTGGGCGAGGATGTTCTCGGTGCGGAAGCCATTCATCGCCTCGGAGAACTCGGCCTCTCGACCGAATTCATTCAGAAAGATTCGGATCATCCTACAGGAACCGTCAAGGTGGTCGTGGACCATACCGGTCAGCCGTGTTTTGAAATCTCCGAATCTGTCGCGTGGGATTTTCTCGCTTGGACGCCGCAATGGCAATCGCTGGCACAGCGTGCAGGCGCCATCTGCTTCGGATCGCTGGCACAGCGCTCGGAAACCAGCCGCGCCACCATTCGTAAATTCCTGCATGCCACGCGCCCAAATGCACTGCGCGTTTTCGATGTTAATCTTCGCCAGAACTTTTACACTGCGCAAGTCCTCGCGGAATCGATGGAGCTTGCATCTGCAGTCAAGCTGAACCACGAGGAACTCCCCAGGATCATGCGGCTTTTCGAATTGGAACATCGTAGCGAAGAGGATTCTGCGCGCCGCTTGCTGTCTTCGCAACATCTGAATCTGGTTTGCATCACTCGCGGTACAAACGGCAGCCTGCTCATATCCGCCGACGAATGCACCGAACATCCCGGATACAAGGTGCAGGTCGCCGATACCGTCGGCGCTGGCGACGCTTTCACCGCTGCCCTGGTACACGGATACCTCCGCAGAGAGCCGCTGGCGCAAATCAACGACACAGCCAACCGCGTCGGCGCCTGGGTGGCCAGCCAGTCAGGCGCAACCCCCGCCCCGAAGCCCGGCGGCCTGAAAC
>PKVZ01000032.1 GCA_003131635.1 Acidobacteriaceae bacterium
GTGGCACTCCAGTCGCCAACTTTAGCCTAGCTACCAACGAAAGGTTCAAAGACCAAAACGACGCATGGCAGGATCGGACGCAGTGGCACACCATCGTGGCCTGGCAGCGTCTGGCGGAGATCGTTGGGGAGCACGTCGCCAAAGGCTCCAAGGTGTACGTCGAAGGCAAGCTCCAGACCACAAGCTGGGAGGATCGGCAGAGCGGAGAGAGGAAATACCGCACTGAAATCGTCGCTCGCGACCTGCTCCTGCTCGGCCCGCGGGGAAACGGCGGCGGCGACCACCAACGTCCGACGCACAATGAGAATCAGGACCAGCCTTCCCACGCCGGCTCCGGCGAAATCGTGGACCAGGATATTCCATTCTGAAGCGGAGTGCGCCTGGCGATTTCCTGTTCCAGTTTGTGGATGACCTCGGCCTGGTGGCTAACTTGCCGCCGCAACAAGACCGCCCATCTCAACGCCCCTAGAATTGCAAACAAGGCGAAACTCAGGACGTATAGCATGTGCCGCGTGTCCCACCAGGAGGGTGCCCGGACAACGACGACATCGGCGGGCGAGCGCAGGCGAAGCTCGAAAGAGCGGGGTTCGCGGCTTTCATCGGATTGGATGGAAACGACTCCAGTGAGATCAAGCTGGCTGCCGATTCCCAATCCTGGGAGAACCTCTGACCCCGGCGGCTTATCCAGATAGGCGCGGAACAGCCGCTCCTCCTCGCGTATCGCCAGAATTTCGTATGTCTCTGCGGAAATCCGCTCCACGAGAGTCCCCTGAAGGCGTACCAGCAAGGAATCGTAAGGGGAAGTCAAAAAACCGTCCGGGTTGGTGTAGATCACCTGGCTGGCCCGCAACGGCAGCGGCACTGGCGTAGCGCCAGGCCCGATGACCCGGAAAATCGCCCCATGCAGCTGGGGCGAGTATGCCCCCGCAGCGATGAAGCCAACCGCTTCGATTCTGGTACCGACCGAAACCGGGGTGGGCTGTGCGGTCCGAATGTACGCTCCCTCACTGCCGTTCTGCGCGTACAACGCGCCGTCAATGCTCTGATACGTTACGGTTCCCGACACTCGCACTCGGTGTTTAAGACTGCGATCCGGGCTGAACTGCCGGATGCTGTCCAGCGCCTGAAGTGGGAGGCTAAACGGATCGGTAGGCGCAGCCTTCTTGATCGCGATTGATTTCATGTCGGCCACAAAGAGGCGGAGGCCAACGAACTGCCGCCTGTCGTTGAAATTGGTGCCACAGACGCCGCGTACTATTACCTCCGCGTCAACCAGGTGGGAGGGATCGGAAACTGAAAAGTCGTGCACCCGAGCGGTAATGTTTCCGGCACCCAGGTCAATATCGAGAAATAGGACGCTTCGTCCCCAACCTTGTGCAATCCACGCGGCCTGCACAACTCCGCGCACCTGAACCCATTGGCTATCCTCGGTTCCGCTCGACAATTCCCAATATTCTCGCAGAGGAGCCGGCGGCAGTTCCGCCTTGCCGAGCACAAGGACTTTGTCAGAAACAATAATTGGAGCAAACAGTCCGGCCGCACTCTTCCCAGCCACTTCGACTTCATCCCCTGAATGCAATACGGGGAGAGTGTCACGGCGGTCAATCGAAATGCCAACGCCGCCATCGGAGAAGAAAAAAGAATTCTTCCAGCCCGGTAGCACTAGCACCTTGCCCTGCACCCTTACCGGACGGCCAAGCTTCGCTTCGTCAGCGGACAGTGCGCGAACCTGTTTCGCGGTAGTGAGGACAGGACTTTGCCGAAAATGATTCGGAGGGGGCGAAGAGGAACAGCGCCGCTAGAAGAGCCGCAAGCATTGCTGAAGTCGAGATCGATCCGCAGTGATGCCGACAAATTCGCCGACTCACTACACTATGCCTGCCTGCCCGAGTATCACATGGCATCGACCACGATACGAGATCGATGCCGGACTCTGCGTTATCGGCGCTTACCGGTGCGACAGCGCGTCTGTGTGCGACTCCGGCGACCGTCGTTTCAAGGAACGCAACGAGACGCCGTTCCCATTTTCTTGGGTTGTCTGGGTACATCTCACCTCACAGGAATCGGCTATTCCGGAAACGAACGGGCTGGGCCGACTGAGGCCCAACTTGTATTTCATCGGCGGGCAGTGGGTCGCGCGTGAGGCGAGAATCGCGGCTGGTTTGACTGCCCGAAATCGTTATTTTTTTTCAAAATGGAACGACCTCACAAAAAGGTCCTCCCTTCGGCACAAGGCGTACAAGAGATTTTTCGCCCGCTTAGCGCAGGCTCGCGCGCACTTCGATACGAAGGAACGTGCTTTGCCAAGGAGCTTGGCGACTTCGACTTGGGGTAGTGATGGCCGACCCCGACCGTTTCAAGCAAATCAACGATGCTTATGGACACGACGCTGCTTTGTTATGGCCGACGTAAAGGAAAGCCGTCTCCATATTCTTTACAGCAACGGTAACTTCACCCCGTCATTCGCGACCTATAAGCTTGGCAAGCCGTTCGTCCCGCAGTTTGCCGCCGACCTGAACGGTGACGGACGCGGTGCTGCGGAATGACCATCGGCAATGGCAAGCGTCCGCATGACCCAAGCCAGCTTGCGAAGTGGATTGTTGGAATGCTTCTTCTCTCCCAGGGCGCGCGTTTAGAACGGCGATCATCGGACGAATCTTTCGATCGTTGAGATCCAAACCAGCCATAGGATCAAAACTGCCAGTAGTCATGTGTGCCTCAGTCCTTCAACCAAGTACGGTGTAAGTTTCATGTGTCGCAGTCGGCGAATACACACCCGGCAGACCATCTGATTGAAAGCTACCTCCCACAACATGTAGTACGTTGCCGATGAACGCCGCCGCAAACCCGTGGCGAGTGATCGCGACGTGTGGAAGTGTCTCCCATGTGTTCGTCACAGCGTCGTATGCTTGAAAAGCCCAGAATGCTTCCTTTACCTTCGTGGTTTCGTACTCACCACCGGCGATATAGATGTGGTTTTTGTAAGTAGCTCCGTTCACATCGCCGCGGTCGGTGGGAGCTCGTCCTACTAAGGTCCAGGCGTCTTCCGCAGGATCGTACATCTCTACAAGGTCGGTGATCGCTGCCATGTTGACGAACGCTGATCCCGTGCGGCCGTTTAGCGCATAAATCTTGCCGTCCGCGAGTGCCGCAAGAAAGTGATTGCGAGGCGTGGGCATCATAGAGCGCTGCTTCCAGGTGTTCGTTGCCGGATCGCACTCATCAACAAAACCGACGCATACCTGTCCGCCCGCGGTCGCCAACGGAATGGGCTTCGAAGAGCTTGCATCTGCATTCGAAGCGACGCCACCGATCACGTAGATTTGTCGCCCGCGGTAACGGCATAACCCGCTCCACGCGGCCGGGGCAGCGGTGCCAACGGCTTATAGCTGTTTGCCGCAGGGTCATAGACCCAAGATCATCCCTATCGTCCACGTCCTCTGGATTTTGCGGG
>PKVZ01000247.1 GCA_003131635.1 Acidobacteriaceae bacterium
ATGCTCATGTTGCACAGCGTCATGCGCCCTTCCATCGACAATCCGCGCACCGCTTCGCCGGCGTATTCAATCACGTGCCCGCTCGCGCCGTCGGTTCCGATCTGTCCAATAATCCCAAGCGCCAGATCCTTCGCGGTCACGCCCTCCGCCAAGCGTCCGCGCACGTCAATCTTCATTGTCTTCGGCTTCTGTTGCGCCAGGCACTGTGTCGCCAGAACGTGCTCCACTTCTGAAGTTCCAATGCCGAAAGCCAGCGCCCCAAAAGCCCCATGCGTGCTGGTATGGCTGTCGCCGCAAACAATCGTCATCCCCGGCTGCGTCAACCCCAGCTCCGGACCAATCACATGCACAATCCCCTGCTCCGCCGAATCCATATCGAACAGCCGCACGCCAAACTCTTTGCAGTTAGCCTGCAGCGCCGCAATCTGTTTAGCCGCAATCAGATCGGTAATCGGAGTTCCGCGCGGCTCGGTCGGAATATTGTGATCCACCGTAGCTACCGTCCGCGCCGGCTGCCGCACCTTTCTTCCGGAAACTCGCAAGCCGTCGAAAGCTTGTGGCGAAGTCACCTCATGCACCAGATGCAAATCGATATAAATAATGGGCGACCGCCCACTCGGCTGCGCCACCAGGTGCGTGTCCCAAATCTTCTCGAAAAGTGTTTTCTTCTCTGCCATGGATTCCGCTTCCGCCGCGCCGAAAGCAGCTTTCAGTTTTTCACAGAGCGGCAGACTGGAGCAAGCGCCGAGCCCGTGCGCAGGCCGCCGTCCTCGGCTGTCCGCTCGAGCGAGTCTCGACATTTTTTCAGAAAATCCATTGACTCCCACCCCGCCCGAGTGGCAGAATCCAAGACTCGTTACTCCTCCCCTTGAGCCGAGCACTCGGCGCACTTCGTCTGCAATTTGGGCCCCTGACTTTTCAAGCCAAGATCAAGGATCGATTGTATGTCGCGTACAACACGCACAAACCCCACTCGCACTCGCCAAAAAGCGCCCACCAATTCGAGCTTCGATAAGAATCTCGCCGCCTACATGCACGCCGCCGGAGCCGCCGGAGTATCTCTGCTGGCTGCGCAAACCGCCGAAGCCAAAATCGTCTACACACCTGCGAACATAACGATTGCATCGCGTAGCGCGATTCCCCTGGATCTAACCAACGACGGCGTCGCCGACTTCGTGATCAGCAGTTGGCAATATGACCAAATCAACCACTTGTCAATCATCCACCACCAGCCCTCGAATGGAGTGATTTCCAAAGTTCAGGGTCTTGGGCCCGCTGCCGACCTGCCTCTGGGAGTGCAAATCGGACCCAATCGGTTCTTTGAGGGCGTCGGCTCCATGGCTACGAACGGGTCTCAATCCGGAATAATCTTTTTTTCCGGCGGCCCTTGGAAGGACGCTCACAACCGCTATCTCGGACTTAAGTTCGTGGTGGGCGGAGATACGCATTACGGGTGGGCGCGAATGAAGGTGACCGCCAAAGGCGGCATCGCCGCTACTCTCACGGGCTACGCTTACGAAACCGTCCCCAACAAGCCAATCCTCGCTGGCCAAATGTCCGGTTCAGAAGTTTCCAGCGCAATCGCCCCGCAGGAAATGCTCGCGCCATCTCACCCATCTGCCACGCTGGGCATGCTGGCACGCGGCGCAGATCATCTCGCAATTTGGCGAAGGGACGAAGAAGCGATTTAAAACGAAACGATACAAATGCAGACGATAGTCACGCACAACCCATTCGAAGGGATACCATGAAAGCTCGAAAAGCTAGTTCGCCGATTTTCGCCTTTGTCCTGCTCACCCTCACGCTTTGCCTGATCGCGGCGCCACTGTCGGAGGCCGCAGCTGACAGAGTCCTGCACACCTTCGGCGGCGCCTCTTCCTATCCCTCTTCCGGTTTGATCTCCGATGGCGCGGGCAATTACTTCGGTGTAACAGAGGGATCTGTGTACGAGCTTTCGCTCGTAGCCGGAGTTTGGAGCTATCACACCATCCAAATTCTGCCCGGGGGCCGAGGCGATTTCGCGGGAGGAAATCTAGTCCGCGATACTGCGGGCAATCTATACGGCTCAACCTGGCAGGGAGGCACATCCGGTTGCGGCTTTATCTTCGAACTCTCACCCGCCTCGAGCGGCTCTTGGACTTACTCGACTCTCTACAACTTTACTTGCAGCCAGGGTGACCACGCCGGCCATACCATGGTGATGGATACGAGCGGTAACCTCTACGGCGTCGGGCAGGGCGGTGGCGTCAACGATTATGGCGTGGCTTACGAATTGAGTCCGGCGTCCGGCGGGGGCTGGACCTACACCGTGCTTTACAATTTCACACTGGCCGAAGGCGGCGGGCCTCAAATCGGTCTGGTCGCCGACGCCAGCGGCAATCTTTACGGCGCAAACGGATACGAGATCTTCAAGCTTTCTGCCAACGGAGACGGCACCTGGACCGAGAGCGCCTCTCACGTTTTTACTGCCGAAGAGGGTTCTAATCCTCTCGGGGACCTGTCATTCGACTCTGCCGGCAACCTCTACGGCACCAATCAGGCGGGCGGCAAGTACGAAGCTGGCACCGCCTTTAAGCTGACTCCAAACGGAAGCGGCGGCTGGACAAGTACAATCCTCCACAGCTTCGTGCCGAAGAGCCCAGTTGGTGCTTCCCCGGAAGGCGCCCTTTCCATCGACTCGGCCGGAAATGTTTATGGCACCGCTCTCGCCACGAACGGTGCCAGCGGTTATGGCGTCGTATTCAAGCTGGCATTCGTAAGCGGAGTCTGGTCCGAACAGATCCTCCACACATTCGCAGGAACTCCGGCGAGCGATGGTTCTTTGCCTGAATTCTCTCTCTACCTCGACAACGCCGGACACATATTCGGTGCGACCGCCGGCGGTGGCAGCTCCGCATGTTCAACCAACGGATGTGGAACCGTATACGAGGTTTCGCAGTAGCATAAAATTTCGAAGGGTGCCGCCGGCAGCGCCAGCAGCTTCGGCCCGCTCAGCCTCTTAACTTCCTCGCCCGCTTGCGGGCTGAGTTATCATAAAGCGTCACCCGCATGATCAACGGCAAACGCATCGCGGTCGTAATGCCCGCCTACAACGCGGAGAAAACCCTCGAGGTCACGGCAGGTGAACTGCCTGATCTGGTGGATATCCGCATTCTCGTCGACGACCATAGCTCCGACCGCACCGTCGACCTCGCGCGCCGCCTTGGCCTGCAGGTTTTTCAGCATGACCGCAACTACGGTTACGGCCGCAATCAGCAGACCTGCTACCGCGAAGCTCTGGCTGCGGGCGCCGACGTCGTCATCATGCTTCATCCCGATTACCAATACACGCCGCACCTGATCACGGCGATGGCCAGCATGGTGGCTTACGGCGTTTATGACGTGGTACTGGGATCGCGCATCATCGGTGGCACTGCGCTGCTTGGCGGCATGCCGGTTTACAAATACATCTCCAACCGCCTGCTTACGGCCTTCGAAAATCTTTTTCTGCGCGTAAAGCTTTCGGAATACCACACCGGATACCGCGCCTTCAGTCGTCAAGTTCTCACCGAACTGCCGCTGCTCGAAAATTCCGACGACTTCGTCTTCGACAATCAGATGCTCGCCCAATGCGTGCACTTCGGCTTTCGCATCGGAGAAGTTTCCTGTCCCACGAAATACTTCGAAGAAGCCTCATCCATCAACTTCCGCCGCAGCGTTAAGTATGGCTTCGGCGTGCTGGCGACAACTTTGCAATTTGCGCTGCAAAGGCTGGGGTTGATCCACTTGCCGCGCTTCAGCGATCAGGGCCGCAAACTCGAAGCCAGCTATCCCACGTATTACGAGCGCAGAACAGCACGTCCCGCGTAAATTCATGTGGGGACAGCCGCC
>PKVZ01000154.1:0-10316 GCA_003131635.1 Acidobacteriaceae bacterium
CCAAAATGAACGGAATCGCACCCTTACCCAGCGCACTCAAGGAGATCGCACTCAGAATTACTCAGAATTATTACGAACAGAAATCCACAGGCTTGCCCGCCCGGAATACACGCGGAGAGAGATCTGCGGAAACTGATCCGAATGTCGTCCGGCACCCGAATAAAAAAGGCCCAGATCGGATGATCCGGGCCTTTCCTTGCCAAGTTTACCCCAGTGAATGCCGAAGCATTCCCCTAGGTCTTCACCTTGAGGGTAACTACGGTCTTTGAGGTTTTGGCTCCGGCCGTGCCCTTTACGGTGATTTTGTAAGTCCCGACTACAGCGGTCGCAGACACCTTAATTTCCAGTGTCGAGTTCCCCGAGCCTCCCGTGATGGTGGAAGGACTCAAGCTCACAGTGACACCCGTCGGCTCACCCGAAGCAGACAAGGTAACAGTTGAGTTGAAGCCGCCAAGCGGAGTTGAGGTGATCGTGGACTTGCCCGTGGCGCCTTGAGCAACGGTAACCGTCTTGGGATCTGCCTCGAGGACGAAGCTGGCCTTCGAAAGTGCGATGACCAGCGCATCTCCCTTCGGACTGCCCCAACCGGTCGACAAGTCGTAGCCAACGCTTGTCCCGTCGGTGTTGCCTCCACTGGTGATGTCGTGGAAGTCAGTGTCGTAGCTCGAGCTCCCGCCGATGCCATAAAGCGCCGGATTGATGAAGCCCAGCGTGGTAGTTGCTCCGTTCAAGAGATACTGCTCGTTGGCAAGAGCCAGGTAGCCAGCCCACATCGGCGTGGCAAAGCTGGTTCCACCGTAGAGGTTTGCGCTGCACGCTTCTTGGTCGGCGCAGACGTAGAAGGTGAAATTCGCATTGGCCGCTACATCTGGTCCATTGCGATAAGATTTGGAGCACTTGGAACAAGTGGCGGCCGCGTCGACCTGCCACGAGGGAATCGCGAAGTGATCCGGCGAAATGCCGCCGCCGGTGTCAGACCAACCGGTTTCCGACGCCCAAGGACCGGCCGCGCTGGAGGTGTCCAAGTCAGTTCCACCGACTGTGGTGACGTAAACACTATCCGCCGGCCAATAAAAACCAGACGAAGTCCACACCCCACTGTCACCGGCCGCTACAAAGAAGTTCTGGCCCTGTGCCGCGAACTCCTCGAAATACACGTCGTCGGTGCTGGGGTCCGGAGGTGTCCACTGCCACGAGCAACTCAATTGCGCGTTCAGCGGGCTGGCCGTGGCCATGCCATTGAGGATGCCGGCGTCGTCGAGTGTTTGCCCCGACAAGCCGCCAGTTCCGATCCACATCGTCAGACCCGACATTCCCGGCGCCATGCCGAGCGCCTGCGTCATGTCGATCGTTTGTTCGGTGTCATCGCAGGAGGGTTCCTTGCAAAGCGTTTTCTGCGTGTCGACGGACTGAAGCGTAATCGGTACGCTGTTGGTTTGGTGTACGTTCGTATAGTAAGTCGTCAGGTCAGTCAGATCGGTTCCGATGAACTCAAACAAGCCGAGCGACTGGCCGGTGCCGGTGAGAGTCGCGGCGCTGTTCCCATCGACGTAGTAGGCCGCGCGCATGTCGCTGCCGAGGAACGAGTTGCTGGGACCGGAGCCGGTCGTGGCATTGGACTTCACACTCTCTTGCAACTTTGTGAAGGCGGGCTTTGGTCTCGAATACGTATCCAGGCCTCCGATCGCCCACAACTGCATGCTGGTCTCCGTAGTGGGTTCACGATCTGGAGCGAAGAAGGTGCGGGCCTCCGTAGGATGCTGGTAGACGCCCATGGTCACGTGCAGAGCTTTCTCAATGTCTGCCACCGTTCCCGTGACGTCAAGGTTCGTGCGATTGCGCGAGGTCTTCACTACCGTCAAACCGTTCGACTTCGCGAATTGAATCAGAGAATCATAATCTTCCTGGCTGGGAGCAAACCGCGCGGCGAACTCGTCCACGGTGAGAAACTTGCGAAAAGAGGGGCTGGAGGGATCGTAAACTTCCTTCAGGAAGTCATCCAACGCTGGCTGGTTTTGATGCGGCAAAACAAGAACGATGCGCATGGACTGCGTTGCGGGAAGGTGTCCAACCAAAGGTGCCTGCCCATTGCGAACCACTTCACGCACATGGCTGGTCAGTAGGGATTGCTGGGCCTGGGAAACGACAGTCGCGCCCGACACTATCGCGACGATCGTAAGCAAAAATACATTCAGTCTTCGTATCACGATTTCTCCTTAGGGTAAAACGGAATTTCCGTTTTTCAATTTTCAGGGGAGCAAGCTGGGAAATCCCGATTTGGATTTCTCTCTGGCCTCGGCATAGTACTACGGTTTCACCGCACTCGGCACACCAAATTTGTAAAATCTTTAACGATTGGAGAGAATCTCCAGTGTGCAGGTTTTTGCGACTTGTGCGGGGCACCGTGCGGCGTGCACCCGCCGAAATACCGCTGTGGTAGCTGTCCTTGACGTCGGTATGCACAACTGGCGCATTCACTTTCTCTGTAGAAACGTTCAGCTACACAGATGGCGAATTCGATTGCTGCCGCCGCAACAATGCCCGCAAGCGCCATAGCACCAGGGCCAGCGCCGCAACACCCGTTCCCCAAACCGCGAACGCAACCTCAACTACCCACTTCGGCGCCGCGCCCACTCTCCGCAGGAGGAACGGCAGAAAATTCCACGTCGTAATATGAACGTAATCCCATGTGTCCTGCGTCATCGATTCATTATTCAATCCCCAGGCATCCATCTTGCCCAGCGCGAAGGCAGCGATATTCTTGAAGCGCAACGCGATCACGAATGTGGGATGACCCAGCGTCTCCATCTGGTAGATTTCCAGCGGCAACCAGAAGGCAAGCGAGGCAATCTGAATGATCAAGCTGGCGGCGATGATCACGATTCCACCGCGCCAGATCCATGCGCTCATATTTCCGCGATATCGCAGCAACAACGGTACGGCTAGTAACGCCGCCAGTTCCACTGACGTCGAAACGTAACGATCGCCCCAGGCAAAGTCTCCCGCCCAGTAGGTATACCTCGCATAAAAGCTGATGTAGCCAAGCAGCAGCAGAAGTGAGGCCACTCCATACGCGCGGACCTCTGCCGGCAAGCGTTTCCACAGGACCACAAGCAGCCAGATCGCCAGCACGAGCAGCGGATCGAAAAGAAAGATCGACTTCTCCGGCTTAAACAACGGTCCCAAAACGCCTTCGAAAAATGGAGTGCTCCAGGGAAAATTCGCCGGCAGCGTCGGATCCTGCGACCGCAGCTGTTGGGCGAACAGCGGCAGATACGTATGCGTAAACGATTCGAATCGATAGAACTGATAAAGTCGCTCGAGCAGCAAGAAAAAACCGTACACTGGAGCCGCGATTTTGCAATAGGCCCAGGATCTTTCCAGTAATTTCCGCCCGCGCACCCCTTCAAACCAAAGCACGAGTAAAAGAAAAAACGCTGCCGCCATTATGTCGAGGCAGGTGGGCAGCCTCGTCAGCACATTCAGCCCAAGCGCGCCGGAGCCCGCCAACAGTGCCCGCTTGCTTCCCGTCCGCAGCCACTCATACTGAAAGGAAAATCCCGTCAGGGTCAGAAGCATGATGTAGTTGTTCTCCATCATGTTCTGCGTGTAATGCAGATGCGTTGTGCAAAACAGCAGCGCCAGCAAGCCAAGGATCGATTCTTTAACCGTGAAGCGCAACTGGCGGAGCAGACGAAAACCCACCAGCACTGTCAGCACATTCAGCAGAATGCTGGTGCTGTAACTGACCACAATGCTCCGCACCGCGGGATCATCGCCGTAGCCGGCAAAAACCTTCCGGTGTGCAATCCAGGTGCCGGCAAGATCGGCGGGCAACATCAATAGCGACTGTCCAATGCCATACCAGCTATAGANNNNGCAAGCAGACCCGCAGCCAGACACAACCACACGAGCGGATCACCCAACCAACCACGAAGGCGCGGGCTCATCGTCTCGATGGTAATACAGAACCGGCGTAAGATTTCGGCTGAGCATTCAGCTTGAGCGCGCTACATCAAGCCCACTCCATAGAAATAGTTGTAAGTGCCTCCCGAACCCCAGGGCAAATTGGCGCTGAAGGAGGAAAACAACATCGCCTCGCCCATGAAGGCGACAAACACATCCTGCTGCAAACCGTTACTGGTCACTTGAAAGGTGAAGACGCCGTTGCACGGATCGTCCAACTCACCGGGACTCCCGTACAGAGAAGTAACATCGGCCACCGGAGTGACCGTGCCTTGAGCCATCGTGCCACCTTGGGCGTTACTCACCGTGACTTGACCTCCTGAGGTGACGACCAGCGTCGCGCTGCCCAGGCTTGCAGTTCCGGTCTCCCCGTTTTGCGTGTCCGTCGCGTTCGTCTTCTGGTAGTAGATGGCGTTGTAGGTTCCTGCGGAGGAGGCATCGAAGTTCGCGCTCGCCGCCTTCTTCAAACCAAGGATTGCTCCATTGGCCGTATCCACCGCGAATATCCCGTTCGCCGTGCCGAACACGTAGTCGAAGACACCGCTATTGCCCGGATCCGGAATGGTGAGAAATGTGCCCGAGGGATCGAGCTGCGCCTGCGCCATATCCAGATTATTCGAGTTGAAAGGGCTGTTGTTATTTTGATTGAGCGCTCCGTAGGGCCAATAGGAAGAAGTCGTTCCCGAGCCCTGCGCGTCGATGGTGACCGATCCGATCGAAACGCCTCCGGAAGATGTTCGGAACTGCATGTAGTTGTAGGAGTGCCCCTCAAACGTGGACAGAGAGATCGGACCGCTCTCCACCGCCGTGATTAGTGCCGGAGTGTTCGAGCCAGGTCCAGTCTTGCCGGCCTGGATAATCATGGCGTAGTTCGGAACTTCGTAGCCGGCAGTCAGGTTTCCTGTCGGATCGTTCAGGGTATAGCCGCCGTTGGCGTTCACCGTGTAAGGAACGGTCCCGCTGGTGCTGTTGGAAACGTCGGTGTAGGAGATAGTCTGCGTGCTGGGATCGATGGTGACGGTCATAAAGTCACCCACCGATGCCGTCCCATGGTAGACACGCGAAGCTGGGGGCACAGCCATCGTCGTGTGCGGATTCGAGCTGCAGCTTAACAGAAAAAACGTAGTAAGCAATACCGCTGTGGTACGAATTCGCATAAGTGAATCCTCATCGCGCACCCTGGAGGCGCACTGATGTTGAATCGGCTATAGGACCGGCCACATGAGCGCGGATCACCTTTTTGGTATCGCATAAATAATCTTGCGTAATCATTGCGTGATCAAAGTGAGTTACCCTCTTTCCACCGTTGACCCGTTCTGACGCGGTAGACTGTATCCGGGGAAAATACATGCCCGCCTGTTCTTCCTGTGGCACCGACCTACCGGTGAGCGTCCGCTTTTGCTCCGCGTGCGGAGCCAGCGCCGCCAATACGGATGACGTTGCCACGCTCGACTTCGCTACGGCAATTTCGCCCCTTCCGCCTGGGGCCGCGTCTGCAACCTCTTCTCGGCCCTCCAGTTCCGCCGAATATCTCAGCGAAGGCCGCTTCCTTCCCGGCCGCCTGCTGGCTGGCCGCTACCGCATCATTGCCCTGCTTGGAAAAGGTGGCATGGGAGAGGTCTATCGCGCCGACGACCTCACGCTCGGCCAGCCTGTAGCTCTTAAGTTTCTCCCCGACGAAGCCGCGCGCGATCAAGCTCTGCGGGAGCGTTTCAAAAACGAAGTGCGGATTGCGCGGCGCGTTTCTCATCCCAACGTTTGCCGCGTCTACGACGTGGGCGACTTCGAAGGCCACACATTTTTCACCATGGAGTATGTGGATGGAGAAGATTTAGCTTCTCTGCTGCGCCGCATCGGACGCCTGCCCGAAGACAAGGCCCTCGACATCGCACGCCAGCTCTGCGCCGGACTGGCTGCGGCACATGCCAAAGGCGTGCTCCATCGCGACCTGAAGCCCGCCAACATCATGCTCGATGGACGCGGGCAAGTAGTCATCACCGACTTTGGCTTGGCGGGACTCGCCGATCAGATTCAGGGGGCCGAGGTGCGCAGCGGAACTCCAGCCTACATGGCGCCCGAACAGCTGGCGGGAAAAGAAGTCAGCACGCGCAGCGACATTTATTCGCTCGGCTTGGTGTTGTACGAGGTTTTCACCGGCAAGCGCGCCTTCTCCCAGAAGCCCGCCGAGAAACTACCGACAGGCGGCGAAAAACTTCTGAGCCGGCCATCGTCGGTAGTTAAAGATCTTAATCCGATTATCGAGCGCGTCATTCTTCGTTGCCTTGAGACCGAGCCTTCGGCGCGGCCCGCAACCGTCCTCAGCGTGGCGGCGGCCCTGCCGGGCGGCGATCCATTGGCCGCGGCGCTGGCTGCCGGCGAAACCCCTTCGCCGCAACTGGTGGCTGCGTCGGGCGAAACCGCTGGCTTGCGTCCACGCGCTGCCGTGGTCTGTCTGGCAGCCGTGCTCTTAGGCTTGGCGCTGGTCACCTTCCTGTCGATTCACTACAGCGCCCTGGAGAAGATGGGGCTGGAGCAAACTCCCGAAGTTCTTACCCAGAAGTCCCGCGAGATAATCGCGAGCCTGGGCTACGAGCGCCGTCCCACGGACAGCACCTTTGGACTGGACTACGATGGCGATTTCCAGGAATACGTGGAGAAAAATGACAAGCCCCCACACTGGGACGCAGTGCTCGCCGCCCGGCCCTCCCTGCTGCAATACTGGTACCGCCAAAGCCCCGATGCTCTGGTGGCGAGCAAGTTCAGCGACAATTTGTTGACCCCGGGGATCGTCACCAGAAGCGATCCGCCGTCCGTGCTCTCCGGCATGATTAACCTGGAGCTTGATCCGCAGGGGCGATTGACGTACTTCCAGGCGATCCCGCCGCAAAAACAGCCTCCGCAAGAAAAAGAATCTGAAGATAAGAAAGAAAGTGCCGACGCAACGGCTGCGCCATTTGATTGGAATATTCTCTTTACCGCCGCCGGTCTGGATCCCTCGAAATTACAGCCCGCGCAGGTCAGTTGGACTTCGCTGGCCGCGGCCGACACTCGCATGGCATGGACTGGAACCTGGCCGGGGACGACGCGTCCGCTGCGCGTCGAAGCGGCGGCGTTCCAGGGCAAGCCCGTCTTCTTCTCTCTCATCGGCGACTGGACTAAACCCGAGCGGATGAAGAGCGCGAAGAAGAAATCCATCGGAGAGCGGGCAAACAGTATTGTTCAACTGGTCGTGCTGTGTGCATTGCTGGGATCTGCTTTTCTTGCGCGCAGAAACTACCGCCAGGGACGAGGCGACCGGACAGGGGCATTTCGCCTGGCCGGAGTAATGTTTCTGCTCGAGATGGGCTTGTGGTTATGCCGCTGTCACTTCGCAGCCATCGTGGATACCCTCGGACTGTTTATCATTGCGGTCAGCACTGCGCTGTTCACTTCGGGTCTGACCTGGATGCTGTATCTGGCGGTGGAACCGTGGGTGAGGCGTCATTGGCCGAAGACCATCATCTCCTGGAGCCGGCTGCTGTCGGGCCAAGGGCGCGATCCGCTGGTGGGCCGGGATATTCTCTTCGGTGTGGCCCTGGGAGTGGTCTGGATTCTGATCTTCCAGATTCGCTCCATCCCCATGATGCGCATGGGGGCTGCGCCCGCTCTGTTCTCGACCGACGCGCTGATGGGAGGACGCGTGGCGCTGGGCGCGTGGTTGTATCAATTTCCGCAGTCGATCCAGACCACGCTGGCTTTCTTCTTTATACTGTTTGGGCTGAAGGTTCTGCTGCGCAAGGAATGGATTGCGGGAATTGCGCTGGTCGCGTTCTTCGCGCTGCCGCGCGGGCTGAGTAGTAGCTACATGACAGTCGAGATCCCGGCGCAGATTCTGGTCTATGCCATTGCCGTGCTGATCGTCCTGCGCTTCGGGTTTGTGCCTCTGGCGTGCGCAGTGTTCACCATCAACCTCATGGCCAACGTGCCTTTCTCCGCCGATCTCTCCGCCTGGTACATGCCAACCTCGGTTCTGGCGCTGCTCAGCGTAGTGGCTCTCGCAGGATGGGGCTTCTATCACTCGCTCGGGGGAGAGCCGCTGTGGCGGCCGGAAATCGAGTAGCACGTTCCGTTACTTTCTTCATTTACCTGCACAGCCTGATGGGCGGGGCATACCCTACCCCTCCCCCCTCCCCCCTCGGGGTATTGGAATCATCACGTTGGCGAGAAAACGCGATTTGATCCCCTGGAATCAATTGCTTGCGGGCAAAATCTTGCTCTCGAAGGACTTAGGCGACGATTTTCGCTTGACACCGATCTCCTCTCGATTAACCTTGCGTGATGAATCCAACGCTCAAGACGGTTCTGATTGTCGTGGTCTCGTTTGTCCTCGGCCATCTCAGTTGTGCGGTGATGCACCACTGGCATCACATGGCGAGATAGCCTCCGCTTCTATGGTCGGCTGAGGGGGCTGTGGATGGCAAGGTTGGATGTCACAGTAAGTCGAGGTTTCTGGCACCGTTTGGCTAGGAAGTTTCGGTGAATCGTCTAAACCACCAACAGCCGGTGGAAGAGATTCTTCTTTCCAACGACGGCCAAAACCTCAAAGACTAGATCTCCAAACCGATACGCCGAGTCGAGGTACTCTGTTCGTTGCCGCTTGTCCATGAAGCGCACGATGAGTTCCTCCTCTGGCGCGTCAGTATTGGACAGAAATGCTTCGTACCCTTCGATGAGCTTTCTGAGGGATGAATGTGCGTCTCCCAACTCCGACTGTGAAAGCATCCACTCCAGACGCGCGGTTGGCGTGAGGGAAATCATGTGTTTGGTATCGGTCGGGCTTACCGTTTTGTTTTTCGAGAAGACCGCGAGCAAATACAAGAGCGCCGAATAGCAGGTTAACAAACGACTATGCTTGAGCTTGTAGTTCTTAAGCCTGCGCTTGGCCATCTCTTTCTCTGGGGCACTTTGAGTCCTCGCTTCGTAGTTCACACAAAACGTTCTCCACATCCGAAGGATGTCATTCGCCAGGAATGCGGGCATGAAGTCGCTCTTGTGGCCCTCATAATCTTTCCAGTAGGCAACGATCACGTCGTTCGTGATTTGTTGGTAGACCGATTCTCCAATCAGTGGGGAGCTTTCTAGTAGAAGCAGAAGACGCGCCGTAAAAGTGTTTTCCACGTCATCTTCTGGTTTTCCAAGAGTCCCAACCATCTCCGCAAGGGTATGGCCAACGAGATACTGGCCGTCACCTGAAAACTCAGGAAGGCCGAGCGCCTTGGTGGTTTCTATAAGATCGGCCTTCACCAAGATTTCGTCCAAGCGAGACAGGGCCGGTTCTTTGCGTGATCCTTTGCCGACGATGAAAAGGTCCAGATCACTATAACGACTCGCCTCCCCTCTGCCGAAAGAGCCGGTGGCGTAAACACAAGCGCTGTCTCGACAGAGCGCGTCTGCCTGCTTGAGTTCGCTCCGTAGAGTGTCAATTTGCAGTGCGGTTGCGGTTCGTCGTTTAAGGAGTTCTCCCACGAATTCCCTCCCATCTAAAGACGTTCGCAAAAATCTCCGCCTGTTCCTTCGCATCTTCGAGAGCGTGATGCGTATGTTTCTTCTGTGAACGGAGTGATGGAAGAAGATGGGACTTCCCAGCCTGTGCGATTGGAATACCAGCTTTAACCGCAAAGGCTGTTTTAATATCAAAGCAAAGAGAGTGATTGAACGGCGAGCCTTCTACAGAAAAACGAACGAAATACCAGTAGAGCCAGGCCCAATCGAAACTCAGGGGATATGCCACTAAGACTGGCTTCGCGTTGTTAGCGATTCCTTTGATCCAGGCACAAGCCTCGGTCATCGCGGATTCCGGAGTCTCGCCCTCCTTGAGTAGTCTTGATCGGTCGAGTCCGTTGACGCTCAGCGCCTCGGATTGGAAGTTCTCTGAGATGGGTTTGAGTTCCCGATAGAAACTCTGTTCGTAGTTGTGGGGTGGCACGAAATGTTCCCCGTCAAAAGCTCCCGCATACACGAGGGAAAACGAAAGAATGGAGAAGGGGCCAGGAATGGGGCCGTCAGTTTCAACATCGGCCGAGAAGTAGACGTCCACCGCGCACTTGTTGCCGCCTGCTATCTTAGTCCCTTCCATGAGGCACGTCTCATCTTGGTCCTGTGCGGTCAGCGCGGTATTCATATTAACAGGCTCCATTTCACGTGCGCGTCTGTCGGGCGTGTTCCGTCCTAGAGAAGGCTATCGCTGCACCTTATCACAGGATGCCTGAGGAAAATCCAGCATTTACTAGTCTTCGTCGACTGCGAAGTGGTTCGCGGCGACAAGGGCCCGAAGGTGAGCGGGTTGATCGCGGCGCTAACGCGCTGCGCCA
>PKVZ01000154.1:10352-10908 GCA_003131635.1 Acidobacteriaceae bacterium
AGCGTGCGCCGTAGAGGATGTGTTTGAACCAGGGGCGTCCGGGGATGCCGTTGGGGTTGAGCCAGTTGCGTTCGACTTGCATGGCGCCGTGGTTGATGGTGGCGGCGAGTTTGGGGTCGATGGGGCCTGAGGCTAGTGCCGCGTGGGCGGAGGCGTTGAGGCGCTGGCCGGCGGATTCGAAATCGTCGATTGCGTCCAGGACCGGCTTTAGATTCAGTGGCGACGGCTGCCGGGCTTCGCCCGGCTGGACAGCCGAGGGCGGCTGTCCCCACATGTTCCCATTCGCTTTCGACAGTTCATTCACGAACTGGCGGATGTTATTGGCGTAGCTGGCGAAGTCGAAGGGGAGCAGGTCGGCGTTGGCGAGGCGGAGGGCGAGGACGCCCCACAACTGGCTCATCAGAGTGTGATAGCGGTAGCCGGGATCGCCGAAGTGGTTCATCCAGAAAAAGTCGTCGTAGGCCGAGTGGTAGACGCCGTAGGGACCGTCGAACTGCAGACCGAGAACGGGCATACCGACGAAATTGAGAAAGACGGTGTGGTCGGAGCCGCTGCC
>PKVZ01000288.1:0-20175 GCA_003131635.1 Acidobacteriaceae bacterium
TTTAGCACCTAAGTTCTTTGACAGCCGGACCTTGCGGGGAATTTCCCGCTACCGTCATGATTCCAAAGACTATCGAAAACGGGGGGGAGGGGGGCACCGCCCCACTTTGAGTGCACTTTCAGCCCAAGAGCGAGCCATCCAACACCCGCCGCAGCCTAGCCCCAAACTTTATTTTCGGAACATTCAAGCGGTTTCCGCCCGATACTCGGTACTCGCGACTAAAGCCACAGCCACGCCATCACGGAAAGTAACGCTGTTGCCCGAAATGGCCGGCACGCGATCCCCCGGAACCAGAATTCCCACCAGGTTCAGCGGATCCGCCGCCGATAGCGTAATCGTTCCCTGTGCCGAGTCGAGCTTGCGCAGCGCCCGCACCGATTCCACCGCCACTGGCAGGGCAAACTGCTCGCCCAGAAATCCATCCACGAAACGCCCGCCGCGAATCTCGCCACGATCCTCCAGCCGGCGGAAGGCCATCAGCAGTTCGCGCCACGGCGGCAAGTTCGCCTCCCGCACCAGCACATCGCGGATCACAATGCCGTAGCGCCGCAGCAGCATCCAGCAAGCCGCTTCCACCGCACGTGGCCGCTCGACCACTTCATCGGCGTGCAGCAAAGCCCACCGCCCCGCATTGTGCCGCGGACGCGTCGTCCGTCCGCTCCCCTGCCCCGCCCGCCGCTTGGGATCGATCAGCGACCGCAAATTGTCGAACCCATCGGCCGTCACCAGGCCCGCGGCCACCAACTCCCAAAGCGCAGTCTCGATTTCCGCCTTCAGCTTTCCCGTGCCACGCACGACATCGGCAAAAAACGACGCGCCGCGCTGCCGCAAAAAATCCAGCACTCCTTGCGCCCCATGGCTCAACCCGCTGCTGACGCCCGGCTCCGCCCCAGGATGCCGCGGCGTCATCCAATCCGCATCCTCCCGGACAAAGAAAGTGATCGGCGCAACGCTGGTCGGAATCACTCGCCGCTGCCTCGGAGCAACGCCAGCAGCACCCGCTTCGGTTTCACCCCCACGGTTTGCGGAGTAATCCAGCGTCGCCGGATGCGGCGACAGTCTTCCCCATCCCACGGCTCCAGTGAGGCAAAGCTGGTCAAGCCATTTCGGATCGTAATCCACAATGCGCCGCGCCAGCACCTGCCGCTCCCACGCATTCGCCGGGATCTCAAACCCCTGCAACTGCCGTAGCACTTCCATCGCACCACGCTCGCCAGAAACCTGTGTGCCCGGAGCCACATGCTGCCACTGCAACAGCCACTGCATAAATTGCGCCGCCGTCACCGGCTCGATCTGCTTGCGCAACGTCGCCACGGTGAGCCGATGAATGCGCGCCAGCAACCGCCGCTCACACCATTCGGTCTCAAGTTCAGCGTTCGTCTGGTGTGGCGCGGGCGCCCCCGCCCGCGAGGCAGTGCCACTGAAGTTTCCTCGCAGCACGGTCCCGCTCGCTTCCATGCGAAGCAGCGCGCCTAAAATCTCAAAACCGGGAATCCCCAAAATCTCCTCAAGCTGCGTCGCCGTCACCGGCCCCAGGTGCGACATCCATCCTGTAACCAGCGTGAGCAGACCCTCGTCGCGATTCGGAACAGCCGTTTCAACATCAGCCAACTGCGGCGCAAATTGTGCGCCGGGAAACAAGATCGAGAAAGTCCTGGCGCGCTCCGCCGCCACCCAGTAAATCCGCTCACTGAAACCGGCCCTCGCGGCGCGACCCTCCGCCATCAATCGCTCAAAATAGAATTTCCACTGATCGACCCGGAAATGGGCACCCGTTTCGGGCAGCCCCACCAGCGTGTGCAGCACATCGTGGAGTTCATCGGCATCGCGCACATCCGGCCACGCCTCTTCCCGTACCTGCGCAATTGCTGCTTGATCCAACCCTCCAACTTCTTCGAGCACGGATTCCGGCAGCATGCGCCGCATCTGCACCGCTCGAGCCCGGCGCTCTTCCAGCGGCGCGTCGTCGAGATAGGCGTACGGATTCGCATTCAGAATCTCGTGCGAGAACTGGGATGGGACCGGCGTGTCGACCGCTATGCAACGAATACGCCCATCGGCCAGCCCGGTGAGCAGAGCTTTCAGCCCTTCAATGTCCATCGCCTCGGTGAGCACATCCTTCATCACTTCGCCCACCAGCGGATGATCGGGAATCTGGCGGTCGCCCTGGATGTTTTCGAAGCATGCGGCTGCATCGGGAAAAACCGAAGCCAGCAGATCATCGGAGCGCATGCGCTGAATCTGCGGCGGAACTTTCTTTCCGTTCTGAAAACGCAACAGCGCCAGCGCCCGGTTCGCATCCCAGCGCCAGCGCGTGGCAAAGATCGGAGAATCGAGTGCGGCTTGCTCCAGAATCGGCTGCACGGTCGCCGCCTGCAGGAAATTGAAGACATCTCCCAGCGGGAAGCTGTGCTGCTCAGCCAGAGCGATGTTCAAACCGTTATCGGTAGCTGCTGCCTGCAACTCAAAGTTGAATCCAACGCAGAAACGCTTGCGCAGAGCCAGTCCCCAGGCCTTGTTGATGCGTCCCCCGAAGGGCGCATGGATCACCAACTGCATGCCCCCGCCTTCGTCGAAAAAACGCTCCGCTATCACCGTGGTTTGCGTAGGAACCGCGCCTAAAACTGCCCGCCCTTGCAGAACATATTCGATCACCTGCTCCGCGCCCGAATCATCGAGACCGCACTCATTCTTGAGCCAACTCACCGCCGAAGCCACCTCCGGCTGGGTCACCGAGAATCCTACCGGCGAAGTATGCGGCAGCATTTCGCTGATTTTTTCCCGCAGCGTTCCAATATGCTCCGAAAGTTCCTGGGTACGCGCCGGCGCTTCGCCACGCCAGAAGGGCACGCTCGGCGGCGCGCCGTGCGCATCCTGCACCAGCACGCGGCCAGCGTTGGTTTCGATGCGGCGAATCATCCATGACGTATTACCCAACAGCATGATGTCGCCACGATTGCTTTCCACGGCAAAATCTTCGTCTACCGTGCCCACCACAAGGCCATCCGGTTCCGCGACCACGGCGTAAAGTGAATTGTCGGGGATGGCTCCGCCGCTAGTGATGGCCGCCAGCCGCGCTCCGCGCCGGGCGCGCAGCTTGCCATTCACGCGATCCCGGTGAATGTAGGCGCCATATCGGCCGCGCCGCGCCGCAATGCCC
Source organism: Acidobacteriaceae bacterium (assembly GCA_003131635.1). Lineage (GTDB taxonomy): Bacteria > Acidobacteriota > Terriglobia > Terriglobales > Acidobacteriaceae > Sulfotelmatobacter. The sequence continues at coordinate 3,161 of PKVZ01000288.1, forward strand.
TCGGCCAACATTTCGAGAATCGAATCGAAGGTGGCACGGGTTAAATTGCGATAGGGATACGCGCGCCGCACCAGCGCGAACATCGCATCTTCATCCCACTCTTCGGCGGAACATGCCGCCACAATCTGCTGCGCCAGCACATCCAGCGGAGATTCCGGAATCATCAACCGGTCGAGATCTCCCTGCCGGATGGCGCGAACCAGGGCCGCACACTCGAGCAGATCGTCGCGCGTTGTAGCAAACAAGCGTCCTTTGGGGACTGCACCACGCCAATGTCCGGACCGCCCCACGCGCTGCAGCGTGACCGCAATCGCCCGCGGCGAATTGATCTGCACTACCAGATCCACCGTGCCAACATCAATTCCCAACTCGAGTGACGCGGTCGCCACCAGCACGCGCACTTTGCCTTCTTTCAGTTTCTTTTCCGCCGCGAGGCGCAGCTTGCGCGACAGGCTGCCATGGTGCGCGGCTACGTTGTCTTCACCGATGCGCTCACCCAGATGATGCGCCACGCGCTCGGCCATACGCCGCGTGTTCACAAATACCAGCGTCGAACGGTGCTGCTCCACCAGCACCACCAGCCGGTTGTAAACCTCGTCCCACATCTCGTTCGAAGCCACCGGCCCCAACGGCATCGAAGGAACTTCAACCGCCATATCGAGTTTCCGCTTGTGCCCGATGTTGACGATGACGGGATCCGGCCGCACGTCATCAGAGCCACGATTGCCGGTGAGAAAGTGCGCGACTTCCTCAATCGGCTTCTGGGTAGCAGAAAGGCCGATGCGCACCGGGCGCTTATAGGTCAGCGCTTCCAGGCGTTCCAGCGACAGCGTCAAGTGCGCTCCACGCTTGTCGTCGGCCACCGCGTGGATTTCGTCGACGATCACGGTCTCGACGTCGCGCAGAATCGCCCGGCTCTTATCCGCCGTAAGCAAAATGTAGAGCGACTCCGGCGTAGTCACCAGAATGTGAGGCGGACGTTTCAGCATGGCGCGGCGCTCGTGCATCAACGTATCGCCGGTGCGGACCGCGGTGCGAATCTCCGGCATGAGCAGGCCACGTTCGCCCGCCATGGCGAGAATCTCGCCCAGAGGGATCTCGAGATTTTTCTGGATGTCGTTGCCCAGCGCCTTTAACGGCGAGACATAGAGAACTTCCGTGCGGTCGGCGAGGTCTCCAGCCAGCGCCTTGCGCACCAGTCGATCGATGCAGGCAAGAAACGCGGCCAGGGTTTTGCCCGATCCAGTGGGTGCCGAAATCAATGTCGTGCGGCCGGCGAGAATGTGCGGCCAGCCCTGCTCCTGTGGCTCGGTGGGCGTGGCAAATCGCTGGACAAACCACTCCGCGACGAGAGGATGGGCCCAGGAAAGGGCGGAAGGAAGGGACGGCATTCGGATATTGTAGCGGGAAGGATGCAGTTTCGTAAAATGTTCGCTTATTGTCACGCAGACAGTCGAACAGTCGAAGATTTTTCGCCAAATCCCGCGATAACGCGGAAGCTATTTCAGCGCAAGTGTGATTTTGATCGATTCTTCAATCCGTGCCAGTAAGTGGCGATCCAGACGTCCAAGGTATCCCACAAAGCGGGAGACCTGAATCGCCCGAATCTGCTCGGCTTTAGCAACACTGTCCATTTTCAGTCCGCCCGAACCCTTGGGAAGCTGAGCATGGCTTGGGTAGAGGCGCTTCACGTTAGCCGCATCGGTAATTGGCACGACAACCACAACGGAGCTATTTGCGTTAATGGAGTCGCGACTGATTACGGCGACTGGGCGGGTCCCAGCCTGCTCGCTGTCCTCGGTAGGATCCAGGCGGGCGCTGAAAACGTCACCGCGAACGGGTTTTGGAAGCGCGGTTTTTTGGCTGCTCATGCGGGGTTGGGGACTCGAAGGCTTCCCAGTCACTAGAAGCGAACTCACGGGCCAGCGTAACCGAGCTGCGCTGGTAGTCTGCATCGTGCGCCATTTGCGCAAAGGCTTCGTCGATTTCGGCTTCCGTCAGCCTGCGCACCTTCTCTTCAATCGCCTGGACTACAAAATCATTGAAACTCGAGGCCTGGGACTTGACCATGACGGTCTTGGCCCGCTCGTACACAGGCCGCGGCAGTCGTACAGTTGTGTTCTGATACTGCTTGCGGGCGGCTAAAGACATCTATGTGCCTCGATCTTTGCTTGTCATAATGATATCACAATCATCTATCAGATCTGATAGCATTTATTCTATCTACAATGCTAGAATCCACTCGATGCCAAAACTCTCCCCGCAAGCCCGTGCCCGGAAGATCAAACTTCTTCTTTTCGATGTAGACGGCGTCCTCACCGACGGCAAGCTCTTTTTCCTTCCCGCCGGACCACTGGAAACCGCGACTCAATCTGGCCATAGGCTTACCAGCCCGAGCCAGATTGAGTCCAAGGGCTTCCACGCCCACGACGGCGCGTCCATTTCTCTCGCTCGGATCGGCGGCATTAAGACAGGGCTCATCACCAAGCGCGTGTCAGAAACGGTCGCGCTCCGCGCCCGCGATCTGAAGCTCGATTATGTCTATCAAGGCGTGCAGGACAAGAGATCCTGCTTCAACGACATCGTGAAAAAGGCAGGGCTGAAACCGGAAGAAGCTGCGTTCGTCGGGGACGATGTGGTCGATCTTCCGGCCATGCGCGCCAGCGGACTGGCGATTGCGGTAAAAAATGCAAGGGCTGAAGTAAGAAAAGAAGCTCACTACATCACACCGCATGCCGGCGGTGAAGGCGGGTTGCGCGACGCGGTCGACTTCATTCTTAAAGCTCAGAACAAGTGGAAGCGCGTGCTGCAGGATTACATCGGAGAGTGAAGAGAAGCAGTTAGCAGTTAGCAGTTAGCTTGCGCGGGCATCGTGATCTTAGAGCTACAGGCTAAGAGCTAACGGCTAGAGGCTCAATGAAAAAACCCACCGGATGCTTGCTTGGGGCGTGCTCGGGTCAGCATCCGATGGGTACCGTTGCTCCTTACTCACCCTGTTGTTTTCAGGAGTATTTGTCAGATTAAACCCTAAAACTTGAGTAAGTTCCGTCTAATTTTGTAAAACTTTGTAATTCTTGCGAAGCGCCTCCGATGTGCAACGATCTCAGCTATATACCGCTTGGCAGTGAGCTGAATTCAGTTCGAAATCACGGGGGTGTTGGAGGCCATGAGTTCGGTGAAGCGCGGATTTTTTCGCAGCTGGGTGAATTCCACGTCTTTGTATACGTTCTTCAGATCTTTGTAGCCATCTTCGCGTGCCTTCTTCAAGTATTGCAGCGATTGGTCGGACAATCCCATCTTGGCGAATAGTTTCGCGACCGTGTAGTCATATCGCGCTCGATCCTCCGGACTGGGCAATTGGGCTTGCACTCCGCCGCGCGAACTGCGCTCGAATACGTCGGGATCGAGTTCCAGTGCATGCTGGTAAGCCTGCACTGCGGACTCAAAGGCTCGTTTCGAGAAATAAGCTGCGCCCAGGTTATTGAAGAACGAGGCAGAACTGTTATCCACCTGAATCGCTTTTTCATACTGCTTGACCGCTGCTCCGTATTTCCTGCTCACGTAAAAAATTACACCGAGATTGTTGTAGGCGTCGGCGAATTGGCGATCAGAGCGGATGGCGTGCTCGAATGACTTTCGCGCTTCTTTATAGCGCTGCATCATGAGTTCCGTAACGCCGATCTTATTCAGCAAGCGGGCGTCGCCGGCTTTCTTGGTCAGCGCGGCGTGATAGTAGTCGAGCGCATCCAGAAACAGCTTATCCTCGCGAAGCCGGTCGGCTTGCAGTTCGAGAGCGGCGGCAGTTGCTTCGGGTGCCGGAGGATCGATGGCGCGCACCAGAGGCGGCGCGATTTGCACTTGTTCTGGATGTGAAATTTGTGCCAGTGCGGCGGTGGAAGAAATCAGAAGAACAACCAGGCAGGCCTTCCGGTAGGACATACATACCCCCAAAGCGACCACTTCCCACGAGCCCATTCTGCCACAGTTTTCGCCGGTCGGCGAAGAAATTTAAGCATGCACGGCAAGGCAAGCCGGGGTGTTCATACTCAAGGACCAGTGTCAGGAATCCGCCCGGTCTGTTTTGTCAGGGATGCTCCCGGTCCGTACCCGTACCCCCCTACCCCCTCCCCCCTTACCCCCTCAGTCTTTGAATCATCACGCTAGCGCGAAATTCCCCGCAAAATACGTTTTCCAAAGAACTTAGGTGTTAAAATCAATGAAACAAAGGACTTAGGGGCGCCACGATATGGGTTCGCCCGACCGTCACGGCCTCGATCATCATCGCGCAATTGAGATGGCGGGGCAAGGTCGGATGTCACACGGCAGTTGTGGATTTCCATAACTGTCAAGAGGCTTCGCCGATCTGCCCTCTTGTAAAGAATGCGAGCGGATGCGCGTCGGCCGCTTTGCCCCGGCCCATGCAGCATCGTGTTCCACCCGCCGGAAATCAGGGCGGGATGGGGCAACCTCGGTCGTGGTGGCGCATGGGCCAGCCCCCCGCGGCGAAGGTTAGGTCTTTTATGGTACGTGGTTCAATGCCTTCCCTGATGCGGATCTTTTTTCAATACTGATTCAGCGCCGATCCGAGCTAACCCGAGAACGATGCTGGAGCGGGTGAGTATGGCTTTCGGCCAGATGTGGTCGGCGGCTTTAGTAAAGAGTGCAAAGTCCTCAGCGGTCATCTTGACGGTCACAGTGGTCGTTCTCTTCTCCATGCAAGCATCGTCTGTCTTGCCTCCCTTCGCCGGCAAGAACTATGAGGCATATAATAAATATAAGATATACAATGTAACACGATGCGGGAATAAGGCCCTATTCGTTCGTCTACTGGCGGAACGGATATACACGGCCAAGCTCTCGACCGGACCGATACGAGACGCCGCGGACTTCCACGCTTGGCTCGTTGAGTTGAGTGAGATCGCGGAACGGTCGGTTTCGTTGGAGGAGTTCTTCCGGCAAATCTGAATTAATCAGACGAGCCTATCCGACGTAGGCGCATCGGACGCCGGAGGCGGGACGTGAGCAAAGCTGGTCCGGCTACCCTTTGCATCTGTGGGCACAATTTCACATCTCCTTGAATTGCGGCCCAAGAATTAACGAAGGCTCGACTGCGCTACCAGGTGACCCACTACCGAAACGTGGCCTCGTTTAAGATTGGCCTAAAGCCTCGGTCAGCTTTAACTCCGACCGGAGTTGGGCAAGCTCCGATCTGATCTTCTCCAGTCGTTCGTTTCTGAAGGCGTACCCAGCCTTTGCCGTAGGAGTCTGAGATCTCCCTTGCTCCCAGAACAAACAATTCGCACGATGGATTGCGGCCATCTCCTCGTTCAGCAGCGCAAGCTTAACTTTTGCTCTCGCCTCCAGCTCCATAGCCCACGCCCCCTTAGTACATCGGCCATTTCCGCACGGAACCTTAATTGCCGCAAATTATACCCCTAGAACCTTTGAGCGTTGACAAAACTTTGCAAAACTTTGCAAGCGCCAACCTAAAGCACGAGTCCAGTTTGCCCGATGGAACTAATAGATGTACTTCCTGCGTCTTACAAATGAGCTTCACAACCAAGAGTATAGCTGCGTCCGCACTCCTCCTTCTCATGAGTATTGGCGTACTCTCCTTCCGTAGCACGCTGCGGGAAGAGCAGGACCGTGAGTGGGTCGCACATACCCACATGGTTATCGAGGAATTGCAGCAGATTTTAATCGACGTTACCCAGGCTGAAACCGGGCAGCGTGGTTATGTACTGACTGGCGACGAGAAGTACCTGAACCCGTTCGAAAGCGGCGTCAAAAGTATCCACCAAGATGTCGAAACGTTCCGAGAACTGACCTCCGATAATCCCAGGCAGCAGGAAGCGGCCCAGCAGCTGGAGTTCCTCATCGAGGCACGGCTGGCTGGACTTAGAGAGCGGCTGGAGATTCGGAGGCGCGACGGGCTGGAGGCAGCGGCCAAAGCAGCGGCAACCGGAAATAACGGCGAGGCGCTGATGGATGAAATTCGAGAACGCATCAGCGAAATGAGGTTGACGGAGGAGCGACTGTTAAATGTCCGACTGGCAGGAGCGGCGGCCAGCTCGCGAAGGATGAGGACCATCATTGTTCTTGGCAACGCTGTAGCCATTTTGATTCTGCTGGTGGCGGGCTTTGTGATTCACCGGGAAACCCTCAGGCGCAATCTGGCGGAGCGGAACCTGAAGCATACCAATGAACGGCTGGAACGCCGCACCCTCGATCTGTCGGAGACAAACAATGAACTGGAGAGCTTTTCTTATTCCGTAGCTCATGACCTGCGCGCGCCGTTGCGGCAAATCGCCGGATATTCCAACGTCATGGTGCGAGACCACTCGGCCCACCTCGATTCCGAAGAACGGCGTCACCTGGAGAAGATCGAGGACGGCGCTCAAAAGATGGGGCGGCTGGTAGACGACCTGCTGAGCTTGTCAAAGGTCGGACGGCAGGAACTTGCGCTACAGGAAACACCGCTCGATCCGATGCTGCGGCGGGTGATCGAGGAGCTCGCGCCTGAGTATTCCGGGAGGCAGGTGGACTGGCAGGTAGGCGAGCTGTTCAGCGCCGAGTGCGATCCGGCTTTGATGAAGCAGGTATTTGTGAATTTACTTTCGAATGCCGTTAAATACACGCGCAAAAAGGAACGGGCGGTGATCCAGGTAGGGCATAGGAGAGAGAACGGCCAGCGCGTGATCTTTGTTCGCGACAACGGGGCCGGTTTCGATATGGAGTACGCAGGCAAACTCTTCGGAGTTTTCCAGCGGCTCCACAAGGCCCGCGACTTCGAAGGAACGGGGGTGGGACTGGCAATAGTGCAACGAATTGTTCGCAAACACGGTGGGCGGATTTGGGCGGAGGCGAAGCTCGATGAGGGAGCGACGTTTTTCTTCACGGTCGGATCGTCCGAAAGCAAAACAAAGGCACGGATAGCAATCAATCCATGAGGTGACAAATGTCGAACGAAGTAGAGATTTTGCTAGTGGACGATAGCCCCGAAGACGTGGAATTGACCATTCTTGCGTTGCGGCGCAACAAGCTTTCCAACGAAATCCACATCGCGGAAGATGGAGCGGAGGCTCTGGACTTCCTGTTTTGCCGTGGTCCACACAAGGATCGATCGTTTTCTAATCCTCCAAGGCTGGTGTTGCTCGATCTGAAACTGCCCAAGATCGATGGCCTCGGGGTGTTAAAAGCGATTAGAGCCGACGAGCGCACGAAGACGATTCCCGTCGTGATTCTAACTTCCTCCAAGGAACAGAGAGATCTGATCGATGGCTACAACCTGGGGGTGAGTGCGTACATTCAGAAGCCGGTGGATTTCGATCAATTCGCCGACACCATTCGACAGATCGGGATGTTCTGGCTGCTGATCAATCAACCGCCTCCGGCTGGGGCGTTCATGGCGCGTAAATCACAAGGAGCCTAAGAAAGGAGAATTATGACCACGAGTCCCAGTCTGCCTGCCCCGGAAGTTCCGGCGGGTGTTGCCGAACGCAGGAGATTTCCCCGATACCGGTACAGCGCGCCGATCGCCGTCCGCCCCGCCAATGTCTCTGAGCGCGGGGGGATGAGCGTGGAAATCAGCGAGTGCGGAGCGTCTATTGTGGTCGGCGCTTCCTTAAATGTAGGTGACACGGTCCAACTGGAGCCGATCGGTGGGGGCGTCGCTCGGGCGGTGGTGCGACGCTGCCGCGGGAGGCTTTACGGCTTTGAGTTTCTTTCCCTGAGTGCGGAGCAAGCCGCGAAAATCAGGGAACTGTGCAGGATGCTGCCACGATACCGTTCGGAGACCTTAGATCTTTGGGGCCGGTGAATCCGTCGGCGGGCTGGTGGCCCACTCAAGCCGGGTTTTGGCTTGAGTGGGGACGTTCAGATGTCACAGACTTAGCCCGGCAAGGGAGCTAGATTGTCCCTTATGCCATGGGGACTCACGCGATTTCAGCACAGCGGGCAGAGTCATTTCGTCACTTTCTGCTGCTATCATCGCTGCCGTTTGCTTACCACCGGCGAAAGCCGACGGACCTTTGAGGCAGCCTTGGAGCGGGTGCGGCGCAGTTTTAGGCTTCAGGTTTACGGGTATGTGGTCATGCCGGAGCATGTGCATCTTTTGCTCAGCGAACCGCAGGGGGAGACTGACAGCAGTGGAAGTACCCCACTCAAGCCAAAGGACGGCTTGAATGGGCCACCGGTCGGCTTGAATGAGCCGCCGGTTGGCCTGGCAAAACAAAGAACGCTGGCCGATGCGTTGAAGTCGTTGAAGCAGGGAGTATCGCGGCGCTTGATTGGCGATGCGGAGCATTTCTGGCAAAAGCGGTACTACGATTTCAACATTCGAGATTACCCGCAGTTTGTGGAGAAGCTTCGCTATATTCATCGCAATCCGGTGAAGGCGGGTTTGTGCGAACGTCCGGAAGATTGGGAGTGGAGCAGTTTTCGACACTACGCAACTGGCTGTGAGGGACGGGTCGAGATCGAGTCGGAATGGACGGCGCGAAAACGCGAGCGGGCGGCGGGGAAACTGTGTCCGGGGGGAGCTGCCCCACTCAAGCCAAAAGACGGCTTGAATGGGCCACCGGCCGGACGGTCGCACAGTGAACATCCCCACTCAAGCCAAGACCCGGCTTGAGTGGGCCACCGGCCAGCGGGTGTGGTGCGCCTAAGAGCCAGCGGGCTATGGCCCGCTATCGGGCCGGCGGGACGCCGGCGCTACGAGCGATTAGTGCGGCACGGGCTGGGTGGTGTCGGGCGGCTTGGGCGGCGGGGTGGACGATTTGTCGTCTTTGAAGATACCCGCGATTTTGCCGAAGAGGCCTTTCTTTTTCTTGGGGTCCTGGTTATTTGGATCCTGGGTATCCGGGGTATTGGCTCCCTGCACCGGGGGTAAGGCTTTTTGGCCGCCGCCAAAGAATCGGGAGAAGAATCCCGCGACGCCATTTTGCTGGTCGCAGGTCTCGCGCGGCTCGGTGCCGGCCACAAAGGCGGCCACGTAATCGTCGGGACAGGTAGGAGTCGCCAGCCGGTTCGTAGCTTTGTCCAGTTGTACGTCCACCACACCCGTAGGCTGCGCGAAGCCCTTCATGTCGGCGTACTGCGGCAGCGCCGATGCTTTTTTCATGAACTCGGTCCAGATGGGCGCGGCGGTCATCGCTCCGGTGATTCGAAGATCGCTGTAGTCGTCGTAACCGACCCAAACAATGCAGAGCAGGTTGGAGGTATATCCGGCGAACCAGCCGTCGTGCGAACTCCCAGTCTTGCCGGCCGCCGGCAGGGTGAAGCCACGCAACCGGACCGCCGTATAGCCGAGGCCGTTGTTGATCACGCCTTCCATCATGTTGGTCATGAGGTAGGCGATGCGCGGATCGAGCACCTGGCGCTGGTCCGTTTTGAAGTTCGCCACTACATCGCCCTTGGCATTGCGCACCGAGTTCACCAGCAGCGGAGAGAGCCGCTCACCATTGTTGGCGAACGATGTGTAAGCCCCGGCCATATCCAGCGGTGTGGCGTCATAAGAACCGAGCGCCATGGCAGGTGTGGCTTTCACCGAAGTGATTCCCGCCGATTTCGCCAGCTCCGCCACCTTGTCGTAGCCCACTTCCTCAGCCAGTTTCACGGTGGCGTTGTTCAGTGACATGGCGAGAGCGTAGCGCAGGGTCACATCGCCGTGGTATTCCTCCTTGTAGTTGCGCGGCTCATAGATTTGATCGCCGTAGGCGAAACTGGTAGGCGCATCGGTCACGGTCGAGGCCGGCGTGATCACCGTCTGAGAGCCATCCAGAGCGGTATTCATGGCCGCGGCATAAACGAACGGTTTGAAAATGGAACCCGTCGGCCGCTTGGAGAGCACGTGATTCAACTGGCTGAAGCCATAATCGCGGCCTCCCACCAGAGCGAGCACGGCTCCGGTGTGGGGATCAAGCACCACCATGGCAACCTGCGCCTGTGGACCCGGCACCACATGCGTCTCGAATTTCTTGCCGACTTTAACGCGCTTGGTGCGCAGCTTCTTGACCTGCTCGTCCACCAGCTTGATGCCGCTTTCGACGGCCTGCGCGGCCGCCTTCTGCAGGTCGGGATCGAGCGTCGTGTAAATGCGGTAGGACTGATCGTTCAAATCGTGTTCGCTGAATTTGTTAATCAGCGTGTCCCGCACCATGTCGACGAAATAAGGTGCGTCGCTGGCCTCCACATTCGGCGGCGCCAACTTTAGCGGCGATGCTTTTGCCTTTTCCGCTTGCTCACGCGTGATGGCGTGCGTGTCGACCATGGAATCCAGCACCAGGTTACGGCGCTCCAAAGCGCGCTCCGGATGCCGGTAGGGCGATAAGCGGCTGGGCCCTTGGATGATTCCGGCCAGCAGAGCCGCTTCCGGCAGCGTAATGTCTTTCAAGTCTTTGTTGAAATAAGCGCGCGAAGCCTCGGCGAATCCGCTGATGGCAAACGATCCGCGCTGCCCCAGATTGACCCAGTTGCCGTAAAACTCGAAGATCTGCTGCTTGCTGAACTTCTGTTCCATCTCCTCGGCAATCAGCATCTCCGTCAGTTTTCGCCGCACAGTTTTTTCCGGCGTCAGGAAAAAGCCGCGCGAGAGCTGCATGGTAATGGTGGAACCGCCCTGCTCATGCCGTTGCCGCATCAGATCGATCCACACCGCTTCGAACATGCGGGTGAAGTTCACGCCGCTATGTTCGAAAAAACGGCGGTCTTCGATGGCCAGCACTGCGTCGACCATCACTTTGGGGATGTCGTTGTATTTCACGACCTCGCGCTTGGAGCGCTGTTCGGCGTCGAACAATGCCGTCACCAGCTGCGGCTCCAATTCGTAGGCGGAGAGTTCATTGCCCTGGCTCGTGATGCGCTGGACCGCTCCATCTTGAATCTGAATGTGCGCCGCCTCCGGACTGTGGTAAGACTCGGGTCCCGGCGTGACCTCGATGCCTCCGCTCACCAGCCGGAAGCTGCCGAGGGGCGATTGGCCCTCCTTGTCGGAATAGCCGGCGCGGCGCAGGGCCGCGGCAATTTCTTTTGCGTCCGCCTTGTCGCCATCGTGCACCGTGCGCGGGAGGGCGTAGATTTTCGCGGAATTGCTGAAGACCGGAGTCCGGAAGCGCTGTTCGATAATGCGGTCGTACCTGATGTAGAAGTAGCAAAAGAAGCCACCGAGACCAACCGCGGCTACCAGAAAGACGATCAGCGCCGCCCGCAGCACGGGATCGCGCGGCAGACCTGTGAGCGTTTTGCCGTTTTTGTCTCCGCTTTTCGGAATCTTTATCTTGATAGCCACTATATGACTCGATCGCCCGCTGAAAGAACTCCCTACTGGTCAGACGATGGGGCGCACGAAAAGGTTTTACCGACCCTCTTCGTCCAAACTCATCTCCCGCCACAGGCCAGAGACGTCAAACCGCAGGAGGAATATCTTAATTGTACCGTCCGCCGCGGAAATGAAAAGGGACCCGCCTGATGCGAGTCCCTAAGAGATCAACAACGTACCGCAAACCGCGTCGTGTCTGGATTATTGCGTATCGGTCACCACCCAGGGGTACACCACGGCGCCCCCTCCAACTGCCACGGGCTGCACGGGTTCCGAGGGGATGCCGGTTGTAGTATCTATGTTAAACACTCCGATGGCGCCCGACGCGTAAAAGAACAAAAATGCGCCGCTCTGGTCGAAGAAGCCTCCCCCGGGTGTGGTTAGCCCGCTGACGGTCGCCAAAGGCGTCAGCACACCGCCCGTAAGAGAAAATCCATCCAAGGGGCCGTCAACTGCGGTGGTTGTCGAGACGTTAAAGTCATACACGAATTGCCCGTTAGGACTAACCGCCACTGACGTCGGCCCGTTTCCGCTCGGCGTAGGATATTTAGCTAACTGCGTGAGAACGCCGTTTGCACCGATGCTGAAGACGTAGACGTTGGGGTCGAAATCCTTGTTCGGCGCAAATCCGGTCTCCCCGTCGACTCCGATCATGAATTGCCCGGTGATCTCTCCCTGGACCTGCCACATCGGGAACGCCATCGTAGTACCACCGGACAGCGCGCCTGTGAGGCTGTTGATGGAATACACCGCCATTTTCTCGCCCTCGCTGGCGGCATTGCCTTCGGTGACGTAGAGGTATCTTCCCAGACCGTCTGTAGAAAGGTTCCAGGGTGGAATCGAGGTTGTTGTCTGAGAGAGCAGAATTGGAACTCCCGAGGTCCCGATTTGGAAAACATCAATCCGGCTATCATGCGCATCCGCCATAAAGAGGAATGTCCCGGTAGGATTGGTGATAATCGGAGCCGTGAGCTGGCTCGCGCTGGCGAGGCCGGCCGCATCAGGCACCGAGAAAGGACTGCCAGCCAAGGCCGTCAAGGCACCCGTGCTGGCGTCGATCGACCAGGCATAGAGCGACGATGTACTGGCGTAGGGCACGTACAAGAATTGCTCTTGCGCGATGACCGCCCCAGAATTGGTATAGCCCGTGGGAAGCGTGGGCAAAACGAAGTTGGGCGTATCGAGCAATGCGGGCGAAGTATTCAGTTCAATGCTGCCTACCTCGTTATTGCTTAAATAGTAGGCTAAGACCGCGATGCTGTTTCCACCGCTGGTGCCGGTGCCGCCAGTCGAAAGTCCTCCAGAACCGGCCGTACAACCGGAACCCAGGTTGGGGCCGCTGCCGCAGTTGTAGTGATCGCAACCGGCCCATCCCATGATTGCCATCGCCACGATCAACGTCAAACCTGCTCGAACACGTATCGTCATAAAACCGCCTCCGCCTCGCTCTGCCGCTGCAGTTTCGGAAACATTCCCTATCTGGATTTAAGCTGAACTTTCGGAACTGGCCGGTGCCGGTTGGCCGTAAAGCCCATCAGAAGATTCTCACTCTTGGCGATCTTAGGAGGAAGGTAACGCAATGGCAACGTTACGAATGTCACTGGCATACTCGACCGGTAAGCCGGGTACAGGAGTGGTCCGTGGTCAGTGGCTGGTAGTCAGTAGCTGGTGGTCAGTAGNNGTGGTCAGTAGCTGGTGGTCAGAGGCTGGTGCCTAATCTGGCCAATACATTCTTGCCACTGGGCGCTGAATTTAGAAGCCTTTATTTCCGGATGTCGGATTGAAACTCATGTCGAAGGAATATCCCGGCAGATTGATCGTAACCGAATAGTTAACAGAGAGGTAGACTGCGGAAATACCCGGCGTATTGATACGCTGTACTGCGATCTGCTTGGCCTCGATGGGAAGATCGTGTTCCTTGACCTTGCGGAGCACATCGTTGCGAACGTCTTCGTCCGTCTTCTGCAGATTGGAGCTATCCATCAGTGAGACGGTCTTAAGGTCATCCTGAAAGCTGTAATTGGCCAGCATAACCGGGGCCACTTGGAACAGACCGACCACCACGGCCGCGATCACGAGAAATCCCACACACGCTTTGATGATTCCCATAGTCTGAAATGCGCCGGCCAAAGCCAGGCGCAATCTCTAGGCCTGGGCTCGCAGCGCCCCTCGAAAATGTTCTACTACCGCCGAAATCGTAACATCGCGCAGCTCGCGAGTCGAGCGCAGAACCACTTCCACGGTACCTTCGGTAACCTTCCTTCCGACATTGATTCTAAAAGGGATACCGACCAAATCAGCGTCCTTGAACTTGACTCCCGGCCGTTCGTCGCGATCATCCAGAATGACGTCAAAGCCAGCTGCTTCCAGCTGGGCGGCGAGGTCGATAGCAGCCCGCAATAAAGTCTCGTCCTTCACGTTGATGGGAGTGACGACAATTTCAAACGGGGCAATCGACGGAGGCAGCCAAAATCCATTTTCATCATTGCTCTGCTCCACCGCCGCCGTCAGAATGCGCTCAATGCCGATACCGTAACAGCCCATGATCGGCGTAACTTCCTTGCCGTTCTTGTCGAGCACGCGCGCGCCCATTTTCTGGGTATAGCGGTCCCCGAGTTTGAAGATGTGGCCAATCTCCACTGCGGGATCGATGCGCAGCGCATTCCCACAATTCGGACAAGCCTCGCCCGCCGTAACCGCCCGTAGATCGACATAGGCCGTGGGATGAAAATTCACCCCCGGGGTTAAATTTTTCAGGTGATAGTCCTCTTTGTTCGCACCGCCGATCAGATTCGTCCTACCCTCAAGAGCTTTGTCCACCAACAGGACAGGCAGATGCGTATCCTTTTTCAAATCTCTTGCCCACTCAATCCCCACCGGCCCCAAGTATCCTGCCGGAGATTTGAACAGGGCTTTGATCTCGCCTTCTTCCATCGGACGCGTCGCGACGGCCACCGCTCCGTTCAGTTTCGCTTCGTTCAACTGATGATCGCCACGCATAAGCACGACAATGCCACGCGACTTCGTCTTGCCGGTCTTTTCGTCCTTCTCTTCCGCCATCAGAGCCAGGGTCTTAATCTTGTTCTTTGGAGAAACGCCGAGATATTTGGCCACATCTTCGATTGTCTTCTGCCCCGGAGTGTGCACCTCCAGCGGCTTGCCATCCCCCTCGGCGGCAAGATCGTCCACGGGCCAAAGCTTCGACGTCGCTTTCTCCATGTTCGCCGCGTAGTTGCAGCCATCGCAGCTGACAATCTGATCTTCTCCCGCCGGAGTGCGCACCATGAACTCGTGCGATTCCTTCCCGCCCATCGCACCCGAATCCGCCTCGACCACCATGTACTTCAATCCGCAGCGGTCAAAGATTCTGCAATAAGTGTCGTAATGCTTCTTGTAGGAAACATCGAGTCCGGCCACGTCGATGTCGAACGAGTACGCGTCCTTCATCATGAATTGGCGCACCCGCAGCAACCCCGACTTCGGCCGCGGCTCGTCGCGAAACTTGGGCGCGATCTGGTACCAGATCTGCGGCAACTGCTTGTAGCTGCGGAGTTCCTTGCGCGCAATCTCGGTCATCACCTCTTCTTCGGTCATGCCCAGGCACATGTCGGCGCCCTTGCGGTCTTTGAGGCGAAACAGGTTGTCGCCCATCAGAGCCCAGCGCCCGCTGGCTTCCCAAAGCTCGCGGGGATGCAGCGCCGGCAGAAAAAACTCCTGCCCAATCTTGTCCATCTCCTGCCGCACGATGGCCACGATCTTGTTGAACGACCGGTTGCCCAGGAAAAGATAAGAGTAAATACCCGCCGCGAGTTGCCGGATGTAGCCAGCCCTTACCAGAAACTTGTGGCTGGCAACTTCCGCGTCCGCGGGTGCTTCGCGCAGGGTGGGAATGAAGAGTTCTGACCATCGATGCATAGAGTGAGTACCGAGTTGCGAGTTGCGAGCCGACGGACTTTGCTGATCCCGCAGGGGAATTGGTTATTGTAGCAGCGAGTTCTTTGACTGGCTTCCAGCGCCTGCTAGAATGATTGCAAAGCTCATGGCTAAAGCTCGTTATCGCTACAACATCATGCTCCGGCCCGAACCCGAAGGTGGTTATACGGCACTCGTTCCCGCTCTGCCCGGATGCGTCACCTATGGGCGTACGGTGGATGAGGCTCGAGAAATGGCCAGGGACGCCATCTCCGGCTATATCGCCAGTCTGCGTAAGCACAACGATCCCATTCCGACTGACGACAACACTTTGGTTGCCTCTCTAGATTTGGAGTACTCCCGCTAGGAAATCGGCCCGGTTGTTTAAATAGCCTGTGATGACAAAACTACCTGCGGTCAAACCTCGCCAAGTCGTCCGCTTCCTGGAGCGAAACGAGTTTGTGCTGGACTACACTTCCGGCAGTCATTTCATTTTCTATCATCCAACCTCTCGCCGCCGAGCGGTGGTGCCAAGTCACAATCGCGACTTGCCGAAAGGGACGCTGATGTCGTTATTGCGTGAAGCAGGCTCCACTCGCGAGGAATTGCTGGATTTTCTCTCAGGCCATTGAACCGCCGCGAGCGAGGCAATCAACCTGCAAGCTGTTTCAGGATTTCTTTGCCCAGCTTCTGCGCCTCGCCAAAAAACTTCTGATACTCGAGGAACAGCCGGTTCAACTCCAGAGCCTTGTCCGTCGAAGGATGCTTGCGCAGGATCATGTCGCGCACGTGCACGGGGTTCGGCAGGGTTGCGTCTTCCGTTAGTTCTTCCAGCGCGGTGTTGGGATCGTAGTGATACATGCAGGTATTGTAGCGCCGCCGTCTCGGCGGCTGCCAGCGGGACGCCGGCGCTACACCAGCTCGGTGCTCCACAGATCATGCAGGTGCACAATCCCTTCCAGCTTTCCGTTTGCGCTCACCACCATCAGCGAGGTAATCTTCTTCTCTTCCATCAGGGCCAGCGCCGTCGCGGCAAATTCTTGCGCTGCAATCGTGCGGGGATTTTCCGTCATGGCTTCGCCTGCGGTCAGATCGAGCACATCTTTTCCGCGTTTCTCCAGCAGCCGACGTAAATCTCCATCGCTGATCACACCCACCAGCTTCTGGTCTTCCACCACCGCCGTCACGCCCAGCTTCTTGCGCGACATTTCGTAGATCACATCCGGCATTTTGGTTTGCGGCGTAACGCATGGTAGCGCCTCGCCCGCGTGCATGAGCGACTCCACCCGCGCCAACCGCTTGCCCAGCTTTCCACCCGGATGCAGATTGGCAAAATCTTCCTCCTTGAATCCGCGCTTTTCGCTGAGCGTGACCGCGAGCGCGTCGCCCAAGGCCAGCATCGTTGTAGTCGAAGCGGTAGGAGCGAGACCTAACGAGCAAGCCTCCTCCGCGATCGAACAATCAAGCGCCACGTCCGCCGCCGCCGCCAAAGTTGAGGAGCGTGCGGCGCGGGCGCCCTCGCCCGCAGACTTCGTAAAGATCTCATCCCCGGTCATCGCAATCAGCGGCACTCGCAGCCGCTTGATGGTCGCCAGCAATGCGAGGATTTCCTCCGTCTCTCCGGACGCCGAAAGCGCCAGCACCACATCCCCGCGCACTACCATGCCCAAATCCCCGTGCAGCGCCTCCACCGGATGCAAGTACAACGCTGGAGTTCCCGTCGAACTGAAAGTGGCGGCAATCTTGCGCGCAATCAGCCCGCTCTTGCCCATCCCCGTTACCACCA
>PKVZ01000288.1:20310-26496 GCA_003131635.1 Acidobacteriaceae bacterium
CGGTCCCACGGACCGGCCTGCCAGTTGTCGCGCATCTTCGCCGGATGTTTCCAGGGCGGCAGCGCTACCATTAGATTCCGAGCCGATGAGTGAACGTACGGCTCGTACATGGAGCGCAGCTTCGTCAGTTTCACCCGTGCTTCTGTGGTGCTTCGCAACTTCAATCCCGCCTCCGCCAGCGTGTCCCGAAGCACGTCAAAGTCTGCGTCGGTGAGCCGTTCCGGAGCCTGCGGATCGTAGCGCGCATTCACCACCTGCGCCAGATCAACCGCCGCGTGCCGCGCCATGGCAAAAGTCAGGCGCGCCTGACCGGGATGAATCCCTTCGATGCCCACAATCACCAGCGAAGTCACGTCCAGCATCGTCATCAACGCTCCCAGCCAGGATTGATTGCTGTGCTGAGAACGAAAGAAACTCAAGACGGGATAGGAAAGGCCGCTCTCCAGCAATTCACCCGACCAGCGCTCCCAGTCGCGCAAAACCTCATCGAGAACGGTTTGCTCAATCGCCGGATTCTCCGAGCTTCCGGCCAGCCGCACCAACAATTCGGCTGCGGTAGGGGGCGATCCCGCGCGGGCATCGAGCATAGAAATCTGAATTTCCCGCCGTGAAAATGAACCGTAGACCACCGGCAGATATCCAATGACCACGCCGAGAAATGCAAAACCCATTCCGGCTTCGAACACAGACAAGAAGCGCGCCCCAGCCGAAGTCGGGACAATATCGCCGTAGCCCAGCGTGAAAAATGTTTCGCCGCTGTGATACATAATTCTGGCAAACGTGATGGGCTCGTTGCCCAGCTGTTCGTGCCCGCCAATTCCATATTGCAGCAAGCCAAAACCGGCAATGAGTCCCGTAGCCCAGAACGCCATCAAGAAAATCAGCGACAGCGGCCCAAAGTATCCCAGGAAGCTTTGCTGCCGGGCCGGAGTGCGGATGTGGCCGGCAATCTTCCTCCACGGAACCCAGGTTCGCCGGTAGAACCACGCGGTCAGCCGGAATTTCCGCGTGACCCGCCGCGGCAGCACTACCGTCTCAAAGGCATCGAGCAGCACCACGCCGATGATGACTAAGCCAAAAATAATCGCGGGGACATTGGTGTGATAAGCCATGCCGGATTCTCGAATGCAATCTTGATGCGGAAGGAAGAGTAACAGATTCGGCGTCCGGCTTCCGCCGTTATTACAACGAGAGAGTGGCGTTGCGCTTATTCAAAAACCAGGCACCGACTACTGGGGCTTAGGCTGCTGGGATGCCGGGGTCTGGGCGGGAGTCGTGGTAGCCGGGGGAGTGGTCGCCGGCTTCTTCGCCACAGGTTTTTTTTTCACAACAGGTTTCTTCGCCGGCTCGGTATCGTCTACCACGGTTTTCTTCGGCGGCGCGGCCGGAATCGCCGCCTGCGCCGTCTTCAGATCCGCACGCAGGCGCACGATCTCCTGCTCCTTCGACGTTGCCAGGTTGTTCACGCGATCGGCCAGCTGTTTTCGCGTTCCCTCAAAGCCGTTCAGATCGTTGGACAGCGCCTGAAAATCGTCTTTCGGCCCGAACGCACCCGCCGATTCCACCACTCCGCTGAGGACGTCATAGAGCGCATCCAGATTCCGGTAGAGCTTGAAGGTTGCGGGCATATCTTCCGGCGCATTGCGCAACTGCCCAATCATCTCGGGCAAGGCGTCCTGCAGATTTCGCTGGATCGATTCCACGTCGTTCTGCGATTGCTTTTTTGTGGAGCCGTCAGTCTTCCAGCGCTCGATGCGCAACTTAATCAGGTCGGACTGCGTGGTCTTGGACGTCGCCTCCAGTTGCGCCAGCAATCCATTTAATTGCGACACCGAAGCGTAAGACACCGGGCCGCCCTGCGGCGATGCCGGTCCGCCTCCCTGCACCGAGTACAGCGGGCTGGGATGACCCGCCGCCGGCGCCAAAGCCGTTTGACCCGGCACCGTTGCACTCCAAAGTAGCGAACACAGCCCGAAAGAATAAGAGATGAGTTTAGGGTTCATGGATTGTGGAGCCGGTGGCGCGATGCGTGAATCAGAATATCGATAAGCCGAGCATACTACAAGCCGTGCACTCCGTTTTTCCTCGTACCAGCCTTCAGAACTACGATCTCTCTATAATCTCTCTATGGAGCGCAAAATCTTCTGGACGGTCTTCACGGTGCTCGGCCTGCTCGCGGATTTCCTGCTGCCTATTTGGTGGGGCCTCGCCGCCACCATTCCCTGCCTCTTCATCGCGTGGTGGGTGGCCTACCGCAGCGATTGGTTCTGATTTCAGAAAGACGCCGAAGAATCTCTCAGGACGCGGTCTGCGTCATGGTGAACGTGCCGTTTGTGGCCACGCAGGTGCTGCTATTACTGGCAGGGACCAGCGCCCAATTGCCAATGATGGAGCCGTCGCTGAGCGTATTATTGTTGATGTTCACCAATCCCGTAACGGCTGTGCTCGTAAGGGTGACCTTGTCGCCCGCCGCACTCGTTATGGTGAACGAAAATGTCCCGCTTATCAATTGGTCGGCCGTATTGTAATCCAAATTGGTCAGCGAGCCGGACGTCGTAGGGATAGAGGTTCCGAAACAGTTGTCCGTGCCCGAATTCAGGAATTGAAAATTCGTAATGCCCAGGGCCCCGTTACTACCTACCGTAAACTCCGTCTGAAAGCTAAATCCGGACGACGTGCTCTCGCCCCCTAACATCTTCGCTCCCCAGACCCCGCCCTCAGCGGCCTGCGCGGTCGTCGGATTGCTGCCGCAGCCGTTCAGCACAAGCGCGAACAGCAGCAGGATGGCAACTTCTTTCATGTATTTTCCTTGATCTCTAAAATCCGCAGCGAATTTTATTGCAAGATTAAATTCTATCGCAAGACTACAGAGATGCGCCCCAACCGGTCAATGGATGTAAGGCCGGCGTCATTTCGCTTGCGCCGTTTGCCACTTGCGCTCAGTCCACAGCTTGAGCCAGAATGGCTGTCCCGCGGAGATCAGCTTCTATGTATTTGCAGCCCGTCGTACGATGCAAAAATCCCGACTGCCCCATGCCCAGCGCCGCCCGCATTCGCCTCCCTTACCCCAACCCGCCCGCAACGGGAGAGAATCCGCCCGCCTGGCCGCAGGACGCATGGCAGCTCCGACTCATCTGCCGCGAATGCGACCACTGGTACATTTACGACAAAAAAGATATTCAATGGGCGCCCTATACGCGTCCTCTGGAAGAGGAAACCCGCGTTGATTTCTTATGCGTCGAATTGGAATGCGGCGAACCCGGTTGCGGGTCGCGCACGCGGTGGCACGTGCTCGATAACAGCCAGATGTCGGAAATCGAGGCCCTCGAGTTCGTACTGCGTGGCGACCCGGTCGCAGTGTGCGAGAACAGGCATCCGTTCTCGATCTCGGGGGTAGCATCAAGTGCGGTGAGCAAGGCGGATTCTGTCTAGAAGAGTTAAGTTTAGATCGGAGCGTCAGCGGGCAGAGCTATCTGCAATGTAGCTCCAATCTTACTTCATGGGCTACTTCCTTTGTTAAGTGATGCTACTCGCACGTTTATTCGGCTTTTCACTTGACCGGTTGCAAATTTAATTACACAATTCCTTGGTTTGCCTGGGCCGGACCCCGTAAACCTTAAGATTGAGATATAGAGAGCCGCAGGACTTATCGTTCTGACTTTTGAACGTTTCGTTCTTGAAACCGGTAAGTCCGCGCAATCTGCGTGCGTCCTGCTATTGAACTCGGTCACCGTATGGCGAATAAAGCTTGGCGAAAAAATATAGTCGGAACCTCCAACATTTTTGTTATGGAGATAGGGTCCGCCATGCCGATCATCATGTCGATCGTGCTTCGCGTGGCACTGCTTTATCTTTTTTTCTGGTACTTACTGGACTTCGACTTCGAATTAGGGCTCCCTTACTTGCGATTCGTAATCGCTGTGGGGATTGCGGCTCTTTTTGTAATTGGCCTGATTGTCTGGAAGACTTTCAATGCGTGGCCAGGGTTCGATCTCGATAAAGATCATCCCACGACTTCCTTGCTCCCGTTTGTCTTGCTTAATCTAGTACCGGTGGCTGCGGTTGGCGTGGCGACATGGTACGCGCACTATTTTGGGTGGGGGTTGTTGCAGTTCACGCAGCACGCTTTAAAGAGGATTTCCAGCATTTGGTGAGGCGGAGGAACTAATTATGAGGCGACATCTAAAGCGGTTGGCGATTGTGCTCTGTATTTTAAGCATCTCGCTGCGGCTTTCGGCCGCGCAAGGGCAAACCTCGACCGCGAACCTCGCCTGCCACTTACCCCAACAAGAGTTGAGTCCGGGAGATAAGGTTACAATCTCTTGCGACAACTTGTCGAAAACATCAAATTTCCAACTTAACATCAAAGGGGTAAACGATCAGACGGGCGGCAAAGGAACAGTTCTGGTGCCCGCGGTAGAGGGCAATAACCTGGTATTTCGCCTGCCCGACGACATGGTCGCTGGGCAGTACTTCGTCTCCGTCGTCAGCGGCACAAACCAAAATGAATCCGCCTTAGTGCGGGGCCCACTGAACGTGATGGGCGCACCAGTGGTCGACGCCATTTACGCCCTGACGAACTATCCCGCACCGAGAGGCTTCGACTTCGAAATAGCGGGGAGGAATTTCAAGAGTTCGAAAGAAGGAAACTATATCGAGATTGTGGACCTACGCACGCTCGAAGCGTGCGAGACTCAACCCCCGCCTGCCGACAAGACCCCTTGTGGCAATGTTGAATGGAAAAACAGCCGGCGAATCTTTGTGACCGGCTTTTATCCGAGGCACTACTATGGACCGGTCAAAATTAGAGTCCACATCGGCAATTCGGTTTCGCAGGAGACATCCGTAACTTTTGCCCCGCTCACTCAGCAAGGTGTGGCGCTGGTGGCGGCGCTGGTATTCTTCGCGATCGCATACCTGCTTTTTGTATTGGTACGCCGGGGATTGACCTCCGACCTGGTTGAGGGCATCAGGGCTAGCCCGTTCACTTCGCTTTTTCTCGACCGTGAAACGAATAGTTACAGTCTTTCGAAATTTCAAGTTGTAGCGTGGACCGCGGTTACGGTTTATTCCTATGTTTATCTGTTCCTTTGCCGGACTTTGATTCAGGGCAATTTTACATTTCCGGATGTATCGCAGAACCTGCCACAGCTTTTCTTTGTGAGCGCCGGAACCACCGTGGCGGCCACTGCGATTACGGCAAACTGGGGTAGCAAGGGCGCGGGCTCGACTCAGCCATCATTTGCCGACTTTATCAGCACGGGCGGATTGGTAGCCGGAGACCGCTTTCAGTTTTTTACTTGGACGCTGGTGGGCTGCATTGGATATGTCTATCTTGTCATCCGCATGAACCCGGAAACGCCCAACATCAGTTTGCCTGACATACCGCAGAATTTTCTCTACCTGATGGGGGTGAGTTCGGCGGGATATCTTGGCGGCAAGCTTGTGCGCAAACCGGGGCCGGTGATCAAGACGCTTTCGGTGGCAAAGATTACGACTCCTTCTGCCAGCACCGTCACTTCGGAGCAACAGCTTGCGGCGTTGGGAGGGGGGCCTTACGCACCTTCCGATAAGTCGATTATCGTTGCTTTGCCGGTGTTAAGCCTCAATCTGAAAGGCGAGAATCTCGACCCTACGGGAACGGTGAAGGTGGACGATGTTGTTCTGAGGGGAGACATGTATTGGATCAGCGGCCAACGTGATCCTCAATCCGGCTTCTGCGGCGACATGACCATCAGCTTTAATCATGCTGCGCCTTATCTCGAAGGTAAACACTATCTGACTCTGGCAAATACCGATGGCCAGTCGGTGACGGTCGATTTCCCCATTGATCCCATGAGCATCGACCCCATTGGTCCAATCAACGCGGACGGTCAGGCGCAATCTCTAACCTTCAAAGGAAATAATTTCGTAGCCGGAACGACCTTCGAGTGGAGAAATCCGGCTACCAGTGCCACAGCCACCGCATCCGGAAATGCAACGAATATAAGCCCAAAGGAGTTGACCGTAAACTTCGCGCCCGGAGCAGCGGGCGCAGCCAAGCTAACTTTGATCAGCCCGTTGCAACTTAAGGCCAGCGCCAGCATTACGGTTAAACCGGCATAAGCCTAGTTGAGCCTTGGCGGAGCTCGCAGCATACAAAGAATAAGGGGAGCGGGAGAATGCTACGCCCCGCGCTTCCCCTTC
>PKVZ01000050.1 GCA_003131635.1 Acidobacteriaceae bacterium
GATTGGTTGCGCCGCGAGATAGAAACTGCTCTGGCTAGCAAACGCAATATCGTGCCACTCATGATGGAAGGGTTCGACTTCGGCACGCCTAAAATCGCCACCCAACTTACGGGCGATCTCGCCGCGCTCAAGCACTACAACGGGCTAAGCATCCCACCGGAATATTTTATGGAGGCAATGGGACGCTTGCGCGACCGATTCCTGAGTGTGCGGCTGAAGGCGGTGCTTCACCCGGCATCCGCCTCTGTAAAACGAGCCGCCACAAAACAGAAGGCTGCGGCTCAGGCGGCTCCAGCGGTCGAGGAAAAAGAGCTAACTGCTCAGCAATGGTTTGAGCGGGGGGTCGCCGCTACGGACGTTGATGAAGAACTGCGCTTTTACACCAACGCGATCCGGCTCAAGCCCGATTCTGCCTCCGCCTACTACAATCGGGGCCTTGCGCTCTACGAAAAAGCGATGGTGAAAGGCGCGCAACGGGATTTCAGCCAGGCCATCCGGTTGCATCCCGACGACGCCGACGCATATGTTGGCCGGGGCCTCGTGAAACGCGCCAAAGGCGAGTTAGAGGGGGCACTGCAGGATTTCACCCGAGCCATCCGGCTCAAGCCCGACCTTGCTCTCGCCTACAACAACCGGGCGGCCATACGTTACTCCAAGGGAGACCTAGAGGGAGCGCTGCAGGATTATGACGAGGCTGTCCGGATCGAGCCCGGCCTTGCCGCGATCTACTACAATCGGGGTCTTACGCGCCGTGCCAAAGGCGATGTGGAAGACGCACAGCAGGACCACGACGAGGCCGTCCGTCTCGGGTACAAACCCAAAGAGTAACCTGTCGAGGTAAAAGCCTTCCTCGGGAGCTAAGCAGGGAGGGCCCAGGCTCGTCGCCTGCGCCCCAATTCAAACCGCGCTCTCCTACTTCGCTTGCAGCGTCTCAATATACTTCGTAAGATTCGATACCCGTTGCTGCACTTGGCCTTCGTGTCCGTGGCTCATACTCCAGAACAGCTCTCCCCACACCGGCATTTCTTTCGATCCATGCGCGGGCAGATCAGCCGTTCCGCGAATAGCGGACGTGACTTTCATAGCCGGATATTTGCCTCCGTTGTTCTTGCTCAACAGCGTCAGGTCCGCGGGAGGCGTTTTCAGCGCGCTGGCCGCCGGCCCGCCGCCTTTGCCGTCGGTTCCATGGCAAACCGCGCAGTAAGCCGTGTACATCTCTTTGCCGGATACGGGCGACGTGGACGTAATAGGAACGTGCTGGATAACTGTTTTCGATTGATCTGGTGTATTGTCCTGAGCTGCGACCGCGCAGCTCAGTAGGATTAAGGCGGTGGACATCACAATCAATTTCTGGATCGACATGGTTTGTTCTCCTTATTAAACCGAAAGCTCTCCTTTGCAGCCTAAACCGCAATTATTAAGCGGCGATGGATTGGGTTGCGGGGTGGAGTAGTAAGAAAACGACAATCTTTCTTTCATCTCATCCTATTCATAGTCCACAGCTTCTCTCATTTGCTGTGATCAATGGCACAAACTGTTGTGTTTTTCATCACGACGACGCTGGAACGTCAGCAAGAGTTCAACAGAGTTCTCGCAGCTGCGCATCGTTTTGCGTTTCGCGATCTCCGAGAAAATGTGCGCCTGTTCACAAACGTCTGTGACTGTTGTCACAACCAATCCAGTTCGCGCAAGGCATAATTACCAAGGTTTCGCTAATCATATTCCACCTAAAAGTGTGGGGTTCTCATGGCAGAAGGACGCGTTTCCATCGTCGTCGAACACTGCAAGGCCTGCGGCTTCTGCGTTGAGTTTTGTCCTACGCACGTGCTCGAGCTCTCATCTGCTTTTAATTCCAAGGGCTACCATCCGCCGCACGCGGTTCACCCCGAAAGGTGCAGCGGATGTGACCTCTGTGGCATGTACTGCCCCGATTTCGCAATTTATGCCACCAAGGTGGCTCCGGGCAAGGAACGTGACAAATGAAAGCCGATCATTGCAAGGCCGATCCTCGCGGAGTACTGACCGGCACACACTTCATCGATGGCGATCACGCCTGCTGCGAAGGCGCGTTGGCTGCCGGCGCGCGCTTCGCCGCCGGATATCCCATTACGCCTTCCACTGAAGTTGTGGAGCGCTTCGCTTCTCGCGTGCCCACCGTGGGCGGAACCTTCATCCAGATGGAAGACGAGCTCGCCGCTTCGATCACATTGCAAGGCGCGGTTTGGGGCGGCGCCAAAGCCTTCACCGTCACTTCCGGTCCCGGCTTCTCGCTGATGATGGAACACATCGGCTACGCCGCCATGACGGAAACGCCTTGCGTATTCGTGGATGTGCAACGCGGAGGCCCGTCCACCGGCTTGCCCACACTGCCCGCGCAAGCCGACATGATGCAGGCGCGCTGGGGCTCGCATGGCGATTACGAAATCATCGCCCTCTGCCCGAATTCTCCCCAGGAATGTTTTGACCTCACTATCAAAGCTTTCAACTTCGCGGAAGAGTTTCGCGTCCCCGTCATGTTCATGATGGACGAAGTCGTCGGCCACATGACCGAGAAAGTGGTGATTCCTCCTGCCGATCAGATTGAAGTCTTCCCGCGCAAGCACACTCACAAATCTGTGGAGGATTACCTGCCCTACGGCACCAATGGCGGCCAGGTACCTGAAATGGCGCACGCCGGCGAAGGCTACAACTTTCACGTCACCGGCCTGACCCACGACGAACGCGGCTATCCCAACATGACTCCGCCGGTGCAGGACAAGTTGGTTCGCCGCCTGCAAAACAAGATTCGCGCCGCCGCCGACCGCATCTCCTTGTTTGAAGAAGAGCAGCTCGAGGGCGCCGACGTAGTCGTCGTCTCTTACGGGATCACTTCTCGAGTGGCGCAACGAGCTATCGAAGCCGCTCGTAAAAGTGGTCTGCGCGTCGGCAAATTGCGCCTGATCACCGCCTGGCCGTTCCCCGAAAAAAAGATTCGCGAACTCGCTGCGAAAGTAAAATCCTTCGTCGTTCCCGAACTTAATCTTGGTCAGATGGTGCGGGAAGTTGAGCGAGCCGCCGCGGGTAAGGCCAGGACCTTCGCCGTCTCGCACGCGGGCGGCGGTGTTCACCGACCGGAAGACATCCTCAAAGTAATCGTGGAGGCCAGCAGATGTCAGACAGCTTAATCACCGATATTGTTAACGCAGGCGTCAACCCCGTCGATCAGATCCTCCGCACCGACCGTATGCCGCATATCTGGTGCCCCGGATGCTGCATCGGCACCACCGTCAACTCCTTCGCACGCGCCCTCATCGACTCGAAAATCGATCTGGGATCGCTTGCCCTGGTCTCCGGCATCGGCTGCACCGGCCGCGTGGCCGGCTACGTCAAGCTCGATTCTTTCCACACTACGCACGGCCGCGCCATTCCGTTCGCCACCGGCCTCAAGCTGGCGAATCCCAAGCTTAACGTCGTTGTCTATTCCGGCGACGGCGATCTCTCCGCCATCGGCGGCAATCATCTCATTCACGCCGCGCGCCGCAACATCGACCTCAAAGTCATCTGCGTCAACAATCTGATCTATGCCATGACCGGTGGCCAGACCGCGCCCACCACTCCCGGTCACTCGATTACATCGACCAATCCCTACGGCACCTTTGAGCCGTCATTCAATCTGCCGCATCTGGTCGAAGCCGCCGGCGCAGTCTACGTTGCCCGCTGGACCACCTTCCACGTGCGCCAACTGGCCCGCTCCATCAGCGAAGCGTTTCAGAAGAAAGGCTTTTCGTTCATCGAAGTCATTTCGCCCTGCCCCACGCTCTATCAGCGCCGCAACAAGCTGGGCGACGGACTCGACACCATGAAGTACTACAAAGAAAAGAGCAAAGTCCGGCACGGTGCGCCCACCGGCGAAGTCGGCCTCACCATGACCGGAGAAATCATCGTGGGCAAATTCGTCGACCGCGACCGCCCCGATTATCAAACCATGATGCGCTCGCAATATTGCGAATCGCTGGGCGAAAAATTCGTCGAGCAAGAGGAGATGGTATGCAGCTAACGGAAATTCGTGTTGCCGGTTTCGGCGGCCAAGGTGTCATTCTCTCGGCCATCCTGCTCGGCAAGGCAGCCTCAATTTATCAAGGCGCCTACGCCACCATGACGCAAAACTTCGGTCCGGAAGCCCGCGGCGGCGCCTGCAGCGCGCAGCTCGTCCTCTCCGATTCGCCCGTGTTGTATCCCTATGTCACTAAGCCCGACATCATGGTCGTAATGTCGCAAGAGGCTTACGTGCGTTTCGCCCCCGAGTTGAAAGATGGCGGCACTTTGATAGTCGAGCAGGATCTCGTGCGAGTCTCCGATACTAATACTAATAAAAATATCCAGGTCTACAGCATCCCCGCGACTCGCATCGCCGAAGAACTTGGCAAACGCATGGTCCTGAATTCCGTAATGGTTGGATTCTTCACTGCAGTCACCCATCTGCTGGATGCCGATGCCGTTCGCAAGGCCGTCGCAGATTCCGTTCCCAAAAGCTTTCTCGATCTGAACCTGAAGGCTTTCGAAAGAGGACTGGAGTTCGGAGCGATCGCACTTACGGCTCCTCCAAGCACTACCGATGCCGAACTGCAACTGGAGTACTCGCCGGAGTAGCATACTCCCAGGTGCACACGCGTGGGATCGCGAACTATGGGCCGGACAACGCAAGCTGTTATTGTGATGGCTTTACTCGCAACCCAGATCGGCTGCTACAGTACGACCCGGCCACCACGCATCGGTTCGAACGCCCCTGACTTCACCCTGCAGGACACAGACCGCAAGGTCACTCTCAGCCAGTTTCGCGGTCAGGTCGTGGTGTTGAATTTCTGGGCCACCTGGTGTCCACCCTGTGTCGAAGAAACCCCATCGCTTGTCCAGATGCAACAGCGTTTGAAAGACAAGGGCATTGTCGTCATGGCCGTCAGCATCGATATCGACGACGGAGCCTACCACCGCTTCCTCCAGGACTACCACGTCAATATGGTGACGGTCCGCGACCCAGCCCAACAGACCCCGACGCTTTACGGTACCCATGGCTGGCCTGAGACCTACATCGTCGACCGCACCGGCGTACTCCGCCGCAAGGTCATCGGACCGGTTGACTGGAATAGCCCGGAGATCACCGAGTTCTTGACCAAGCTGTAAGGAACAGGCATCCAGCTGTCAAATCGCGCCCGCCACCGTTGCATTTTTCAGCTTGCGCTGTTGCGAGATTCACCAATCCCGTCGCGACTCGTAACTAGTTGATAGCAAATACCGNNTTTCCATCAAATCGCTGTTGACAACTTCATCGCCCATTCCCGCGTCATAACATTGATGCTCGTCTATCTAATTGATTCCGTGGCATATCAGCGGCCGAATCGAGTTCACTCACAATCCGCCTCATCTTGGCACCCCGATTGCCTTAAGAAAAGTGTGAGCGGCACGCAAAGACCAACACAAAAGACGGCCCTCCGACGAGGTGACTTATGACAGTCCTACTGGTTCTCTTCACATTCGCAAGTTTCTTGCTGATCGATTATTTCCGCACTCGTAAAGCGGTTGTTCAACCCGCATTGCAAATGTCCACAGCCAAGCAGGCGGCCGCCGTGCCCCGCCTGCAGCCCGCCTTGGTGGGAGGCTTCGCGGTTCCCGAGCATCTTCGCTACCACCCCGGTCACACTTGGGCATTGAGCGAGAGTCCCAACCTCGTCCGCGTCGGCATGGACGATTTCGCCTCCAAGCTGACCGGCAAACTCGATAGCATCACGCTCCCGCAGCGCGGCCAGTGGATTCGCCAGGGCCAGAAGATCTGTACACTCTATCGCGACGACGCCTCAGTCGACATGGTTTCGCCCATCGAGGGCACCGTCTCGGCCATCAACGAAGCGCTGGCCGCCGATCCTAAGCTCGCACTCCGCGATCCCTACGGCGAAGGCTGGCTGGTCACCGTGCAGGCGCCCGACGCCAAAACGAGTTTCCGCAACCTGCTGGGCGGCGCAATGGCCCGCTGGTGGACCGAAGAATCCGCCAGCCGCCTGCAACGCCACATGCCGATGGCCACCGCCGGTGCCTGCGCCCAGGATGGTGGAGTAGCCGTGGACGACATCGCAGCCCAGATCGCAAAACAAGACTGGCTGCCGCTGGCGAAAGAGTTCTTCCTGTCATAAGTCGATCTCGCGGCCAGCGAGCGAACAGTTCGCCGAGAACCGCCGAAACACCAGGCGCCCGGATCCAAGGCTAACCAGCCTGGACGCCGGGCGGCCGGCGTTTCGGCAAAAAGCAACTTGTAAGGGTTGCCTCTACGCCAATCCGAGAATCCAGGCTAATGCCGGACCACAGTCTCGCCGATCTACACCCTGGAGTGTGTTTGCGGGAATGTCGAAGTCGGGGAGTGTGGCGGGATCGAAGTCCGCAAGAACGAGTCCCACGTGTGGACGCATTTGCGATGATCAGGCATGCGAGGCGCAACTGATTCAGTCCTCGTTGCTGCCCACCAAGGGGCTCTGCCACGAGTCCGTCGAGATCGCGTTCCGCTCCGTACCCTTCTCCGAAGTCGGAGGCGATTTTGTCGACTTCTTCTGCTTGCCGAATGGCTTCATCGGCATATATCTCGGGGACGTGGTCGGCAAAGGCTTGCCTGCGGCCATGTACGCCGCGTTAGTGACCGGAACCCTGCGCGGCATTCACAAGAGCGGCACCGATACCGCCAGCGTTCTTACCCGGTTGAACGAGCGCCTGCTCCAGCGTCCCCTCCCCGGACGTTTTTGCTCGACGCTGTACGCGCTCTTCAATCCTCCAACGCGAGAACTCATCTTCTCCAATGCCGGCATGCCGCTTCCCATGCTCGTCTCCGGAGCTGGCTGCCAGCACTTGGGAGAGGGCGGATTGCCCTCAGGAATGTTTGCAGACGCCGCCTATGAACGAAACGTCGTGCAACTCCGACCGGGGGATTCCGTTCTGTTCGCGAGCGACGGCCTTCATGAATCGCTCAACCCGGAGGGAGTCGAATTTTGCACCGCTCAAATGGCAATGGTGTGGGCGCAATGCGGGCGCAAATCGGCAAACGAGTCCGCGGATTTTGTCTTCTCACGCCAGTCAGCTTTTTCCAGCGGCATCGCACCGCACGATGACATCACAGCGGTGGTGTTGAAAGTGCTTCCCTAGCCGCCGCTGCCCCCGGATTTGCCCCACAGGGCGGTTGTGACATCTGACCTTGCTCCCATGTTTCCAAGTGCGCGATCACGGTTGAGAACATGACAGTCTGACCAAAGTTTATTTTCGCGAGAAATCCACAGCCCGAGGCACCGCCAAGCTGTGGCAGTTGTCGCACAGCGCACTGTCTTTCAGATCGATCCANNCCGCCTCCTTAATCAGGCGTTGGCGAAACAGTTCATGGTCGGAGGGCAATCCATAGAACTCCTGCCGCAGCCGGTGCGCTGAGACCACCGCACACGGTCCGCCCATCTGCGCCTCGCCGAAAACAAAAGTCAGAATCGGGATATACATATCGACGGCCCCGATGCCCAGCATTCGCCAGGAATCCGCTGTAAGAAAACTCTGCATTCGTTGCAGAATTTCGGAAGAATGATACTGCCGCCGCTCTCCGTGGAATGCAAACTCCGGATCCAGACGTACTGGAAGAACTCTGCAGGGAACGCGAAGACTGTCTTCGATTTCCGGACAGAGATCCTTCAGCAGCCTGTCATCCACATTCCCGATCGGCAACAGATGCAGTGGCTTCATCACGTGCCTTCATCGGGCAACTTCATCGGGCTTCTTATCGCGATCCATCGAAGACCGACTCCAGCCATATTTCTTCAGCTTGTGATAGAGCGTTACGCGATCGATGTCGAGCACATCCGCCGCATGGCTCTGGTTGCCTCCACATTCTTCCACCACCCGCAAGATGTGGGCGCGCTCCATATCCTCAAGCTTCTTGCCCGAGATCGCGGACGCAGAGACGCTCTGCGCTTTCAAGATGAAGTCCTCTTCGTGCAGCTCCGGTACCTGACCCACAACCATCGCGCGCTCTACCGCATTTTCGAGTTCGCGAACATTTCCCAACCAGGGCTGCTGCTGCAATTGATTCATAGCCGCCGGCGAAACCCGGGTGATACGTTTGTTCATGGCCTGGGAAAACTTGCGCACGAAGTGGTCCACAAGCAGCGGAATATCTTCGCGGCGCTCCCGCAGCGGCGGAAGTTCAATGCGGAAGACGTTGAGCCGGTAGAAAAGATCGGGACGGAACTTGCCTTCCTCAATCAGCTTTTCCAGATCTTTGTTAGTAGCGGCGATGCAGCGGAAATCCACTTTGATAATTTGATTGCCGCCCACGCGAGTGATCTCCCGCTCCTGCAGCACGCGCAGCAGATCGGTCTGCGTCTTCAGTGTGATGTCACCGATCTCATCCAGAAATACCGTTCCACCCTCGGCGATTTCGAATTTGCCTTTCTTGCGATATTGCGCGCCAGTGAAAGCGCCTTTCTCGTGTCCGAAGAGTTCGCTCTCGAGGAGCGTCTCGGTCAACGCGCCACAGTGAATGACGACCAGAGGGTGAAATTTTCGCGGACTGGCCTGATGGAGCGCGCGCGCCACCAATTCCTTGCCCGTCCCGCTCTCGCTGGTGATCAGCACCGTAGCGTCCGTCGGCCCGACTGTCTCAATGGCATCAAAGATCTTGCGCATAGCGGCACTTTGGCCGATCAGTTCTCCGGGCCGCGCCACTTCTGCCACGGTCTCGCGCAACAATACGTTCTCCTGAGTCGTCCGCTTATGCGCGATGGCATTCTTCACGAGATGTGCGATCTCGTCCGGATCGAGAGGCTTGGTCACATAGTCATAAGCGCCGTTCTTCAGAGCGGTAACGGCGGTCTCGACGGAGGCATAACCGGTCATCATGATGACGATCAACTCCGGATCGACTTCGTGCATACGGCGCTGCAGTTCGATGCCGTCGGTGCCGTGCATTTTGATATCGACCAGAGCCGCATCCCAGCGTTGTTGTGCCAGGCTGGTAAGGGCATCGCTCGCGTTTTCTGTCGCAGTAACTTCATAGCCTTCTTCGCGAAACCATTTGCCCAGCGAATCGCGCACGCTCAACTCGTCGTCCACGATCAACAGTTTTCCCTGTGTACTCACGTCAGTCACCTCACCTTCATTGCGGCATTCCCTTCGCCGGTCACCGCCAGCGAGTGCTCACGGGCTTGAACCGGCAGGGTCACGGTGAAAGTCGTGCCGCGGCCCAGTTCCGATGCGACTTCGATGCGGCCGTTATGCCGCTCTATAATGCCGTGGCTGATCGCCAGACCCAGCCCAACTCCGCGCCCATGTTCTTTCGTAGTCATGAAAGGTTCGAAAATATGCGGCAGTATCTCGGGAGCAATGCCCGCTCCGTCGTCGCGCACCTGGATCTCGATCTCCTCCTCATCGTTACTCAATCGGGTCTCAAGCCAGAGATTGCCGCCGCGGGGCATGGCATCGATTGAATTCATGATCAGAGCGATAAGAACTTGCTCGATCTGTGCCGGATCGCACGCCACAGGCGGCAGATCTTGCGCGAGCTTTATTTGCAGCTCGATTCCCGCTAAGTCCAGTTGATGGCGCACCAGCAGCAGGCAGCGGTCAATCACTGCCCGCATGTCTGTCGACTGCACATTCATAGGCGCAGTGCGCGAAAGGCTCAGTAGGTTCTTGATCAGGTCACCGCAGCGGCGGCTTTCTGTGGCGATCATGTCCAGACATTCCATCGCTTCTTCGCGCTTTTCACGCTCGGCCTGGCCCGACGCTACCCACTTGCGAAGCAGCTTAGCGTAGGTCAGAATGCCAGAGAGCGGATTGTTTACTTCATGCGCCACCACCGCCGCCATCTTGCCGAGTGAGACCATCTTTTCCACGTGCAGCATGTGCTCGTGGGCGCTCCTGAGTTCTTTGGTCTTCTCTTCGACCCTGTCTTCCAGGGTCCTGGCCCAGGTGACGACTTGTTCATTCGCTGCGCGGAGCTGCAGACTCATGGTGTTGAAGGAATAAGCCAGGTCACCTACTTCATCCTGGGATTGCACGTTGATCTGGTATCCCAACTCTCCCTGGGACAGATGTTGCGTACCGTCCTTGAGCGCCTCGATTGGTTTGTAGACCACCCGCCACACGAACAGCCAGCTCAATACCGCCACCAGCAGCATTGCCGCCGCCGTGTAGGCCAGCATACGAGTGCTGCTGACCGCTAGTTGTGTGTCGGCCTTCGCCAGCGAGAGATTTGTGTCCAACACGCCCAAAACTTGCAGGCTGGCGGAATGCGCGTGGCACTCTGCATCGGAACAGCCTGGCTGATTTTCAATGGGAGTAATGATGCCCAGCACGCGGTTCCTGCCGCCATTGCGATAAATGCGAAAACGGTCCGGACGATTCAGCCTGGCCAGTGGCTGGGATTGATTGTGACAGCCGTAGCAGGCCTCTGCGGTCTTGTCGAGAACGTGGCTGACCTCGGCGGCATCGGTGGAGTACCTGACTCGGCCCTCCTGGTCAAGGATGCGAACCTTGATCATTCCGGGCTCGTCCGCTATGGTCCGGATCGCGTGGTAGAGTCCCTCGCGATCGTTGCGCAGCATGTAATACGTAGTGCTGCGTTTGATAACATCGCTGACCCGTTCGGCGCTGGCCAGTGTGGCCGCTTCCAGATGCTGGCGGTGCAATCGGATGTTCAAATAACCGAGAAGAGCGAAGATGACCAGCATCACCGCCAGCAAAGAACCAATCAATTTTGTACTGATGCTGTAAGTCAGCCGCTTGCGTCGAAGAACGGGGCGAATTGACTCAGTCTCCCGCATGGGTTAATACCGCCGTGCCAACCAAGGGCTCGGTCTCGATTCGACGAGGCCGATTCACTGCACGCTGCTCTTGGGGAAAGATAGGCAGGTACTTCACCGCCACGCTGAACAGGGCGAAGCCCATCGCGATGATCATCAGGGTGATGGAGAATTCCGTCCACTTCGGCACGTAGTGATGTCCGACATAAGTCTCAAAGCCGATGAGGCTTACATTGAGGCGGTTGGTGATGAATCCCAGCACAGTCGAGATGGAGGCTAGATACAGCAGTTGTGGCGAGAGTCTGACCTTCTTGAAACTCAGCATGGTAATGGGAATCACGAAGGTCAGCGTCAGTTCGAGCCATAGGAAATAGGATTCGTAGCTGGGCTTGACGATCTGCGTAAGCAGGCCGCGATGGAAGTAGTCCTCAAAGCGCAGCAGGGCATTGACCCAGAGGGCAACCAACAGAGCGCCGCCAAGGGTGACGAGAACCGGGAGTTCAAGGTGACGGCCGAAAGCTTTCGCGCTCTGCGTGGACTCGAAAATCGTCATGGCCAAACCAACCGCAACCGCCGAGGCGAAAAAGAGGAACGGCAGGGCTGGCGTATACCAGAACGGATGCAGCTTGCTCGGCATGATCAAATAAAGCGATCCGAGGGAACTTTGGTGCAGGGTGGAGAGCAAGATGCCCAATACGATCAGCACGGGATAGATTTTCCTGATCCACCTGATCGGAGCCTGCAGATTGAAGCGCTCGAATACGTTGGGAAGGAATTCGAAGAAGAGCACGGTGGTATAGGTCATCACGCACATTCCCACCTCGAACATGACCGAGTGCGGGTTCATGTAGATGAGCTGGTGCCAGATGTACCAGGGACGGCCCAAATCAAACAGCAGCCCGACAATGAAGAGCACGTATCCCAGAAACGCCGTCAGCACCGCGGGGCGCACTACGCTATGCAGGCGCTCGACGTTGAATAAGTAGACGGCGCCGACAATGCAGAAGCCACCGGCCGCCAACATCACCCCGCACAGGCAATCGAAACCGATCCAGAGCCCCCAGGGGAACTGGTCGCTCATATTCGAAACCGCGCCCAGACCACGGAAATAGCGAATGAAAGAGGAGTACAGGCCCAGGGTCATGATGACAATGAATACGGCTTTCCAGAATGTCAGCTTGATCTTCATCGCGCACTCCCGTTCTTTTTTTCTTCCGCTTCAGCTTCGGCTACTTCTTCACGGCGATGCGAAATCCAATAAATTCCCCCCAGTACCAACGACCACGCCGGGATAAAGTCTGGAATCCATGACATCACTCGTCCGGTGTATTCCGGCATTGGCGTGTTGCCGATCTTTTCGGAGGCGGGATAGCGGTACTCTTCAACTTTCGTGCTGGAAAGAATCAGGACGCTGGTTCCGCCAACTTCGTTAAGACCGTAAATACGAGGGAGGTAGGTGGTTGGATTTTGACGGATGCGTTCCTGCGCTTCCTTGACTAGGTCTTCGCGATCGCCGAACTTAGTGGCGCCAGTCGGACAGATTTCGGCGCATGCCGTCTGCTTGCCGGCAACCACGCGGTCCGGGCACATAATGCACTTGCGGACCCGCGGATTCAGCGAGCCCCATTCGTACTTTGGCTGGTTGAAGGCGCAGGCCACCATGCAATAGCGGCAACCAATACACTTCCAGACGTCGTATACGACTGGACCTTCCTTTGTCTTGTGGAAGGCGCCGACGGGGCAAGCCGATGCGCAAGCGGGATGCTCACAGTGCATGCAGAGCCGCCGCATGAACTTGTCGTTCTTGGTCATCACGACGGTGTACTTATGTTCCGATTGCACCGACTCGGCGGCTACTCTGTCGTCGTAGGGCAGCTTGTTCTGCTGCGCGCACGCGGCTTCACATTGTTTGCAACCGATGCACATGGTTGCGTCATACAGCAGAGCCTTGCTCATGGAAATGACTCCTCGCCGACTCCCACCAGGCCTGCCGTTCCAAAGAAATTAAGTAAGTATGAGTGCGTATGACCGTGGAACTGGGATGGGAAGCGCGCAGAATGCCCTTTGCGGGCTAAACGAAAAGAAGAACCGGGCCCGGATTGGCCAGCATCCGGAGCCCGGGGGACTGTCCCATCAGACAAAGCAAATAAAGGAGGAGACTGCCAGCTGGCAATGAATCGGCAGCGCTTTAGTTCCGTCCGCCGAATTGAGCCGGACATCTTCATACTCCTCATGCTCCTTCGCCCGCCGCCCGCAACTTCGCGACGACGGCGGGTGCCCTAACAGAACAGTCGATAACGACTACTTCTGTAGACTTCGGACGTAGGTCACGATCAGCTTCGCTTGGTCAGGGGTGGTGCTCTTTACTGTGCCGGGATGCTTTGGCGTGTCGCTGATCTTCTTAGCGAAATCGTCGTCGGACAGCTTTTTTGCATCATCCGAAACCAGGCTCGGAATCTTGGCTGCGGGCTTGCCAGTGGCGTCCGCCCCGTGGCAGGCAGAGCATTTCGTTTTGTAAAGGGAGGCTCCATCGTCGGCAGCCCAAGACAGATTAGGAATAAGAATGAACAGGCCTACGGCAATTGTCATTACCAACATCACCAACTTTGTGGTTTTCATGATTTCGTTTCTTCTCCTTGTGAAGTTTTGCAACCCATGAAAGCAGCGTTTGCTCTCGCCATTCGCGCATCCGTTGCGAAATTGAACACTGAAACCATCCTCAATGAACTGTATGTAATAAAACTCAGCAGATCATCGCTGCCTGAGGAGAGTTTCAATGCTGCGCGGAATAGGTGCAGTGATCTGGATCACCCTGAAACGTGACTGTGGGGCGCGTTAGCGGAGCAAAACAACTGGACAGGCGTGCGGCGTGTCGCAGGTCAGATCGAGGTCGTCGTCGGGAAGCCGATGTCGTATTGGATCACGAGTCTAGGCGAAACCGTCGGGCTGACTCACTGCGCCGATATGGGCCTGGTCATCGATAAACAGGCGGCCTGCGGTGAGCGCCTTACGATCGATTTCGAGCAGATCAAGTTTCTTAACTTTGTCCTCGAGGACGCTTAATGCCGTTCCGGGAGCCAGACACTCGGTCTCTTCCAGCAGCGCGCCCATCATGACGATGTTGGTGGCTTTGGTGGAACCGAGTTTGTCGGCGATCTCAGCGGCGGGAATTGCGACCACCTGCGTTCCCGGCGCGGCAAAATCAGCGGGAATGCTAGCGCCGTTGTAAAGGATGAGTCCGCCGTTCTCTACTTCATGGGCAAATTTCCGCAGCGAGAACTCATTCATCGCCACGAGCACATCGGGGCAAGAGACCAGGGGCGACCCGATCCGCTCTTTCGACAAGCACACGTGGCAGTGCGCGCTGCCCGAACGCATCTCGGGGCCATACGAAGGCAGCCAGCTGACTTCCAGCGCTTCACGCATGCCCATCTCGATCAAGAGTTGGCCCAGCAACAACACTCCCTGGCCACCGAAGCCGGCGATCTTGATTTTGACGTCTTTGAAGCGGTGTGCATGTTTCAGGGCTGCAGGCGCGAGCGCTCGATCCTTTGGCGCGATTTCAAGAACGTCCGCGACCGTGCGCTGCGGCGGTTCCTTGCCAACGGGAATTTCCGGACGGCGGTCGCGGAAAACATTCAGCGGAAAAATTGGCGTCATGTTCTCCAGGACCCAGCGCCGCGCTTCGACCGGATCTTTGCTCCAAATTGTGGGGCACGGCGACAGGATTTCGACAAACGAAAAGCCCGCGCCATCGCGCTGGAGTTCGAGCGCCTTGCGGATCGCCCGGCGCGCTTTCATAATGTTCTTGTTATCCGAAAGTGCCACGCGTTCGATGTATGCCGGTGCTTCCAGTGTGGCGAGAAGCTCCGCCATGTGCAGGGGAAATCCTTCATTCGCCGGACGCCGGCCCCAGGGGGAAGTTGTACTCTTTTGTCCCACGAGAGTGGTGGGCGCCATCTGTCCGCCGGTCATGCCGTAGATGCCGTTGTTGACGAAGAAGACGGTGATCTTTTCACCGCGATTGGCGGCATGCACAATCTCGGCCGTTCCAATGGCCGCCAAGTCGCCGTCTCCCTGATACGAAATGACAATCTTGTCCGGGCAGGAGCGCTTGATTGCCGTAGCCGACGCGGGCGCGCGGCCATGCGCAACCTGTACGTTGCCAACATCAAAATAGCAGTAAGCAAACACGGAGCAGCCCACGGGACTCACAAAAATTGTTTTGTCCTGCAACTTTAATTCCTGCAGAGCCTCCGCAATCAGCTTGTGCGCCACTCCGTGCCCGCAGCCCGGACAGTAGTGGGTCTGATGCTTCAGCTCCGATTTGCGCTCGTACAAGTCATAAAAGAGCGGCGACTTGGAGTGGACCAATTCGTATCCGTTGTTGCTGACTTCGGATTTAACCTCTGGATCCAGCACGCTGATCACGTTTTCGTCTGCCATTTTCGTCGTCCTCAGACCGCCACGGCCAGGCGCGTCAACACTTGGTGCTGAAGCTCCGCGACCGAGGGCACATTGCCTCCTACCCGGCCGTAGAACTCCACCGGCACTTTGCCGTTTAGCGCCAGACGCACATCTTCGACCATTTGTCCGTTACTCAATTCGACTACGACAAATTTTTCCACCTTAGCTGCCGCTTTCGCCAGCGCCTGCGACGGAAAAGGCCAGAGAGTGATGGGACGAAACAGTCCGGCCTTCACACCTTCCTGGCGTAGCGCTTCCGCCGTCGACAGCAACACTCGGGACACAATTCCGTAGCCGACCAGCAGGACTTCAGCATCCTCGGTGTGGCAGACCTCGTAGCGCGGTTCCGCTTGTTGCGCGCGCATGTATTTAGCTTCCATTCTGCGCTGGTGGTCTTCCAATTCATCCGTTTCGAGATAAATGGAGCTGACCAGGTTAGCGCGCGTTTCGGGCGTGCCCTGTACCGCCCAAGGTTTTTCTGGCAACCGAATCTCGCGATCTTCGAGATCGAGCGGTTCCATCATTTGTCCCACGAAACCGTCAGTGAGCACGACGACTGGGTTGCGATATTTATCGGCGAGATCGAATGCCAGCATGGTGAGATCGGCCATCTCCTGGACCGATGCAGGTGCCAGCACGATATTGCGGTAGTTGCCGTGGCCGCCGCCCTTCACCATGGCGAAGTAGTCGCTTTGTTCCGGCGCGATATTGCCCAGCCCCGGTCCACCGCGCATCACATCGACGATCACGCAGGGCAGTTCCGCGCCCGCGAGGTACGACATACCTTCCTGCATCAAGCTGACGCCGGGGCCTGAGGATCCAGTCATGACGCGAGTGCCGGCGGCCGCTGCCCCATAAACCATATTGATGGCAGCGACTTCACTCTCCGCTTGCAGAAAAGTTCCGCCAACCTGCGGAAAGTAGAGCGCGGCAGACTCGGCGATTTCGCTGGCTGGAGTTATGGGATATCCGTAGTAGGCGCGGCATCCGGCCAGGATCGCGCCCTTCACCACCGCCACGTTTCCTTTACAGAGCTGGCGCATGTTCGGCTCCTTGCGTCGCGGCCACAAATTTCCCCTTTGTCTTTATGCGGTAGACCGTAATCGCTCCCGGTTCCGGGCAGCAATAAAAACAGATTCCGCAACCCGTGCAGTCTCGCCCTGAGTAATGTGCGGGGTGAGCCCCATAAGAATTTAATTCGGGCCCGAGTTTCAGACACTTGGGTGGACAGGACTCGACGCATAGTCCACATCCCTTGCATTCCTCGACATCGACCGCGACTTTACCTCTTGCTTGCTCCGCCATGTTTCACCTCGTGACCGCTGTTTCCGCAGCTAAGGGCCGCTGCAGCCATTTGGTTGTCTCGCAAAATTCGTAGAGTTCCTCGCGAAACTTCGGATGCGCAATATTGATCAGAGACTGTGCCCGCTCGCGTATCGTTTTGCCGTGCAAATATGCGACGCCGTATTCAGTCACCACGTAGCGAATCAACCCGCGAGATGTCACGACTCCCGCACCGGGGCTCAGCATGGGCACAATCCGCGAGATCGTACCGTTCTTTGCAGTGGAAGAGATGGCGATGATCGGTTTGCCATTCCTGGAGCGCGAAGCCCCGCGCAGGAAGTCCACTTGCCCGCCAATGCCGCTGTAGAACATGTTCCCGATGGAATCAGAGCAGACCTGGCCGGTGAGATCGACTTGCAGCGCCGAGTTGATGGCGACCATGTGATCATTGCGTGCAATCAGGGCCGGATCGTTAGTGTATGCCGTGGGGTGGAACTCGAAGATGGGATTGTTATCCACGAAATCAAACAAGCGTTTCGTGCCCAGGGCAAATCCCAGAATGATTTTTCGGGGCTTGAAGTTCTTGCGGGCTCCCGTAATCACGCCCGCTTCGATCAAAGGAATCACGCCATCGGAAACAAGTTCACTATGTACCGCGAGATCCTTGCGGTCCATTAGAAATGGCAGCACAGCATCCGGAATTCCGCCAATGCCCGTCTGCAATACCGCTCCATCCTCAATTAAACTGGCGACGTTGCTGGCGATGGCCCGGTGCATGTCAGTGATCTGCGGGAGCTTGATAGCACAGAGAGGCCGTGAAGAGTCGACGATGGCATCAAGCTCGGTTACGTGAATGAAGCTGTCTCCGTTGGTGCGGGGCATCTGATCGTTGATCTGCGCCACCACATAGCGCGCACATTTTGCGGCAGTCAGTGACGTGTCCACGCCCACCCCGAAGCTGCAAAAACCGTGTGGGTCGGGAGGAGAGAGTTCGAGCAGGGCCACATCAATCGGCATGGCGCCACTCTCGAAAAGTTCTTCAATCTCGCTCAGGTAGATGGGAGTGTAGTCGGCCCGGCCATCGCGGATGGCCTCACGCACATTGCCGCCGATAAACATTGCGTTGTGCCGGAAGTGCCCTGCCATCTCGGGGGCGACATAAGGCGCCGCTCCCATGGTCATCATGTGAACGATCTCCACGTCCTGGACGCAGGCAGCGCGGCGCATCAGCGCCTCTACCAACGTTTCGGGTTCGGCGCAACCCGGCTGAATGTAGACGCGCATTCCGGACTGCACACAACGCAACGCCTCGTCGGGAGTTCGCAATTTATTCTTGTAATCAATCTCCCAAGACATTCTTCTTCCCCCATCTCCAGCGAATATCACTCTCCACCGCGTCTGAATTCCGGTTTGCGTGATGGATCGTGAGGCATCGCTGCCCCTGTTAACTACTCATTTTCGGCTTCGGCACTTCCTCCAGCTATGGCCGGAGGCACAGGTGAATGTGATGGGCATCACTGCGCAGAGGCGCGTGCAGGGCGACTTCTGGGGCTTTATTTGCTTGATTTTGACAGGATCGATCCGACTTTTCCTATTCCTTCGGGCTTCGCCGCCACACGGGCACATTCGGGTTCCAGTTGTGGACCTCTTTATTAAAGTCGCGTCCTTGCGCCGGGCTCGCACTAACGCCAACGATTTCGCGCGGGGGAGATTGCAACAGCTCTGCGACGTAGCCTTCAATCTGTTGCCGGGTCGTCGGATCGTGCAACGCCGCCAGCAGTTCAGGTTTTTCAATGTGGGTGAAACCACCGCATAAGGGACATTTCACCAAATCGTCATTCACCATTGCGATCTCCCGGGAAGGATTTTGATTATGCCGGAGTGAATTGCTCATGCTCCTCGGCTCATTACAGTCCGGGCGGGCGGGCGGGGCAGTGATAACCGTCGCAGGGCCAAGTGATCGGGATCACGTGCTTAGTAGATGGGATTTTGCCGTGAACGCTCCGAGATGAAATCGCAAACGATGCGGAATTCGCTTCAAGCGCTTCACCACTGGCCATTCGTCAGATAATCATGAATCGAGCTGGCTGCTCGGCGCCCCGCTCCCATAGCCAGAATGACGGTAGCCGCCCCAGTCACAATGTCACCGCCGGCGAAGACGCCAGGACGCGTAGTGCGCTGGGTTTCGGAATCGGCCTGAATGTAGCCGCGCTTGTCCGTACCCAAGCCTGGCGTGGTGCTTTGTACGATGGGATTGGCCGTGGTGCCGATAGCCATAATTGCCACGGACAACGGCAAATCGAACTCGGATCCTTTGATAGGCGTCGGCCGCCTGCGTCCCGAGGCATCTGGTTCGCCGAGTTCCATGCGAACGCAACGCGCCGCGGTCAGCCACCCCTTGCCATCCGAGAGGAATTCGGTGGGCGCGGTCAGCATTTGAAAATCGATGCCTTCCTGCCGGGCATGGTGAACTTCCTCGGCTCGCGCCGGCATTTCCGCGTCGCTGCGCCGGTAAATCACGTACGCTTTGCGCGCGCCCAGGCGCAGCGCCGAGCGAATCGCGTCCAGCGCCGTGTTGCCGCCGCCGATCACGGCAACATCTTTTCCGTGCAACTCCACCATGGGTTCATCGTATGTAGGAAACTTGTAGGCCTTCATCAAGTTGATGCGGGTGAGAAACTCATTCGCAGAATAGACGCCGTTGAAATGCTCGCCCGGAATTCCCATGAACTGCGGCAGCCCGGCACCAGTACCGATGTAGACCGCGTCGTACCCCTCCTCCTGCATGAGTTCGTCGATCGTGATCGTACGGCCAACTACTACGTCGGTCTCGAACTCAACACCCATCTCGCGCATGTAGTCGAGTTGTTCACGAATGATTTGCTTGGGCAAACGGAACTCGGGAATGCCATAGATCAGAACTCCTCCCAACTCGTGCAGCGCCTCGAACACTCGTACCTTGTGGCCTTTCTGAATCAAATCACCGGCGACGGTGAGACCGGACGGCCCGCTGCCCACGATCGCGACTTTCTTTCCGGTGGGCGCGATGTCGGGAATTACATGCGTGCCCATGCGCAGCTCGTAGTCGGCGACAAAGCGCTCCAGGTAACCGATGCCGAGCGGCTTCACTTTCTTCGAGAGCAGGCACTTTCCTTCGCAGTGATCTTCTTGCGGACAGACCCGTCCGGTGACAGCCGGCAATACGTTGTCTTCGCGAATCTTCGCCGCGGCTCCGAGAAAGTCACCAACCACAATCAACTCTACGAACTCTTTCACCTTCACGCCCACGGGGCAATTGTCCGTGCAAGTCGGTTTGGCGCACTCCAGGCAACGCAGGGCTTCCTGCCGCGCCAGCTCCGGACTGTAGCCGAGATTGACTTCGGTGAAGTTCTTGTTGCGCTCGTCCGCCGGCTGCTCGGGCATCAGTTGCCGTGGAACCTTGATCCGCTCTTTGGGCGAGAGCGGGTTAACGGACTTTTTCGCGACCGGGCTCATCGTTCGCTCCTTTGCGCGATAGCGCAATGTTCTTCGTTTCTCGTGGAGTGCGCTTGCTGCGCTAGTTGGTAGTCAGCCAGTGACTTCTGCTCGGCGTCACGATACATCCCGTTGCGCTGCACCAGCACTTCGAAATTGACTTTGTGCGCATCGAACTCAGGGCCGTCGACGCAGGCGAATTCACTCTTGTTATCGATCAGCACGCGGCAACCACCGCACATTCCCGTGCCATCGATCATGACTGGGTTCAAGCTGACCACGGTGCGGATGTTCTCTTTGCGCGTGAGTTCCGCCACGGCCCTCATCATTACGATCGGCCCGATGGCGAGCACCAGGTCAATGCGGGTACCGTTCTGGATGAGCTGGCGGAGTTTGTCAGTGACGAAGCCTTTGTCGGCGTAGCTGCCATCGTCGGTAGTGATCATGAGCGCGTCGCTCACTCCGCGAAGTTCCTGCTCGAGGATCACGAGTTCCTTCGTGCGCGCACCAACGATTGAGATCACGCGGTTGCCGGCTCGCTTGAACGCCGCCGCCGAGGGATAGGCCATGGCCGTGCCGACGCCCCCGCCCACCACGACAACTGTGCCAAGCTTCT
Source organism: Acidobacteriaceae bacterium (assembly GCA_003131635.1). Taxonomy (GTDB): domain Bacteria; phylum Acidobacteriota; class Terriglobia; order Terriglobales; family Acidobacteriaceae; genus Sulfotelmatobacter. The sequence goes on from PKVZ01000050.1 coordinate 20,641, forward strand.
CGATCTCAGACGGCTTTCCCAGCGGCCCCACCACATCGAGAATCTGGTCGCCGGTGTTTAGCGAATTCAGCAGATGGGTAGTTTTGCCGGCTGATTGCACCACGATGCTGATGGTGCCGCGCTCCGGATCAGAGTTCTCAATGGTGACAGGAATCCGCTCGCCTTCTTCGTAAATGCGAAGAATCACGAACTGGCCCGCCTTCTGTTTGCGGGCGATGCGGGGAGCTTCCAGGACGAAGCGTTTGATACCGGGGGCGATGAACTGTGCGTGAATGATTTTGAACACGAGCGCTCCACTTAGAGAATCAGCATTTTGATTGTGGCTGGGGGCGGACGGCAGCGGCAGTGATCAAGATCACAAGCCATTGTGAGCACAGCGGGGGCATGTTACCTTCGGAACATTTGCCCAGGGATGAGCTTCGCGACTTCAGCTTCGCTAAACGCCGAGCCTCAGGCTAGGCCCGCACGGTGAGGACCGGGCAGCTCGCATGCGCTACAACCTGGTGTACCGTGGACCATGGCAGGTGCGTTGCCCGATCGGCGGTATGCGCTCCCAGCACGATCAGATCCGCCTCGCATTCCGCCGCCTTGTTCACGATGCAATACCATGCCGAGCCGAAGTCGGTTAGGATTTCTGGCGCATACGCCAGCCCGGCTTTTGGAAGTTCTTCCTGTAGCTTGCGCATTCCATTGTTTATCGGCTCCGGCTGTGTTCCCAGCCTCGAGTCGCCCTCAACGGCGTGTATCAGTGTCAGCCTAGCCTGAAATTCCGCCGCCAGGGCAAGCGCTACTGGCGCAACCTTCAGCGATGCGACCGTAAGGTTCGTGGCATAGACGATGCGATGCAGGTCGAGTTCGACCCGCCCGAGTTCTCTGCCGTTGCCGTAAAATCCTGGAAGATTGGCGCGGCCATAGACTGCCGGTCCGACAGTGAGCACCGGACAAGGCGCGTGCCGAAGAATATCCTCAGCCACGGATCCGAGCACTAGCTTTCCCAATCCCTTGCGACCGTGGGTTCCAACTACGATCAGATCGACGGCATTTTCCGCCACGATGCGGCTGAGGTTCGTCCAAACCTTTCCGTGCCGGACATAGGTCCGGTACGGAATTTCCCCGAGCCCGGCCGCAATATTCTGCACCTTCTCCTGCGCTATGTTCTGAGCGTCGTTATAAAGGGTTTGGAAGCTCACATAGTCAACGCCGCCAGTCATGAGCAGAAGATTCGTGTCGGAAAGTACATGAGCCAGGTGCAAGGTGCTCCCGAACCTGCGGCAGAGCGCGGTGGCATAAAGAAGAGCAGCCTCCGATGTCGCCGAGAAATCCGTGGCGTAGAGCACGTTCTTAACGGAGATCGAAGCAGGCTGCTTGTCGGTTTCGGGTGTGTCTTGCTTGGACTCCAGGACGGTCATACGACACCTCCGTACCCAAATTAAGCTTCACCCCCCGGATCGATTTCCGCTATGCCTGCTGTCACTTTTCCCTGTGCTTGCGGTCACGCGGTCGAAAGTTTCACTGCCTGCATTCACGATCGATGGCGTTTTCAATAGATATTGAGTTGGAAGGTGGCGAGTAAGGGACTGAGGAAGAGGAGAAACCTTGCGTGTGCGAGGACCGACTTCCCGAAAATCAGGCAGCTCCCCTGAGCGGAGAACGTTGAGCCGCAGATTGCGCTAGCCTGCCAGAACCTCGCGCTCCTGCAACCTGAGATGTTCCACTTGCTCCTGATAACCTACAGCCGCGAAATAGATCGCACGATCGAAAAACTGCTCAAGCATTTGTAGAAGTTCCAGTTCTCCCATGATTTCTATGGCGCGGTCCACCACGGTTTCGCTCTTCAGGAAATCCCAAAGATTGTCCTTGGTGAACACCATAACCTGGATTACTTCAGCCAGCGGTACTTTCTGCCGTGCCCGCCGTGCACCGATCTCTCGATAGCGCTGCTCAATATCCGATTGGTTTTTCCCGAGCAGCCAGTCACCCAGATGTCGATAGATTTCGTAGACGCGTTCGCGCACTTCGTGGACGGGAATAGTTTGGAAGGAACTTACGCACGGAGAAAACATTACTTTCTTTTCCAAACCCGCGGCTAGGGTATCGGCATGCGTTTCAATCAGGCGTACGAACCTGTAGCAGAACATCATGATTGCCGCCTCCTTTGATTCGAGACTTACACTCCCACCTTCACTACGGCCTCAACGGCCCGGCCAGCGGCTGGAAGCTTGCCCACTTCCACTTTCAATTCCGCAGTCTGGGGAACGGAGATGGCGCGTGCAATAAGGCACAAAGATTTGGTTTGGCGAAGCAGGCCCATACCCTCATCGATTTCCTCTTCCGACTGCACCGTGAGCCTGGGGCGCATTACAATTTCGCTGAAGGAGCACTCCAGCCTGTCTTTTCGAACGGTACCATCTACTTCCACCTCGAGATCCGTGTAGGGAAACTTCGCGCTGCGTGCTACTGCCTCGAAGGTGGTGGTGAAGCATGCGGCGAGTGCAGACAACAGCAATTGCTCGGGAGTCCAACGTCCCGCCAGGCCGCCGAACTCTTCAGCTTCGGAGAAATGAATTGCGTTGGGAGCCGAATCGCACTTTGCCAGCCCGGTTCGGCCGGAAGTCCACCAGGCAGAAACGCGGTATGCATGTTCGTCCGCCATAAATTTACTCCGTTCGTTTCGCGGTTCCATGAACGCAGTTTTCGCCATTCTCTAACTATGTGAGCGTGAAAATAACTGTAATGGTTGTTTCCACTTCAACCGGTTGCCCGTTCAGCAGATAGGGCTTGTAACGCCACTGTTTGACTGCCTGGATGGCCGCCGGTACCAACATCGGATGTCCGCTGACCAACTGCAGATCCTGGATGCTGCCGTCCCTGTCGATGACGGCCTTCAGCACAACATCCCCTTGAATCCGGGCCGCTCTGGCGATCACTGGGTAAGATGGTTCCACTTTGCGCAGCAGCAAACCACTGGTTATCCCCTGCGAGATGCGGATCCGCTGGGGCACCACCGGTTGCAACTTGGGTATGTACGAAAGGTTGGAAGTAGCGTTGATAATACTCCCGATCACTCCCCCGGCTTGGCCACCGGGAATTCCGCCCGGTACGCCGCCAACCACGCCACCACCCGGCAGCGGCGGAGGAGCTTCTTCTTTGATCATTTGCACTTTCGCGGGAATCTTGGTGGGCGTTCGAAGCTGTCCGCCAGACAGCAGGTCGCTCTCAATCTGCTTCATGATCTTGGCGACTTGCTGGGCCGCAGGAGGTGGTGGCGGAGGTGGAGGCGGAGCTACCAGGAACGTTAACAATTGCGACTTGGGCAGTTCCTGCGTGAAATACAGCGGGAGCAATAGCAGGACTCCCAGCATTACACACTGCAGCGCAAACGATCCTAGAGTAGCCCAAGTCTGCCGGCCCTTTTGCCCGTCATATTGCAACAAGCAATCTGAAAACAACGGCCGGACTTGCACCGGAGCAGTCATCAAGTGCTCCAGGGAAGAGACCGGTACTTCCTGCCGCTGCACTTCCGGGCTTTC
>PKVZ01000195.1:0-18629 GCA_003131635.1 Acidobacteriaceae bacterium
GCCCACGGCACCATCCTCGCCCTCTGCCTATGGTCGGTTTACTTATGGAACATCGCCGCGCCTGGGATGCTCGATCGCGCCCGCAATCTCAAAGGCACTGACTTTCTTCATTTCTACACTCTGGGTTCGCTCGCGCTCGCTCATCGCGGCGCGGATCTCTACAACCTGCGCGCGCAAGCTGAACTCGCAGCCCAGCGCGTTCCCGCCGCCGCAGGCATCCGCTACCTCCCGCTCTATCCGCCGCAAGTTTCAATCTTGTTCGCGCCCCTTGCTCGCCTGTCTTATTCGTGGGCGCTGATCCTCTGGCTGGCGTTCAGCATTCTCCTTTACGGATTCTGCAGTTACGCCGTGTGGCGCGCCTGCCCCAATCTGCGCCGTCACAAACTCACAGTCCTAGTTCTCGCTCTGGCGTTCCCCGCTTTCTGGCACCTTGTCGCATGGGGACAAACCTCCGCCCTGGCTCTCGCCTGTTTCACGCTCGGCTTTTTTTTCTTACGTGCGAAACGTGAGTTCCTGGCCGGCCTCGCATTCGGATGTCTCATCTTCAAGCCCCAACTGGGACTCGCCGTCGCCATTGTCTTTCTGATCGCAGTCCGCTGGAAAATCATCGCCGGCGCGATTCTTTCCGCCCTCGCCCAGTTGTCACTAGCCTGGCTCTACTACGGCCCGGCCCCGCTGCGCGAGTGGATGCATGTCCTGCTCGACATCCCCCACTTGCTGCCACTGCTCGAACCGAAGCTGTATCAAACCCACTGCCTGCGCACCTTCTGGACCATGCTCGTCCCGTGGCCATCAGCTTCGCTCACGCTCTATGTCATCAGCGCGCTTGTGGTAGCCGGACTAACCGTTGCATGCTGGCGCAGCCGAATGCCCCTGTCCCTGCGCTATTCTGCGCTGCTGCTCTCGACCGTCCTCCTCGCCCCGCATCTCACCGTCTACGATCTGGTCATCCTCGCGCCGGCATTCCTTCTGCTCTCCGACTGGATCGCGACTCAACCCGATAACGCCACTCCTCACCTCAAACTCCTCCTGTACCTCGCCTTCGCGCTTCCGCTCCTCGGCCCACTCGCCCGCTGGACACACCTCCAACTTTCCGTTCCCGTGATGGCCGCTCTTTTATTTGAGATTGGGACGACGGGCAGGAAATTGGTTTCGCTTGCGCGCTCCGTCTGATTAAGGCTAACTTCCAAATAAAAACCGCAGCGCCTCCGGAAATCGCTCGCCCCACGCTCGCTCGTTGTGCCCGGCACCCTCTGTGATCACCATGCGCAATCGCTTTTCGCTCAACACCGCTCGCCGCATAATGGCCGCGAGTTCCCGCACATCATCCACCACCGTGCGGCTGCGCTCCGCACTTCCCGCTTCCGCCGTGCCTGCCGCCAGAAATATTTTCTCCGGCCAAATTCTCACAACGCGGCTTTCCTTGATGATCTCCCGGTTCCCCGCCCACAGCGAAGGACTTTCCAGCAGCAACCGCCCAATCACCCCCGGCCGCGCGATCGCTGTATACAACGCAATCAGCGCACCCAGGGACGAACCTCCCAGCCCTGTATTCTCCGGGCTGGTCGCAACCCGGTAAGCGTTCTCCACAAACGGCATCACTTCCTTAATCAGAAAATCCGGATACCGTCGCCCCTGCGCTCGCAGCATCATCGGATGCATCGACCGGTACGGCACGTATTCGCGATGCCGCTCTGTGCCCGTGTGATCGATGCCTGCGATAATCATCGGAGGGATCGCGCCCTCGCGTATCATCCGCTCCGCCGTCTCGTCCGCTCCCCACTCCACTCCGCCAAATGCCGTCGAAGACTCGAACAGATTCTGCCCGTCATTCAGATAAAGAACTGGATAGTATCGGCCTGAATTTTCCGCATCGTCATAACCCGGCGGCAGCCACACCCGCAAGAAGCGAGTATTCTTAAAAATCCGGCTGCGGAATTCATGCAGTCGAAGATCTCCCGCCGCGCCGCCCGCCCGAATCATCTCGGAAACGGCGCCCGCCCTATTTTTTGTTTGCAGGATTCTTCCCATCAGAAGAGATTCAACCGCTTTTGCCGGTGCGCACCTTCACCACCGCCGCCAGCGCCGTGATCGTCGCAATCAGCGCCAGTGAACTCAAACACAGAATGCACCAGGTCTCCAGCACGTAGCCCTCGACGTATGTCAGATACAGCGCAAACCCCAATCCCGCCAAAGCCGCCACCAGCAAGCGAAGCGGCGTCTGCATCCGCGAGCGGTAAACCGTCGCGAGCGCAAACAGCACTCCATAACCCGCAACCCCAATCCCCGCCACGGGAACTCCCATCAGGCTCGAATACTCGCTGCGGTTCACAATGTCGCAATTAAATCTCTCTCCAATGTCGCAAAATGCCGTCGCCGATTTTGCGTAGTGCCGCTGCAGTGATACCGCCGAAACGGCCATCCCTGCCAGCGCCAGAATCGCGATCAGCACAAACAGGACTCGATCGCCCTTCACAAGAGTTGTATTGGACGCGGTCGGCTTATACGGGGTTGCACTCACGGCAACGGGCACCCGGTCTTATCGGAAAGCTCTTGCATAGGAAACACTCCTTCTTTCGGAGGATTCTCTCCAAACTGCCAACTCGGAAATAACTTGAGCTTGGCGGCCGTACACGCTGGCGCCAGATCGCGCGAACCCTTGATCGCGCACTCCACATAAGGCACGTACTGAAACGCTCCCCCGAACATCTCTTTTTGTTCTTGGCAATGCGGACACCAATAAAGTCCGTACATCTTGGTTTGCTTCGACGCCAGGCACTTCGCAAATCCATCGTACCGGTGATTCGTGTAGTACCACCACGCGCCGTAGAGCCCTATTAGAAACACCGCAATCCCGCCCCAGATCAGCATTTTCCGAGATGGTACTTTCGCTCCCACCGTTGCCACCCGCTTCTGCTGCTGCTTTCGCCGCTGTTCAGACATGATTTCCTTCCCCACCCGATCCACTTTTTATATCACGGCGTCAGGCCGCAACATTCAACGCCGCGGGCAACACATCTAAAGCCTCGCAGTGCAGCGTCAGCACCTCGCCATCCACCATCACATCCACCGGCGCGTTCAAATCGAATTCCACTCGACACACCGCCTTCCGCTCCGCCAGCCGATGATGAATGTGCGTCCCATCATAAAGTCGTGGCAAGTTCCTCATCAGCCCCAGCCTTCCAATCGCACCCCAGCGAACGTATTCGATCAACCCGCTATTCACCTCCGCCTTGGGCGCGATCATCATAGTCCCGCCGGTAAACTTGCTGTTATTGAAGGTCAGAAACAAACAGCGTCGCCGGTCAAATTCGGTCTCCCCATCCACCCGCACCGGAAACGGCCGCCGCTCTAATCGAGCCAACCCCAGAAAAATCGAAATCACATATCCCAGTTCGCCTTGCCCGCTGAATCGCCGCGCCCGCAAAGTCGCCACGTCGGCCGGAAATCCTACGCTAAGCAAGTTGATGTAGTGAATCACTCCTTCGCGATGCCGCAACCGCAGCACATCGCAGGCCTGCGTTCGCTGCGAAATCAGCGACTCGATCGCATGCTCCACTCCGCGATCACTGAAGTCGCGCAGAAAAGAATTGCCCGTCCCCAGCGGCAGGAATCCCAGCGTGGCTCGCTCGTTCTCACACGCCTGCGGGAAAAGCCCGTTCACCACTTCGTACGAAGTTCCATCCCCGCCCACTGCAATAAATTTTCTGCGACCGCGCCCGTACGCCTCGCGCGCGATTCGCGTCGCATCCCCACAGCCCTGCGTCTCCGCCACTTCAACCTCGACCCCGCCCGCCCGCAATCGCTCCAGCGCCGGACCCAGCATCTTCCGGCTGCGCCCGCCTCCCGCCGCAGGATTCACAATGGCGAGATACGCTTGCTCCCCGCTCACAGCCCCACCACCGCTCCCCGCTCCACAGTTTTTCCGATTTCTTCCGCCAGCCCTAGCCTTTTGATCTTCATCGATGCGGTCCGCGGAAAATCTTTTTCCCACACCAGATATCCGCCCACCCGCTTGAAATCCGGCAGCTTGCGATTGCGATTTCCAATCTCCTGCAGCAGCGCGCTGTCGAAGCGCTGATTTTGCTCCAGCCGCAGCGCAATGAACAGCATCTCCCGCCCCAGTTCTTTTTGCGGCCAAACATAATTCACGGCGAACACGCAATATTCCTTCACCGGCAATCCATCGAAGACCGTCTCAATATCCTCCGGATAAATATTCTTCCCGCCCTCCGTGACGATCATATTTTTCTTCCGCCCGAAAAGCTGCAGATGCCCGCTTGTGTCGAACCGCCCCAAATCGCCCGTCAGCAGCCATCCTTCGACGATCGTCTCCAGCGTCAACTCCGCATCGTCCAGATAATGCGACATCACCGTCTTGCTTCGCGCCGCAATTTCCCCAATCCCCTCCTCGTTCGGACTCAGCACCCGCAGTTCCACGCCGGGCAACGGCTTGCCCACCGTATCCGCGCGAAATGGCTTCAAATCGTTCAAGGTCAGCGCCGTTCCCGCCTCAGTAAGACCGTATCCGTTCACCACAGGAATTCCCAGATCGTAGAAAAACTGCATCGTCGAAGGCTCCATGAACGCTCCGCCGGTGATCAGTGCCAGCAACTCTCCGCCGAACGCCCGATGCACTTGGGGCAACAAAGTGCGGCTCACTTTCACCCGCGCTCTGCTGCGCGTCAGCAGCTTGTTCACCCCGATCAGTCGATTCAGAATCGCCCGCCTCCACCCCGGCAACTCGTCAAATTTCGCCCGCAGCCCGCGCTCCAGGTTCTTCACGATCATGGGCACCAGCGACACATAAGTAATCCGGTAGCGCACAAACGCATCCCGAACAAATTCCGGACGCAGCGTCCGCAGATGCACCACGCATGCTCCGCACACAAACGGCCCAATAAATCCCACCATAAAATCAATGGCGTGATTCGTGGGCAGAATGCTCAAATAGCGCACCCCCGGCCAGAATGGATACCACGCGGTCAATGCCCGGCACTGCTCCAAATAATTCTCATGCGTCAGCACGCATCCCTTCGGGCGTCCGCCCGTGCCCGACGAATACACGATGCATGCCACGTCTTCCCGTTGCCGCATCACAAAGTCCGGCGCGCCTTTACGCTTAAAATCTTCCCAGCGGAATCCGCCCGCCAGGTCCGCGCCCAGCGGCGCTTCGGTCACCAGCACCAACTTCGTCTTGATGTTGTGAAACTCCGGCGAATGCATGATCGCTCGCCACAGGTGATACTCGACCACCACCACTTTAGCCTTCGAGTGTTCCAGCAGTTGCAACTGTTCCACCGCCGTCAGTTTGTAATCCAGAGGAACCAGCACGCCCCCGCTGTAAAAAATCGCATACGCGGAAATCAGCCACTTCGACTGATTCGTCATGAGAATGGCCGCGCGGTCCCCCGCATCGAAGTCCGCATCCTCTAGCGCTCGCGCCAAAGGCAAACTGATTTCCTTGAAATCGGAGTAGGTGAGCCGCGTCTTCTCGCGCTCCCGGTCCGCTTCAATCAGGCACGTTTCGCCGGAGAAACGGTCCAGCGCATCGCGCAGAGCCGAGCCCAGACAGCTGTATTTTTGGAGATCGAGCATTGAAAGAGCTATTTCACCACAGCGTCACAGAGACACGGAGAATACTTTGTTAATGACTTAGCTACCGGCATAAAGCTGAAATGATGTTCGAAAGCACTTGCCCCGAAGATTTTCTCCGTGACTCCGTGTTCGGAGCCTGCCCTGAGCGAAGCCGAAGGGTGGTGGATTACCTGCTACAACCTCGCCTGAATCTTTCCAGCCAATGTGCGGAAGTCGGAAACACCCTGCAGTTCGTAATCCGGAAGCTCCACACCAAAATAATTTTCCAACTTGGTCAGCATATCCAGCGTCTGCAAGCTGTCAACCCCCAGCGTCTTAAAGAAATCGTCGTCGGGAGAAAGTTTTTCTCGCGCTACGTTAAAGTGCGCCGCCGCAAGATTCAATATTTCGTCCAGCGTCTGTTCTGCAGTCTGCATATAGCCTCAACCCGAAATCATTACTGTCATTCCGAACCGGACACCAGCCCGGTGACAAACCTGCTTTCGCTCGGTACTCGGTACTCGGTACTAGGAACTCCTAAGGCAGATAAGGCTGCGCATCCGTTCTCTCGACAAACTTCCGCAATCCCGCCTCCACCGCCGGACTCGCAAACAGTTCGCAGAACAAATCGATCTCTCTGCGCAACTCCTCCTGCGGAATAGGTTTGATAAATCTCTTCGCCGCCGCGGCCGTGGCCCGGTCAAACTTCTTCAACTGCGCCGCCGTCGCTCGAGCCGCCCGCAGCGCCTCGCCTTCGCCGGTCACCTGGCTCACTAACCCGATCTGCTGCGCCTTATTCGCGTTGAAACTCCGCCCCGTCAACAACAGATCCCTCACCACCGCATTGCCCACATCTCGCTTCAGTCGCGGAATCCCGCCAAACCCCGGAATCAAGCCCAGCCTTAATTCGGGGAAACAGAACCGCGCCATCTTATCCGCGATGATCAAATCGCAAGCCAGCGCCAGCTCCAACCCTCCACCAAACGTCACTCCATGCACCGCCGCAATCGTCGTCAAAGGCGTCGCGTCGATCAGATTCAGCACGCGATGAATGCGCTCCAGGAAATCCCGCACACCCTTCCCAGCCGCGGCTTTTTCCATCGCCTGCGACCGCTGATACAACTCGCGCAAATCCGCCCCCGCGCAAAATCCCGGCTTCATCTCGCTATAAATGATGAGAGCGTGCGCCTCCGCCTCCATCATGGCCAAAGCTGTCACAAACTTCTCAAACTCTTCCAACGACTCCGATCCCAACTCGTTGCAAGGCGCACGGTGCAGAGCCAACTCAATCACACCATCGGCCAAAGTCCAGGACAAAGCGCTCCCACCGCTCGTGCCCGGTAATGTTGCGATAGCCTTTTCTTCGTGCACCTTAGTGTCCTTCGTGGTTAAAGCTCTCGCGCGCCGCTTACACAGCCTGCTTCACGCGGTACATATCCTCGATCTCATTTTTCATCCGCGCTGAAATCACATCGCGCTTCAGCTTCCCGTTCACCGTCAACAATCCATCCTCAATCGAAAATGCTTCTGGGATCACACGGAACGCGCGCACCTGCTTGTAGTGCGGCAACTCCGGATTCACCGCATCCAGCGCCGCCTGCACTTTTTCCGCCGTCACGCTTCCCGTCACCAGTGCCGACAAATATCCGCGCCCGTTCCCAACCACAACAACCTGCTGCGCTTCCGGCAACAGTTTGGCAATCGCGTTCTCGATTGGTTCCGGTGAAACTTTATGCCCCGACCCCAACACAATCAGATTCTTGATCCGCCCCGCGATCCGCCACGTTCCCGACACATTCACTTCTCCCTGATCCCCGGTGTGAAACCACCCGTCGCGCAGCGCCTCGGCAGTTTGCTCCGGCCGGTTCCAATATCCCAGGAAAATATTTGGCCCGCTCACCAGAATCTCATCCTTGTCCCCTAGCTTCATCTCCATCCCCGGAATCGCCGGTCCCACCCGCCCGACCTCAACCCGGTTCGGATCGTCCATCGTGCAAATCGCCGTAGTCTCAGTCAGCCCGTAAACCTGCAGCACGCGAATTCCCAGCATCATGAAATAAAGCTGCGTCTCAGCACTCAGCGGCGCCGACCCGCAAATCAGCGCCTTCAGATTTTTGCCAATCATTTTTTTTCGAATCGCCGGAAACACCAGCCGGTTCGCCAATCCCAGCCAGATTGCATCGCCAGGGTTCGGCTGCCCATCCTGACGCCGCGCCCATGCAGCCTTAGCCCGCCCATAAATTGCCTGCGCCACTCCTCCGGTATGCCACAATTGTTCGTCAACCGCGCGCCGCATCCGTTCCAGCAACTGCGGCACATTCAAAAAATAATCCGGAGCCACTACCCGCATATCGTTGGCGATCTTCGCCAGATCCATGTTGATGGTGACCAGACTCCGCCGCTTCAAAAACGTCAGCAACGCAATCCACGAAGCCGCAAATGTAAACGGCAAATAATGAAAGATGCGATCTTGCTCCCCGGCCGCCGATCCCGCCATCAACTCGCTCAGCCTCTCCGCCGTCCGGTCCAGCATGAAGCCCACGTTCGCCGCCGTCAGCACCACTCCCTTGGCCTCGCCCGAAGTACCGGACGTATAAATAATGGTGACGGCGTCGGCCTTCCCAACCTGCGTCCGCTCCAGTTGCACTCCATCCACACCCGCGAAAATCTCATCGAACAAAAACTGCGCAGGCGCATCCTTCCAACTCTGTACGATCCCGTCCCGCAACGCCGCATCTCCGCAGCACACCAGCGATGGCGTGCTGTCCTTCATCATCGCCACCAGTTCCGCCGGCGCCTGCCGCGAATACAGCGGCACCACAATCAGCCCTTCAGCCATCAGCGCCAGGTCCATCGCCACCCAGCGAATGCTGTTGGCCGCCAGCAAGCCGCATCGGTCACCTTTGTTGAGCCTTTTCGAAGCGATAAAAGTTCGCACCTTGCGAATCAGTTCCAGTAACTCATTCCCCGTTACGCCCGTGACGACGCCCTCACTGATTTCTGCGAGAATGCGCGTGTCCGCAGCCGCCTGCAGTTGCGCGAAAATATCGCCGATAAATGGCAGGACTGTATCCACAATAAGAACCGACTAATTCGGGAACTCGTCAGACTTTCTTCGCGGCCTTCGCGCACCCTTAGCGTGCTTCGCAGCTTTTTATAACCGAGCGCGAACCACCTAGTTGTAAGCCGTCGCCAACTCCCGCAGACCCTTGCTCATCGGCGGCAAATAATCCTCCCAACTCCACTCCCCCCGGCGAGTCTCAAACTCCGGATATCTCCTCTGCACTTCCTCTTCGAAATACACACCCATGCGCGCCATCACTTTCAAATTCTTCACTACCGTTTGCGCAATGCCGGTCGCAATCGCTTCCCCCTCGCAACTCAGTTTTTCCAGTGCAGCCAACAGCTTCCCTTCAAGCTCCGGATCATCCACCGTCATCAGCAGATCCTGATGCCCGCGCTCCCGCATCAAATTCCGAATGCGCTCGTCCATCGTGATTCCGGCCGAAGGCACCAGCCCAGGCATCGAAGTCACAATTCCGTGATATCTCGATGACGCCATCATATGGCACGCCCGCAGCACGCTCACCAACTCATACATGTTGTACTCGTCCGAAGTGAGCACCGGCACTCCGCCCAGTTTCTCCGCAATCCGATTCGCCGGACGCGCGTCCAACCGCTCCGTCGCCGCGATTATGACAAATACATTCTTCTTCTTGCGGAACGCATCCACCGCATTCGCAATCGCGTTCCAATATTTGTGATACGCCTGCTCCGCCGCCGGCCCCGAGTTGTGAAAATAAACCGTGCGGTAGTGGCTGTCTTTATACGCACCCGTCAAGCTGCGCACTGCGTACTTCGCCACCGATGCCTTCACCGGCCATTCAAACGGATTAATCGGGCACACCACCAGTACCGGCGTTCGCCCATCCCATCCAACTTTTCTCAGCACACTTTGCCCATACTCCGCCGGACGCGGCTCAAACGTCCACGCCGTATCGGTTCCCAATTCCGTTGGCACGCCCAATTCGCGCAACACGCCGCGCGACTCCTCATTTCGCGTAATCACAAATGAATTCCTGCAATAGCGCCCGCACATTTTTGCCACCACCGGATCCATGTGCCCCGCTTCCGCGCCGTACCCCACCGAAAGTTTATTCTGCGCCGCCGCAATTCCCAGCGACCCGATCATCATCGTGGTGAGCGCATTCGCGAACTTGCTCTTGAACATCGACCCTTCACACGCCACCACTCCATCGTGCTGCGGCACCTCGTTCGCCAGAAACGGCGGGAAAATATCCGGCAGGTGTACCTGCTTCGTACCCTCGAAATATCCGCGCGAGAAATCGAAATTCTGGCTCATCACGCTGAACTCCACCCGCTCCGCGCCCAGAATACGCCGCATCTGCCGCAGCATCTCTTCCACGCGCACATCCGATCCCATGTTCCGCGTTCCGTTGTAACCTGCGAACAGCAGTTTCAGCTTGTCGCCCGGCTTCCAGCGCTTGCCCGCACCCAGCATCCAGCCCGCCCGGGCGCGCTCAATCGAACTGCTTACCCACGCCTCCAGAATGAAGTCCATCATGCGGCCGTACCTCCCGCTGTTGCGGGCCACGGCCGGTAGTTGTATTCGAAATTATTCCCGCTGCTGAACTTCATCAGCGGATAACAGTACTCGGAAAATGGCACCGGTTTCTTCCCCAGTTCAGCCGTTACGCGTGTGTTGTCAAAAACCGTATTCCACGTTAAATACGGCATAAACACTTTCATCAACGATGCGCCTTTCGCAATCGCGCCCTTGCGGTTCGCCAGAAAATTCACCGATCCCGTAAACGGACGCTCCGCCACCGGCACAAACACCGGCGGTCGCTTGTTCTGCGCCGCTGCCAATGCCTTCGTGATCTCTCGAAATGTCTGCGATCCGATTCCCGATGAGAGATGATACGTGTCGTGTTGCGGCCGATCCTTCTGATGCAGCGTCGCAATCGCCTCCGCCACAAAATCCACATTCACAATGTCAATTTTGTCGGTCGCGCGAAACGGCAGCGCGGGCAGCCCCGCCAGAAATACAAACGCTTTCACCATGTCGAACTGGGTCGTTTCCGCGTAGCGGCTGTCGCCCAGCACAATACTCGGACGGAAAATTGTCTTCGGCGTTTCCGGCAGCAGCACCCGCATCATGTGCTCGCAGAATTTTTTCGTCCGCGCATACGGATCGTAATCCGACCGCTCCCAATCAATCGACCGGTCCTCGCTCACCACTTCATTCTGCCGCTTCCCCGCCACCGCCACCGTGCTCACCTGGCTGAACCGCCTCAACCCGTGATAATGCTCTGCATGCCGGGCCAGCGTCAGCACTTCCAACGTGCCGCGCAGATTCACGTTCAAACAACTCTTCTCCGACTTCCGGTTCAGCGACGCCGCGCAGTGAATCACCGAATCCGTCGTGTGTACGAGGCGGTCGTATTCATCCCGTCCTAATCCAAAGCTCGGCTCCGTCAGGTCTCCGCGAAACACGCGCACTCGCGTCTGCAGAAATTCGTAAAACTGCGGAAACTCCAAATGCAGCTGCAGCGCCTGCCACAACCGCGCTTCGGCCTCATTCACATCGCGCGCCCGCACCAGTACATTCAGCGCGGCGCCATCGCGCAGCAGATTCGCCGCCACATGCGCCCCAATGTATCCCGTCGATCCCGTCAGAAATATTGCCATTCACCATTTCCCATTCGTGCCCGTCTTCACCGTCTCACCATTCTGCAAACTCCGCGCCGGACGCGCCTCCAGCGGGCGCCCTTCAATCAGCGGATAGGTCCACCTGCGCAGCGCCGGAATGTGCACATTGATCCAATACTCCCACCAATCGAGCATTCGCGCCTTGTAGCCAAATGTTTCCCACTCATCTTCCACCAGCGCGTGCGAAAGTTTCTCGACATTGTCGGCTGCAAAATCGTGCTCATTAAACAGGATGAACGGCTCAAACAATTCGATCAGTTTTTCCAGCCGTTCCAAATTCCTCTCCGCCTTCACTAGCGGAGTTTTCTTCAACGGCAACGGCGCCATGATCTTCTGAATCGACTTCACAATCGCCCTCTGCGCCGGCGCCGACATGCGCTGGTACCGCGTCTTCGAAACCGGAATCGCATCGAACCGCAGCCGCAACCATGACTCCAGCCCTTCCTGCGCGCGATAATGTTTCCGGTGCGCCAGCGACGTCAGTTCAATCGATCGTCCCATGTCGCACGGGTTCGTCACCGACGTTGCCAGCTGATACAACTCGTCGTGCCGCCGCTCCACAATCGCAGCCGCGATCAGCGTCATCCCATCGCACACCGCATCCACCGGAATAATATCCAGCCGCTTGCTCTCGTTCGAAGGCAGTTGGCGGAAATATGTCCCTAATAAATAGGAGAGCGATGCCGACGTATTAATCCCTTCATTCCATCCCAGAAACGGCTTGGCTACCGATGTTTCCACAATCGCCGGCCGCACCACCGCAATCGGTAGCCCGGCGCCATATTTCACGATCAGCGAGTCCGCCAGACTCTTCGTCAGGGTATACGTATTCGGCCAGCCCAACTCCTTGGCACGCCGCGTCCCCTCGTCGGTCAAATAAGTCTTTAACCAGCGAATCCTGTTCTTGCGGATCTGATTCTCCAGTGCCGCGCCCTGCAAGCTTTTCGCCGCATGTTCCTTGGCGAGCGATTGCGATCTCAGCCCGGCTGTCACTTCCTCGCCTTCAGCCTGCGCTTCCGCCTTTGCAATTACTTCATGCAGCGATTGCCACTCCCGCTCCGCATCAAAATTTGCCACGCGATGCGGCGTGTAATTCGGAATCAGCTTCTCCGTCACCCGCCCGTCGCGTTCTCCCGCCACATAACAGGTGGAAAGATGCAGCAATCCCGCGTGATCCGTCCCCCGCAAAAACTCCAGGATGTTCATCGCCGCATCCGTATTCGTACTCAGCGCATCCCGCAAGTCAGGATTAAAATCGGTCAATCCCGAACTGTTCACAATCAGATCAAGATTTTTCTGCAGCCGCCGCGCGGCCTCCGCGTCCAGCCCCAACCCCGCACGCGTCACGTCCCCCTCAACCACCTCCACCTTTTCCCTCAAATACTCCCCAAGTCCAACTCCGTACTTTTCAAACAGAGGATCGAATACCGGCGATTCTTCCACCATCTTTTCAAACCGCCGCTGCCCCGGATTCGACTTCTGCCGCCGCACCAGCAGATAAATCCGCCCGATCTTCGGCAGCTCCATCAGCGTGTTCGCCAGCCAGACCTTACCGATAAATCCGGTAACGCCGATCAGCATTACCTGTTTGTCGGCCAGCGCCCGCCGCACCGAAAATCCCGGCGCCTGCTGCCGTCCTTCGAAATGCACAATCGGATGTTCCCTCGCCGGCGATTCCCGCTCCGCTCCAATCTCCGCCGCCCGCAACTGCTCCAGCGCGATATCCAACTGCCGCGCCAGCGTCTTCGGCGCACGCCGCCCATCCGGGCTCTGCTCCTGTATCCGCGCAAACGCTCCCCGCGGCCGGATCACCGGCTCCAGCAGCCGTCCCGTGGCTACGCCGTCGCGGAATTCCAGGCGGTTCGCCACCAGCCGTTTCACTCCCAGATGCTGCGCCAGCGGCTTCATCACGTGCTCCAGCCCCTGACTCACCAGCACCACTTCCGCCCCCGAGCACACCAATTCTTGCACGCGCTCCACGCCCCGCGCCTTCAACTGCGGCTTCAATTTGTATTGAAAATATTCTTCGCCCAGCAGATCCAGCCGGTCGCGCGTCACACCCCGCAGCGCCGTGTGTACCACACGCGTCGCAAATTTGCGGTTGGTCGAATACAAAAACGGTCGCAACGCCGCCATCAGAAAAATAAGGCCGCGTCGCCGGAAGCGCTCCGAGAAGGTTTGCGCGTTCCAGGTAAAGAAGGCGACCGGCTGCACCACCGTCAGGTCGAGCAGGCTTCCTTCCACCCGCCAGTACACGGTGGGCGACACGCGGGGGGACGCGTCGGGTTTGTGGTTGGATTGTTTCAAAGCGCATTCGTCCCCACCGCAGGGATTTCCCGCAGTAGGTGGACGAATCTTCTATTGTAAACAATGCGCCCCAATCCCCGAAGCCCTTCGTTGAGAAAGAGCTTTTCTCCCACAAAACTTAAGGAGTTCCAACCCAATAGCTGGAACTCCTCAAATTCACCGCTTGCACTGCAAACTACGAGGCGCGGCGCTGCCGGTCCCGCTCATCCTGCTCGTCCTGAGAAGGATTCTTCTTGCTGGGGTCAACGTTACCCTTCTGCTGTTGGCCGGTCTGTCCAGGCTGTCCGCCCTTCTGACCATGCTGGCCCTGGTCCTGTTGACCGCTCTGCTGGTTTTGCTGCCCTTGGCCGTACTGGCCGCTCTGCTGCTTATTTTTGTCCATATCGTCTGCCATTTGTTTACTCCTCCATTGTTGCAACGCACGCGTTTCCGCGCCGCTGCGGAATTATTGTTGGCATCTGTGTAATTAGTTGCCACGTCCCCAAGGCAGGGTTGATCACTATTTTTCCCCAAAAACAGCCAGAAACTATTCTTCACTTCACCGGTTTCACTTCCAGCACCTCGCACTTTTCGATCACCGGAGGCCTCGCAAATGGGTCCCAGCGTTGGCGTGGCGAAATCGGAGGATCCCGACGATACTTGCACGACCAGAAGCGCAACAATGCTGCGCTCAAAATATGAGTTCAAAATAATTGAGAGGGCAAAATCTGCTCGCTTGGCGTGTGAAACATGGACGCCAGCGTTCAGAGGGCTGCTACAGAGTTTGTTGTAGGTCAAGAGCAGAAACTTCTGTAGGGCGGCTGACTCGGTATGTGGCGAGAGACCGATAAAGCTTGCAGATAGAACGGGCGGCTCGTAGTCACGAGAAGCGACGACAAGGTGCGGACGTTTGGCACGTGGTTTGCTTCCACACGACGGCAGAGAAAGGACGTCAACGTCTCTCGGAGGTATTGAATGAAAAAGGGATTGAAGGCTATCTGGTCACTCGGCGCACTCGCCATGATTCTGGGAGTTGGCGTCTCGCTGAACGCTCAACAAGCCGCGCCACCGACTCAACAAGCTACGCCACCGGCAACGTCGAGCGATCCGTCGGCGGCAACACCGCAAACCCAGACGAGCGATCCGTCGGCGCCCCCTGCAACGCAACCCACAGACCCAACCGCGCAACAGCCCGCGACCACGCCGCAGGCTCAACCCAGCCAGACGCCGGATCCGGCGACTCAGGCGACGCCCGACAATCAGAGTTCGACTCCGACTGCCACATCCGACACGCAGAGCTTCAGCGGAACCGTCGTGAAGGTTGGCGATAAGTATGTGCTGCAGGATGCGGATTCAGGCAAGACTTACGACATTGACCACCAGGACCAGGTAAAGCAATACGAAGGCAAAAAGGTTCGGGTGCATGGCACACTGGACGCGAGCGGGAAGATGATTCACGTGCAATAAGACTGAACTGCGGAGTTTACGAGGCAAAGGCCGCGGCGCTAGCCGCGGCCTTTGTCGCTTCGGCCGTTGTCACTTCTAGGTGTTGATACGTTGAGCCAGAGCGATCACCCAACCTTCGGGATCTTCAAAGACAAATTCGCATGCCGTAGAACTGGTCTTTCATGGGCATCGTGACCTTGACGCCGTGCTGTTGCACTTTCGTGAAGAGATCTTCTATCCCTTCGACTTCGATAAACAGAGTGAGGCTGCTGCCCATGCGTTTGGCGCCACATGGCTAATCCGGCCGATCCCAGAGCAAGCGAGCCAAGCGGAAGAAAACTGCGAAGCGGTGCGAGCCGATCGCGAAGCGCGTCTCATCGGAGCCTCCTGTTCGGGGGAGGGCGCACATTATGTCTCTGGCCTGGAGGGCCCGTCAACCTTGAAATGGGCGGCGGACGCGGAATTTGTGGGCGAACCTTCGCAAACTGAAAAGCTGGAGGGCTTTCGTGATTGTATGCTCGCCAGGCTGCGATGAAACTCATTTTGAAACGGTTGTGCGCTTTCTGTCACTAGTAGTCAGAAGCGCGTCATACGCGCGCCCAGAAGGAGACTTATGCCCCTGATTTTGACCTTTAGCAGCAAAGCACTCAACAACGTCGACGATATCGCCGGCCGCTGGCAATTTGAAGGTGGCAGCGCGGCGGAGGGAGCCAAGCAAGTGGCAAACTATGCCAGCTTCAAGCGGGTTACGTTCAAAGGAACCGACCAGGACAGTCAGAATACTGCCTCCGTGACGACCACCTTGTTTTTCCTTCGCAGCAAGCCGCCCGAGTCGATCACGCTCGAAGGCGCTCACGATTTCAACTCTGGCAACGAGACCGGCAGTGTCAGCGCGGCCTCCAGCGCCCATGCTGCTCACATCGGCAAACAATACGCTCGCAACGGCGCCACAAACGTTGTCCAAATCGGATAATCGGTGACGGATGGCGGGGCGGGCCGCGCGACGGGAGCTCTCTCGCCCCGCTGGTGAAAAAGCGGGCTTCGAGATGACGCCGAAATCTTGATGCGGGATCACAGCCCAAACTAACCCAGCGAGAGTTTTCAATCCACCTCGCCTGGATGCACCTGGGGCGACGGTTCTTCCCTTCGCCAAGCTGAAAGTGCGAGAAATCCCAAGTGCGCTCCGCGAAGGTAAAGCGGGAGATCGCGGAGAGGGCCGCAGAGTGCGCAGAGACGACACCCCACGCCACACATGCCCACCCTTGCAGAGGATGCAAGGGTGGGAGATCCCGCAAGAGGTGGGCGAACCTGACAGGTGGGAGCCTACCCGCATTTCAGGCAGCGGTCTGCCGGTAAGCAAAGGCTGGCGGTCGGCGGTAAATAATCTTATCTCCGGCTGGAAGCAGAGTTCCTGTTCGATGACGACTATTTGAATAGTGCGCGGGAACGGAAAACGTTTCAGGAAAATTGTGTTAAAGATGAGAGCGAGGCCACGGAGAATCGATGACGAAGGACGCGGCGTATTGGATCGAGAAGCTAGCGCTGGAGGCGCATCCGGAGGGTGGGTATTACCAGCAGACCTATAAGGCGGACTTGATTTTGGCGAAAGAAAGTTTGCCGCCGGAGTTTACCGGCGCGCGGGCGGCCTCGACCGCGATCTATTTTCTATTAGAGGGAGAGAATTTTTCCGCGTTTCACCGCTTGCGCTCCGATGAGGTTTGGCATTTTTACGTTGGAGCAACGCTGCTGGTGCACGTGATCGACGAGGCAGGGGAGTATTCGGAGATTTTGTTAGGGAGCGATCCGGATGCAGGTGAGGTATTGCAGGCGGCGGTGAAGGCGGGATGCTGGTTCGCGTCGCGAGTGAAGGATGGGAAGTCGTTCGCGCTGGTGGGCTGCACGGTAGCTCCGGGATTTGATTTTGAGGATTTTGAGATGGCGAAGCGAGAGGATTTAGTGCGAGAGTATCCGCAGCATCGGGGAGTGATTGAGAGGTTGACGCGGGGGTAGGAGTGAGTCGAGTCTTCGTCGCAGCCTGCTATCTCAGGAAAGCATCTTGTGGGAATCAATGAGCGCTAACGCCTGATTGCGTCACTTGCGGCCCGAAAATACGCATCCTGCTGTGTCAAGAACCTTCATCTTGACCCTCGCCCCATTCTGGCGCAACATGTTTGTGAATTCGATTTCAAACAGGACTGCGCCATGAACAAAATCACCCTCGCCGCGCTCGTACTTACCTTCGTGCAAGGAGCGACCGCCCAGTCCTACACCCTAACCCCCCTCGGTGGTGTCCCCGACGGAATCGATAGCGACCCCTACGCCATTAACGACCAGGGCGCAGTTGCCGGAACAGCCGGCCTACTGGATGGATATCAGCATGCCTTCGTTTGGACAAAAAATAAGGGTGCGCGCGATCTTGGAACACTCGTCGGCCACAATGCCTATAGCACCGCTCGCGGCATCAACAATTCCGGTCGGGTCGTCGGCCTCTCTTACTTATCGGACGAGATCACCTACCGCGCTTTTCTTTACACGCAGAAGGACGGAATGCAGGACTTGGGTACGTTGGGAGGAAATTCCAGCGCAGCTTATGGCATCAACAACACTGGCCAGGTCGTTGGGGAAGCCGACCTTTCAAGCATTTCAACCCACGCGTTTCTTTGGACCGCATCTGCGGGCATGAAAGACCTCGGATCGCTCGGCGGAAACATCAGTGCCGCTTACGGCATCAATGAAGCAGGCGACATCGTCGGTTTCTCTTATCTCCGCGACAACTTCACCGTCCACGCTTTTCTCTACACGGAGGCTGCAGGAATGCAGGATCTTGGCGACTTCAATGGTGACGGTAGCATCGCCAACGCAATCAACGCATCTGGCCAAATCGTCGGCATCGGATATCTCCGGCCCGACCAGGAAGGATTGATCGCCGCCCTGTGGACCTCGACTCATAAAATGCAGGGTCTGGGCACGGCCACCGAAAGCGATGCTCTTGGAATTAATGACTCCGGCCAGATTGTTGGATATTACGGCGCTGCTGCTTTTCTGTGGACCAGCGCCAACCACCTGCAAGACCTGAACACCCTCATCCCGCCAAATTCCGGTTGGACATTGGTAGGAGCCGCTGCTATCAATCGATCAGGGCAGATCGCGGTAAGCGGATTCGTTGGCATCAAGTTCCACGGCGCTCTCCTGACCCCGGTGAACTAGCTATCTAGAAGTATAGGAAAATCAAAATTCAGTGTTGGAGCGAACGTCGAAGCTTTGACGCGGATTTGTGAGTGTCGTGCACTAAATCGGAAAGAACGTGTCTGATGACGTCACTAGGCCATTGCCTGCTGGTAAGGATTTGCTTTAGCGGGCGCGTTCCGCTTACTACGCGAAACGTTCCTTGCTCCACTCTCCAGGATTTGGCGCACGAGATCACGGTATTCGTATGGCCAGTTTACCCGTCTTCTCCCTAGCAATCCATCGCATCGAGAGCACATTGCCGAGAGCAGTTTAGAACAGGTGGGGTTGATTGGCGATAAATCCCCATTACGCTCATTGAGGTCTTTCACGGGGCTCCCGCGCCACATCGCTCACTTCAC
>PKVZ01000195.1:18645-19406 GCA_003131635.1 Acidobacteriaceae bacterium
ACTACGGCGCGGCGGCCTTCGATTTTAATGTTGGCGCCCATGCGGACTAATTCCTGCGCGTGCATAAAGCGGTTCTCGAAAATATTTTCGGTGATGACGGAAGCGCCTTCGGCTTGCGTGGCCAGCGCCATGAACTGCGCTTGCATATCGGTGGGGAATCCGGGAAATTCTTCCGTGATGATGTCGGCTGCGCTAAACGGATTGTCGCCCATGACGCGGACCGAATCGCCGTTGGATCTAGTTTTCACGCCAACTTCTTTGAGCTTGCTGAGCAGCGCATCAAGATGAGTGGGATCGCATCCGGCAATGTTGAGGTCGCCGCCGGTCATGGCGCCGGCAATCAGGAAAGTGCCGGCTTCGATCCGGTCAGGAATGATGCGGTGCTTCGCTCCCTTTAGTTTGCTCACGCCTTTCACGCGGATTGTCGGCGTACCTGCGCCTTCGATCTTCGCTCCCATTTTATTGAGCAGCGCGGCCAGGTCGGCAACTTCCGGTTCTCGGGCGCAGTTCTGCAGAATGGTTTCGCCTTCGGCAAGAGCGGCGGCCATGAGCAGATCTTCGGTTCCCGTGACGGTGATTTTGTCGAAAACAATTTCGGTTCCTTTCAGGCGGCTGGCGGAAGCTTCGACATAGCCGTGATCCTGCGTGATCTTCGCCCCGAGTTGTTCGAGTCCTTTAATGTGCATGTCGATGGGACGGCTCCCGATGGCGCAGCCCCCAGGCAGCGAAACCCGGGCGTGGCCGCAGCGCGCGACTAGCGG
>PKVZ01000007.1 GCA_003131635.1 Acidobacteriaceae bacterium
GTATGGATTCCGAAACCGCCGTGCACGGCATCATCGGCTCCTCCGCAAAAATTCAGGAAGTGCTGCGCATGGCCTCGCGTCTCAAGGACACGCGCACCTCCGTCCTCATCTCCGGTGAAAGCGGCACCGGCAAAGAGCTCATCGCCCGCGCCATTCACTTCCGCGGCGCTTTCGCCAATCGTCCCTTCGTGGCCGTCGATTGCGGCTCGCTCGTGCCCACCCTGATTGAAAGCGAACTCTTCGGCTATGAGAAAGGAGCCTTCACCGGCGCTCTGAAATCCAAGCAAGGCCTCTTCGCCGCCGCCGACACCGGCTCCGTATTCCTCGACGAGATTGGCGAACTACCCCTCGAGTTGCAAGCCAAACTGCTGCGCGTCTTGCAGGAAAAAGAAGTTCGTCCCGTAGGCAGCAATCAACGCGTCAAAGTTGATGTCCGCATCATCGCCGCCACCAACCGCGATCTCGAAGCCGCCTATCAAAACGGAACCTTCCGCAAAGATCTTTACTTCCGCCTCAACGTGGTCACCGTTCACGTGCCCGCCTTGCGCGAGCGCCGCAGCGATATTCCCATGCTGGTGCAATGGTTTTGCGAACGCTATGCACCGGGCGCGGATCTGCGCGTCTCCAACGCCGCCATGAAAGCTCTGATGAATTACGATTGGCCCGGCAACGTCCGCGAACTGGAGAACTGCATTGAACGCGCCGTCGCTCTCGGCGACGGAACTCTCATCGACCTCGGCGACCTTCCCCACTCCATCGCCGCGCGCGATTCGCCCTCGTCACGAATGTCGTCAGCCGCCGCGCCCGAACTGGTTTCCGATCTCGCCGCCGCCGCTGAATTGCGTTCCACCGGCAGCGCAGCCGCAGCGCCGCTCTCCACCACCGATCTCGAAGATATCGAACGCGCCACCATCCAGCGCGTCTTCGAACAGGTCAAAGGCGACAAAGCCCTAGCCGGACGCATGCTCGGCATCAGCCGCGCCACCCTCTACCGCAAACTAAAGCGTTACAACATCACCGGCAGCCCAGCCTCCGGACCATCCAGCCACACTCTGCAATAGCTATGCCCGTGTAGAGCGGACGCCCCGTCCGCTGCCTTTGACTTTGAACTTGCCCTTGACTTTGAACTTGACTTCGATTTTGACCCTGACTCCGAAGAGAGCCATCGGGCCCAAGCCCCGCAAGGACGCAGCATCCACACATTGCGCGTAGGCACGCAGCCGTGTAGTATTGCTCTGCCCACCCCCTAGGGCCGCTGCACTGTTCAGGATTTTTTCGCACGACCCGACATACCAAGGTTCTACCAGCGGAGGCCTTTTCACGATGACTCGCCAAGCATCTTCGTTCGCCGGTGCGCTTTTCGCCTGCGTCGCCATATTCGCAATTACCAGCGTAAGTTTCGCGACGGCGCAGACCGAAACCGTGATCCATAGCTTTCAGAGCAGCAGCGGAACCGACGGGAGCAGCCCGTTCGGTGGAGTTGTTGCCGATGGCACCGGCGCTCTCTACGGCACGGCTCAATCGGGAGGCAAGTATCGCCAAGGCGCTGTTTATAAACTGTCGCCCCCGACAACGCAGGGTGGCGTCTGGAAGCAGAATATTCTGTACTCGTTCCAGGGGGTCGAATACGAAGACGGATCGTCCCCAATGGGTAACCTCGTTCTCTCGAAGAGTGGCAAAATCTACGGGACGACGGCCAGCGGCGGGCAATACGGCGACGGAGCGGTGTTTGAGCTGTCGCCGCCCACGCAGGCCGGCAAACCCTGGACGGAGACTATCATCTACAGCTTCATGAGCAGCGACGGCAGTGTAGAACCGTACTACGGCTTGACTGCTGGCACGGGAGGCAGATTGTACGGCACTACTTTTAGCGGCGGCCGCGACAACGCGGGATTTGTCTTCGCGCTATCGCCGCCGTCCCAATTGGGTAACCCCTGGACCGAGGCCACCCTCTATAACTTCAGGGACTTCAATGGCAGTAATAGCGGCGGAGCCTCGGGTGTGATTCTGGACGCCTCGGGGAACATTTATGGGACAACCTTCTATGGTGGAGTGGCGTATCAACTAGTTCCCCCGTCCGGCGGGAAGGGCGCGTGGACCGAGAACATTCTCTACACATTTTCCGGCGAGCCGGGCCCGACAGGCCTGGTATTTGGTAGCGCGGGTTCGCTCTACGGAGCTACGCTCGAAGGCGGCCAATTTGGCGCGGGGACGGTCTACCAATTATCGCCACCGACGACGCAAGGCGGCGCTTGGACGGAGCAGGTACTGTATTCCTTCGGTGGCGTTAGCGGGGACAGTCTTAATCCGATAACCTCCCTTGTGCTCGACAGCGCGGGGGCTCTTTATGGCGCGAGCGAAAATGGCCCGGACTCATGCGGCGAGGGGCTCTATTATTACTGCGGCACCGTGTTTAAGGTAAGCCCACCATCGACTCAAGGTGGCAGTTGGACGGAACAGGTACTGCACAGCTTCACAGGCGGCACTGACGGCGCCTATATTCAAACGCCTGTACTCGTCCTGGGTACCACCGTCTACGGTACTACTTTGGAGGGCGGCACGGGGTTTTGTGAGAATGAGAACGGCCCCGCGGGTTGCGGCACAGTGTTCCAGATCACGCAGCCATAATCAAGATATCTGGTCTTTACTTCTCCACAACGCAAAAAAAAACCGATAGCCAATCGGGCTGTTTCAAAAAATAAGTACCGAACGCTGCTTGCCAGACTTCATCGTGCACATCCCATCCCGGTATGACGCCAGTAACTTTATTAACACCTCGTATTGCAGTACCTTGGTGTATTGTCCAGAAGTTCGTAACCGTCCGCGCATTCGCGCCTGCTTTGGAGACAACATGAGCCGCTCTGCAGTCGTTCGCCTGTTTCTCGTCGCGTTCCTCATCACTGCCCTGTTCACGGGATGTTCGCGCGATC
>PKVZ01000128.1:0-24622 GCA_003131635.1 Acidobacteriaceae bacterium
GTACGGCTTCTCATCCGCGACCTGAAGCTCACAGTGATGAGCACTGAAGTGGGGAGGAACACTTTACGGGATGAATCTTCTTCGTTCGGCCTTGCATGGGAGTGTACTGCTGGTGGCTCCATTGCTCGTGAGCCTCGCCGTTTCCGCGGCACAAACACCAACACATAGCGCGCCGGCTCCAGCCAAACAAAATGGCACAGCGGCGCCCAAATCGTATCCACCTGCTCTGGTCGAGAGCGGAGGCTCCCTCTTCCGGCAAGATTGCTCCTTTTGTCATGGCCGCGATGCCGGCGGCGGAGAGAGCGGCCCGGACCTAACGCGCTCCAAGTTGGTCACCGAGGATGTGGATGGAGACAAGATCGGCGCCGTTGTGCGCAATGGACGCCCCGACAAGGGCATGCCGCACTTTGACTTTTCCGAGCGGCAGATTCTCGGCCTCACGGCCTTTATCCATAGCCAACAAAATACTGCGATCACGAAAAAGGGCGGTCGTAAGGGAGTGGATGTGTCCGATCTCCAAACCGGAAACGCCGAGGCTGGCAAGCAGTACTTCGACGGTGCCGGCGGATGCGCAACCTGCCACTCTCCGACCGGCGATCTCGCAGGCATCGCATCGCGTTACCAGGGCCTCGAACTGGAGGAGCAGATGCTGTATCCCAAACATGCGAAATCCAGGGTCACTGTAACACTGGCTGCCGGTCAGACGATTACGGGAACGCTGGATTATCTCGACGAGTTTACGGTGGGACTCATTGATCCTACGGGTTCGTATCGATCATGGCGGACAAGCGATGTCCAATACAAGGTCGACGCGCCGGTGACTGCTCATGCGGATCTGTTGAGTAAGTACACCGATGCCGACATCCACAACTTGATGGCATATTTGCAGACTTTGCGCTGAATCTCGGCCCCGGCACCCTGGTTTGAAGAGGTCCTCACTCGATATGAATTTTATAAAAGCTGCATTCCTCGTTGCCGTGAGCACCCTGATCACAATTGCACCGCCCAGCCTCATGATGGGCCAGGGGGTGGATGACCAAATGCTTCTGCATCCGCCAGCCGACAGTTGGCCTGGATATCACGGCGACTATTCCGGCAGACGTCATAGTCCGCTCACCCAGATTACGCCGCAGAATGTGAAAAATCTGGGCCTTGCCTGGGCGTTCCAGACTGATCAGACTTCACTCATAAAGTCCTCGCCGCTGTTGATAGATGGCATTTTGTATTTCACCGTTCCGGAAAATATTTGGGCTGTGGATGCGCGTTCCGGCCACCAGATCTGGCACTACACCTACCCGCGGAGCCCAGGGGAACACATCGGGCATCGCGGCGTGGCTATGTACAAGAAGTATCTTTTCTTCTTGACTCCTGACGGACACCTTGTATCCCTCAACGCCAGCGATGCAACGGTACGCTGGAAAATCGAGGTTGCGGACGCCACGAAGGGTTATTGGACTAGCATGGCGCCCCTCGTCGTCGGTAACCGTGTGCTCGTTGGCGTTTCCGGAGATTTCGATAACCTGACCGGCTACATCCGGTCGATTGATCCGGAAACGGGCACCACTCAGTGGCAATGGAATGCCACTCCTCCGGCTGGAACCCCGAACCAAACGACCGGAGGCATGACGTGGATGACCGGAACTTACGATCCGGATCTCAATCTCGTCTACTGGGGAACCGGCAACCCGACTCCTGTCCTGACCGGCTCGACGCGGCCAGGCAATGATCTTTACACGTGCACCATCGTCGCGCTGAATCCGGAGACGGGCAAGCTGGTGTGGTCGTTCCAGGCTTCTCCGCACGATACGCACGATTGGGATGCCGTCGAAACTCCAGTTTTGGTCGACGGAGATTTTCACGGCGAGCAAAAGAAGATGCTCATGCAGACTTCGCGGAACGGGTACTTCTTTGTTCTCGACCGCACCAACGGAAAAAACCTCTTGACCGCTCCTTTCGGACCGGTGAACTGGTCGCTAGGAGTCGACAAGCAGGGCCGTCCGATTCCAAATCCCGCCAAGGAACCGGCGCCTGATGGACGCCTGATCGCCCCCGACGAGGGCGGTATGACCAACTACCGCTCCCCGAGTTTCGACACCAGGAACGGGTTGTTTGTGGTCGACGCCCATCCCAGCTATGGCATCTACTTTGCCAAGCCAGCCGATGGAGTTTACGGGTGGGCAGGTGCGGATTACGGCGTCTGGGGTAAAGGTGTGATCGATGCCATCGATTACCAAACCGGCAAGATTCGTTGGAGCCATGAACTTGGTCCCGGAGGATCAAGTGCGGGTGTGCTGACGACGGACTCAGGCCTCACCTTCACCGGCGACGCTCTCGGCAACTTCCTGGCGCTTGATTCGAGTGACGGCAAAACGCTTTGGCACGCGGGGTCAGGCTCGAGCATCCGGAGTTCTCCGATCACGTACGAACTCGACGGCCGCCAATACTTGCTGACCAGCAGCGGCAGCGTCCTGTTCGCATGGGCACTTCCGCAAGAATAATGAAACATATTCAAGAATGCACAGGCGGGCCGGTTGCATCACGATGATCGAAATCCCACACTCGAAAATTGCAGTGGCTAACGATCCGGCGACCGCAATGATTCCATAACATGTCACCGCCGGCTATTCTCGCCTATTCCCACCCGTTCTGGCCTTCGTGAATGGTAATGTAGCGATCAATGGGAAGATCGGCGAAGCGCTGGATTTGGCCGCTGGGCTGGGGCCAAACGATTTCGAGCCAGTCGATTTTTGCGCGCTTTCCGATGCCCAGCACCAGACGCGGGTCATGGGATGAGAGATAGCTTCCTCCACCGACTTTCATGCGGCTTCTCTTCAAATCGCCCGCCTGGTAAGTGAGGCGCGCCCCGACGGCATCGATATTCGCCTTCTTGCCAACCAGTTTTATGCCTAGCCAATGGTTCTGACTGCCGGCGTTATTCCGCAACAGAACGGGCGTCTCGTTGTTAGTGGAAATCAGAACGTCAACCGCTCCGTCGTTGTTGAAATCTCCCAGAGCAAGGCCACGCGCCGACATCGGCTTGGAGAACAGCGGTCCGCTTTCGGCGCTAACATTCCTGAATCCGTTCCCCGCGTTTTGAAAGAGCAGCAGGGGTTCACGATACTTCACGTTTTCGTAGATCCTCTCGATCAGATCGTCGGGATGACCATTGGCCAGAATCAGATCNNCGGCGATATCGTCAAAGGTTTCGTCGTGATTGTTCTGGTAAAGCGAATAGGTTTCATGGTCAATGTTCGCGACAAAGAGATCCATCCAACCATCTTGATTGAAATCCGCCGAATCCACCCCCATTCCAGAGCGAGGCCTCCCTGCGTCGGAGTACGCTATGCCTGCAGGTTGCCCAATTTCTTCGAATGTTCCTTGCCTACGATTTACAAACAGGAAGTTTGCAACAGTATCGTTGGAAACAAACAAATCCATGCGGCCGTCATTGTTAATGTCCGTAGCCACTACTCCCCAGGCCTTGCCCAAGTACTTTCCGATGCCGGAAGTTTGGGAAACATCGGTAAAAGTTCCATTGCCGTTGTTATGAAACAGCCAACTGGCCATTGGTTTGTAAAGATGAGGAATGCAATAGCCAACTTTGTTGTCGGCAGTGCAGGGGAGGTTCTTGGATTTGTCAAAATCCACAAAGCGGCAGACAAATAAATCAAGCCGGCCGTCATTGTCGTAATCGAACCAGACCGCACTCGAAGACCATCCCGTCGCGGCAACACCGGCCTTCTCGGTCACATCGGTAAAAGTGCCGTCTCCGTTATTGTGATAGAGGATGTTCTTCCCGTATTGCGTAACATAGATGTCGGGAAACCCGTCTGCATCGTAATCGCCAACGGCTACCCCTTGGCCATATCCGCCCGCGCCGACCCCCGCTTTCTCAGTGACATCGGTGAAACTTCCGTCGCGATTGTTCCGGTAAAGAGCGTTGCGCAGAGGTGGCGAGGGGTCGTAGAAATCGCACTTGCCGCTATTGACCAGATAGATGTCCATCCAGCCATCGTTGTCGTAGTCGAGGAACGCGCACCCCGCTCCGGTCGTTTCGGGCAGATATTTTTGCGCGGAGTGGCCCGCCGTATGTTTCCAAATGATCCCGCTCTTCGCGGCCGGGACTTCTTCAAAAGGATAAAGTGCTGGCGGAAGGGCTCCGGCGAAACGGGAGAACGCCGGCAGCGCTATGCTACTGGTCATTCCACTGACCAATCCCCGGAGGAAGTCACGGCGATCAATGCACCATGGCCAGCCGTTATCTCTCAAAACAGGCTTCTTCACTTCTCCTCTAGCGACGGATCGCGCGTTTTTTCAAACCTTTTGCCAATATTTATTCTTTTGCGGGTGGGCCAGTTGCAGGCGTCGGCTCCGTGGCTCCGCCATCATTACCGATCAAGCGCCGATGAATGGCAAATTCTTTGTCGCCATCTTGCTTACGTCCAGCGCGAGTGTAAGCCATCGCGAGATTGTAATGGGCATCCGGATTCCCGGGTTCCAGCCTGACCGCAGTTTCGAGCGGCACAATCGCATCGGCGTATTGCTTTTCCGAGACCAGAGACGCTCCCAGCCCGAGGAACGCCTCGCCGAATTGAGGGTCCAGCTTTGCGGCGCGGGAAAAATGTTTCACTGCGTCCTCCCACTGCTGGTTCTGGCGCGCCAATTCGCCCAGCACGTAGTAGGCGCCAGCGTTTTTGGGATCGATCTGCAGCTCCCGTTCGAACTCTTGTTTGGCATCGCTCGCCACCTCGGGGCCAGGGTTCGGATGGGAAAGCAATGCGCGACCTAGCCGGAAATGGATGCCCGGCAGGTTTGGATCTTGCTGCAGGATGGCGCGATATTCTTTCTCCGCATCGTCCCACTTCCCCTGCGTCTCGAACGACTCAGCCAATAGCTCGCGCGCCTGATAGGAAGATGGAGCGCCCCGGGCCAGTTCCTGCGAAAGGAAAGTGGACAGGTCCGAATATGCGTGGATGGAAACATAGAGCGCATCCGGGTCCGTCGGAAATTCCCGCGCCAGCACGCGAAGAAATTCCAGTGCGGCATCGGTCTGATGGACCGTCATTGCGCAGCGCACGCCATCCAGGCCAATCTTGCGCCTGAGTTCCTTATCCTTGACCTGCGCAACGCTGACCTGGCCAACGCTTTTCTTGAGAGCGGGCAGGGCCTCGGCGCAATGACCGCTCTCCGCCAGGCTAGCGGCACTTTGCGCAGACGTAGAAGGGTCGGACGGAGCTTTACTGCCAGATTGGCCGACACTGCTCTGGGCCGCCATCAGCATCGGGAGCAATACGAAGACCACAGATTGAGGCCGGAACATATAAACACGATCATAAATGAAAATGGCAGGCCACCAAAACGGTGCCTGCCATGTTCTTGGCAACCTCACCAATAGAACTTCAAAGCGAACTGCATCTCCCGCGCATCTTGAGTCGAGCTGCTGATTCCGAATCCGCCAGCGTTGAGATAGCTGCCATTTCCCTCGATTGTGACCGGGTTATAAGTATCGTTCGGCACCGCGAAGTTCGGGTGGTTAAACGCGTTCAGGAAATCAGCCCGGAACTGGATTCTCATTCTTTCTGTGATCGGAAAATTCTTTTGCAGGCTGATATCAGCGTCAGCATAACCGGGCCCAATGGCCGGACCCTGGGCCGGACAATTTCCAAATGTGCCCGCAGCGGCGGGCGCGAATGGAAGAGGACTAAACCACTGGATTCCCTGGGCGTTAACTGTCTTCGGGTAGGAGACCGGACCGAGGCAATCGGGGCGATTTTCCGGGCTCCCTGTTCCCGAATTCGACGCGCCATAAAGTGAAAGCGGGAATCCGCTGTGCCAGGAAATAATCGGATTGATCGACCAGTTGCCAATCACGGCATTCACCGCTGGGGAAAGGTTGTTCCCAACCTGTCTGCCGCGGCCGATAGGCAACTCATAAACGGCATAGGCGCTGAGCACGTTGGTGGAATCCCAGTAGCACCGCGCGTAGTCGCCGTTCGGGTTATAGAGGTTTTGCCAATAGTTTCCGGAAGGGCCGGCCTGAGTGGTGGCCCCCCAGGTGCCGTAATATCCGTCATCGTTGGTCATGCACTTTTCGAAGCTGTAAGAAACCTGGGTCTCCAACCCGTGGCTGTAACGTTTCTCCAAGACGGCTTGCAAAGCGTTATAGTTCATATTCCCGACAGAGGCTGTGTTCTTCACATTGCCGAAACCATTCGGACCATAGGTCGGCGCCGTTGTGGCAACTCCATCGATGACTGTTCCTATTGGATTTTGACCGCCAATCAGGGGATAGGTCACCGTGCCATTCGCCTGCAAATCTCCTTGCGACAGCCACTCCGGAACCATGAGGTGGGTAGTGCGCTGCCCAACGTAACCGAGTTGAAAGGTGGTGTTGTTAGCCAGTTGCTGCTGGATGGAAAGGTTCCACTGGTCTGCGACCGCCGGTTGAACCGTCGAGCCCCAAGTGAGCATAGTTGCGCCGATGAACGGATCTCCGGCTGGCGGCGCGGCGGCGCTAAACGCGGATTCCGTGCTGTATGAGCCCCCGGTGGCCACATTCTGCGCCTCGACCTGCGGGGGAGTAAACGGCGGATTTTGCGTAAGGCGCAAGTTGGTCCCCGTACCTTCCAGGTAGGAGGAAATCGTAAATGCGCCCCGGATTACCGTCCTGCCTTCCCAAAGTGCTGGACTCCAGGCAAAGCCAAGCCGCGGCTGGATATCTGGTAGGCCGTACTCCGAATTGTAAAGCCCACGGCTGAATCCGTTGGTCCCAACCACTCCATTCGGTACCGCCGTGCTACCGGGAAATTCCAGAGCGCCCGTTTGGATGTTGACTGCGGCCTGACGATTATTGAGTTCGACCCAGGGAGTGCGGGCCTCGTAACGCAGACCCAGGTTCAAGGTTAATCGGTCGGTAACGCGCCAATCGTCTTGAACAAAACCGGCAAATAGCCAGTCTCGTTGATGCCAGCCTCCCGAACTCGTGCCACGGCCCACATCTTCTGGAATACCGAGCGCCCAGTCCGCGGATGGATCGCCGCCGTTACCGTTTCCTGAATAGTTTCCGCCAGCGCCAAGTCCAAAGAGTTCCACACCCAGTTCGCCGCCGTTGCCGGTATAAAACACGTTGATGTTGTAACGATTGGTCTGAAAACCGGTTTTGATGACGTGGCGGCCGTGCGTATAAATCAGCACATCGTCAAACTGCGTTACCGTGGACGAGAACTTTTCAACCACCCCCGCAGCGCCCAAATTGTTAAGCGTCCCGGCATTTATGTTGGTGACCGAGCCGCCGTCAAAACCCAGCTCAGGAAGGCCGTTGATGCCGGCCGGATTGCCGTCCGCGATACCGATTTTGTTCCCTAACGCCCCCACCGACGAGTCAAAGGTGGTAATTCCATGAGGCAGCTTTACGTAGTTTTTCCCGAACCGCACTTCATTGATCAAGCTCGGCGAAAAAGTGTGCGTCCAGTTCAGAGCTCCATTCTGCAGGTAAGCTTCGTTCACCGTGTTGCCCAACAGGGCCACGGAGTTGGTGGCTGGATCGTATTGATCGCCCTTCGAGTACCGGAAGAACAATTTATCTTTATCGGAAATGTTGTAATCCACCTTGATGTCGCCCTGATCCGAATTAAATTGGTTGGCCGTGGTATTGATCGCTTGACCAAAACCGTTGGCAAGGGTTAACACAGATGCGGGATACAAAGGGCTAGTGACGAGCGCCGTAAATGCCGGATCGAGATTCGCTGCGGGAATGATGTTGCCGGCGAACTTAGTCCGCGCAGAAGGAGCCAGGATCGAGCATGCAGTGCCGGACGTACCGCCGGTTCCAGCGGCGCATGGGTTGTATAGCTGTGTGCTCAAAGCGCTGAAGTTCCCGCCGATCTCCGCTGGCGTGAGCACCGTGATGAACGAGGAACTTGCCGGATAATCCAGACGGCCGCCCTGATAATCCGTGAAGAAGAACAGCTTGTTCTTGACGATGGGGCCGCCGAACGTGGCTCCGAACATGTTCCAGCGCAGCTTCGGCGTAGGCAACACCCCTCCGGGAGTGCCGGCTTTCAGACCGTTTTCCCACTTATTCGCGTTGAATATATCGTTGCGGAAGAATTCAAACACATCTCCGTGGTAATTATTTGTTCCGGACTTGATGACGGCATTGATGATTCCGCCGTTGTAGTTGCCGAACTCCGCCGGAGCGTTTTGGGTGATTAGATTGAATTCCCCGATTGCATCGGGCGACGGGGTGAAAGCAAGAAGATTGTCCGAGGCCTGGTTGTTATCCACACCGTCCAGCAGAAAATTGTTGGACTGCTCGCGATTGCCGTTGATATAGGGGCGGCCGCCTTCCTCGGCGGTGTTCGATCCAAGATTCATGCTATGCGGATCCACCGAGACTGTGCCCGGTGTCAGCAACGTCAACTGCACATAATTCCGTGTCGCTAGCGGCAGATTGTCGTTCGTCCGGGCGTCGAGAACAGTCCCCACCTCGGCATTCTCGGTCTGCAGGACGGGCGCGGCCCCTGAGACCTCAATGGTTTCGCTGATCTTGCCCACCTTCAACTGCACATTCACCCGCGCGGTCTGATTAAGCACCAGCGCGAACGGGGGCCATTCGGTGGTCTGAAAGCCCGGCGCCGTTGCCTTGACACCATAACTCCCAATCGGCAGCCGCAGCAGGTTATAGGATCCACTCTCATTCGTTTCCGCACTCCACACGGTGCCGCGCTCCGTGTCCGTTGCCCTGACGTTGGCGCCTTTGATCGGAGCACCGCTCGGGTCAGTCACCGTCCCCACGATTGCGGCCGTCACTTCCTGCCCCATCGCGCGAGTCATCATCCCGGCGATCCCCACCAGTGTCAGCAGAACCACAACTCCACACGCTAGCTTTTTCATTTCACAGCCTCCTGAGAGCGCTTCCATGCTTGGGCGTTTCCAAATGAACCCCTAGTACAATGGGATTATGCTATATAGCACAGGATGCTTGGTGGTCAAGAAGAAAATGCAGGTACCTGTGGAAATCCTTCCGTCTATTTCCCAGAAGCGCTCTATATTGCCTGCTTCCTAGGACCATCCCGACGGAACCGCGTCGATTTTTCGATCCATCAAATCTGATTCTTAGCGATCAGCCAAGGATTGATGTCCGGACCATATCCGGCGGGGTGGAGCGACGATTGGTCAGGAAGCGGTGCCCCAGCCTTTTATGGCCTGCTCTATAGCAATTAACCCCGTCCGACAGCGACACCTTTGTGCTCGCTCAAGCTTTTTCCTTTACAGGAACTCATTAATAAGCTATATAGCACATGGCTCTGTTTGAATGGAGCGCGGGAAGAAGTGCGATCCCAGGGGCTCCGATGGGCAGCAACTCATCGCTAATTTAGTTCAGAAAATCGATCATGTCGGGAACTCACGGCAACGGAACGCCTGCATATAAGCGAATTCAGAACGCCATCCGCAAGAAAATTGAGGCGGCGCAACTGAACCCCGGGGACGCGGTGGCCTCCGAGCGTGATCTGGCTAAGTCCAACAAGGTCAGCCTGATGACTGCCAGACACGCCTTGGCCGGCCTGGAACGCGAAGGCCTCGTCGAACGCCGCCGCGGCGCCGGAACCTTCGTCGCCGCGCCAAAAATCCACTTCAACAAGCTGATGAGCTACACCGAACACATGTCCAGCCGGGGGCTGGCACCTCGATCCCGCGTGCTGATGGCCAAGCTCATTGACGACGAACAGGAGGTTGCCGGGCGCCTCCGTCTGCCGGCCGCCAGCCGCCTGGTGAAGATTGTGCGTCTGCGTCTGACTGGAGACGAACCTTTCGCTCTTGAGACGTGCTATCTTCCCGCTTCTGATTTTTCCGCGCTCGTGGACGCTCCCTTGGGTAGAAGTTCGCTGTTCGCCGCGCTGCAACATGAGTACGGAGTGGAATTGGCTTACGCTGACGAGGAAATCGATGCTACCGCCGCCGACGGTCACCTCGCCGAGATGCTGGCTCTCTCCAAAGGCTCTGCCATCCTGCGAATTCGCCAGGTCATATACTCCACCAAGGGCGAGGCCACTATTTATGTCGTGGGCTATTACCGTTCCGAGCGCCACACTCTCTTCATCCGGCGCTTCCGCTAGCTGCACTTTGCCAGACTCTGGCGCCGACGGCTTGACCGGCGCTCTAGCTTGTCTAACGCCGCTTTAGAGCCTCCAACTCTTCCAGGGTGCGTGGCCAGTCCGATCCCAATAGCCGGGATAAACTCCGATCCGCAAGCACTTTACCGCCGGTCTGGCAGCGCGCGCAGTAGTTCGTTTCTTTGTCGGCATAACGAATTCGTAGAACTTTGTCGCCACATCTCGGACAGGGCTCGCCGTAGCGCCCATGGACTGCCATGTCCTTGCGAAACGCTGTGACCTTTTCCGGGAAGCCGGTCTTGGTTTCGGCGCGAAGCTTGTCTATCCAGAGCTTGAGCGTGTGCCGGGTGGCCGCGAACAGTCTCTCCCAATCGTCCGGTTTCAGTTTTTGGGTCAGCATAATCGGGGAGAGTTGCGCCGCGTGCAGAATCTCATCCGAATATGCGTTGCCGATACCACTCAGCAGACGCGGATCGGTAAGCGCCCTCTTGAGCGTGTGGTTCTCNNCGAGACTCTCTTCGCCGGCGAGAATGTGCAACGACGCGCGGCGCTTGCTGCCCGCTTCGGTAAGAACCAGCGAACCATTGGGAAAATCCAAGGCTGCCAGACTATTGCGACCGACCAGCTTTGCTCCTGAAGCTCGCCAATGCAACCGCCCGGCAATCATCAAGTGAAGGGCCAGCCAGAGATCGTTGTCTACTCCAATTACAATGCGCTTCCCAACGCGCCGCAGTTCGCGGACCGTGCGCCCCTCCACGCGCGCCAGGGGCGGTTGCGCGGTTCGCAGCAGAAACGCGCTGGCCAACCGTATCTGCTCGAGTGGCTGGCCGACTATACGTGATTCGAGCGCGCTGATATAGGCGGCAATATCCGGCAGTTCTGGCATGGATATCAGCTTGCACGCCGTAGCCGTATTTTTGCAACCCGACGATGCCCAGTGAAAAACAAATAAAAACAGGAACCCTAAGATGCGCTTCCTGAATCTGAACTGGAGTAAGCAACGCATTATCCTCAGAAGGGAAGGAGCACACATGAACATCGGCATCATTGGAGCAGGACACATCGGCGGAACTCTGACCCGGCGCGCCACCGCGCTAGGACACAAGGTCTTCGTCGCCAACTCTCGCGGCCCGGAGACGCTGAAGGATTTGGCCGCGGAGACTGGCGCGAAGCCGGTCACCATCACTGAGGCGGCTCGCAGCGGAGAGCTGGTTATCGTGACGATTCCTATGAAAAATATTCCCAGCCTGCCCCGCGACTTGTTTAAGGGGGTAGCCGATAACGTGATCGTCGTCGATACATGCAATTACTATCCGCAGCAGCGCGACGGCCGTATCGACGAGATTGAAGCCGGTATGACAGAGAGCCAATGGGTTCAGAAGCAGCTGGGCCGCCCTGTTATCAAGGCATTCAACAACATCTACGCGCAGCATTTGATGGATCTCGGTCGGCCCACAGGTACGCCGCAGCGTATAGCCTTGCCCGTCGCAGGAGATAACGCAGCCGCGAAAAGCGTCGTGCTGCAGCTGGTGAACGAGTTGGGATTCGATGCTGTCGATGCCGGCGGGCTCGACGAATCCTGGCGACAGCAACCCGGCACCCCGGTGTATGCGCAGGATTTCGACGCCGAAGGAGTACGGCGCGCATTGTCCCAAGCGAGCCCAGAGCGAAAGCCCGAGTGGCGTGCAAAGCCGAGCGGCTCTGCAGGGTTGGCGAAGTCCGCTTAAAGAAAGAATGTTGGTGTCCACCCGCCTGGAGCACGGCAGCAGAATAGTCGGCGCCTGGCATGCGTGTATGATCCCTTCATGGATGGCTCGCGCGATGTGACCGGATTCATCCTGGCCGGCGGGAAGAGCACGCGCATGGGCATGGACAAGGCCTTTGTCGACTTCGAAGGCCGGACTTTGCTGGCCCGGGCGCTCGACGTCGCGCGCTCCGTTACTNNGGGCCGTTGGCAGGAATCCATGCAGCGTTGCGGTCTTCAGCGACGGAACTCAACTTTGTGCTGGCCGTGGATATGCCCTTCGTGTCTTCGGCATTCTTGCAGTATCTGATTCGCGAAGCGCGGAATATGGGCGGCGGCGTGTCGATGGTCGTCCCCCGCAGCAAGGGTCGCTGGGAGCCTTTGTGTGCAGTCTATCGGCGGAAATTCGCCGACGCAGTCGAGAAGGCCTTGCTTGCGGGTCGCAACAA
Source organism: Acidobacteriaceae bacterium (assembly GCA_003131635.1). Taxonomy (GTDB): domain Bacteria; phylum Acidobacteriota; class Terriglobia; order Terriglobales; family Acidobacteriaceae; genus Sulfotelmatobacter. The sequence goes on from PKVZ01000128.1 coordinate 12,309, forward strand.
GATCGACTGGCTGTTCAATGCTGCTGAAACCCGAGTGATTGATCAACAAGAGCTGGACCAAGCTGGATTCTCAACCTCTATTTTCCGCAACATGAATACTCCCGAGGAGTTGGAGCAGGAGCAACCAAGGGCATGAGACCACTCGAGGCCGATCGCCTGAAAGCCAATCGCAATGCCTGAGACAGTCAGCCATCCATACATAGAATTCCGCGAAGTCTCGAAAGCCTTCGGCGAGAATGCGGTTCTCGACCGAGTCAGTTTTGACGTCATGCCCGGCGAAACCGTTTGCATCCTCGGGCGCAGCGGTGTGGGGAAATCGGTTTCGCTGCAGATTCTGATGGGTTTTCTCAAGGCGGATTCCGGCACGGTGATCGTCGCCGGCCAAGACATCACCAATTTCTCTGAAAACCAACTGGAGGCCATCCGAAAGAAAGTCACCATGGTTTTTCAGAACGGAGCGCTTTTCGACTCACTCACCGTGGGCGAGAACGTGGCGTTTCCGCTGCGCGAAAGCAGGGAACTGTCGGAGGAGCAGATTTACCAGATCGTCGATGGCCTGCTGCAGATGGTGGGCGTAAAGGAAATGCGAGACCTTTTGCCCTCGGATCTCTCGACCGGGATGAAGCGCTCTGTGGCCATTGCCCGCGCTCTGGCGGCACGGCCGGAATGCGTGCTTTACGACGAACCCACCACTATGGTTGATCCCCTGATGGCGCAACTCCTGGGCGATCTCATCAAACGGCTCAAGCTGCAATTGAATCTCACCAGCATCGTCGTCACCCACGACATGCGCCTGGCTCAGAAACTGGCCGACCGGGTTGTCTTTCTGCATGAGGGCAGGGCAATTTTCTTTGGCACCTACGCGGAAATGGAAAAATCCCCCGAGCCTATCGTGCAGGAGTTCCTGGAGTTGGACGAACTGAAGATCGAAGCTTGAACCTCTGTTCTTTTAAAACGTTGCCAGGAAACGTCTCTAGGAAACAGACCGCTCCTCGTCTTTCGCATATCCGGCACAACGGAGAACGGGCAGACGCGGATATTTTTCAAAACGCGTGTCGGTGAATGAAAGCTCGCACCGCACGAATGCCGAGCCGCGATCGGATTCGATTATTAAGGCATGCACGCAATCGCCGCAAAGGCCGGGATTTTTAGCGCCGAGTCTCTGCGGGAATTGCATCTCTTCTGCGTTCTGCATAATCACGAAATCACGTCCGCACTAGTCTCGTCAATCACTACCACTGGCCACTGCTAGAACCCTTGCCGCACCAATTCTTCCACCGTAAGCGTGCTCTCCACAGACTCGCTGGTCATCATCTTTTCGACATACTTCGCAATCAGATCCGCTTCGAGATTGACGGGGTCGCCGGGCTGAAGCGAATTGAGATTGGTCATCTCTACAGTATGCGGAATGATGGCAATGGTGCACTTTCTGCCTTCGAGCTTTGCCACAGTTAAACTGATGCCCTCAATCGAAATCGAGCCCTTGTAAACGGTGTATTTCTCGATCTCACAAGGCATTTCGATGTGCAGCCACCAATTCTCCGAGTCCGCGATGCGCTCCAGTTCGATGAGCTTGCCTACGCCATCCACGTGACCCTGAACGATGTGTCCGCCGAAGCGTCCGTCGGCCTTCATGGGAAGTTCCAGGTTGACCAGTGCCCCTTCATGCATGCGCGAAAATGACGTAAGCGCCCACGTCTCCGGAGCCAGATCGGCACAGAACGATCCCGGCTTGATATCGAGCGCAGTGAGGCAAACGCCACTGACCGCGACGCTGTTGCCTGGTTTCAGTTCTTTCGGAGTGTTGACGGCTGTGATGGTCATACGGCGATTCTCGCCGTGCTGTTCGATGCGGATAACGCGTCCCACCTCTTCGACGATGCCGGTAAACATAAGAACCTCGATAGCTAAACGAATAGCATAAACCCCGACGCGCTTAGTCGTCATACGGATTGCGCAAATAACCTTCCACTGCGAAGTCTTCTCCGAAGCGATGCAAGTGGAGATGCTTTAACTGCGGGGCATCATGAATCTCGCGGAAGTCTGTGCCGGAGGCGAATGGGATCGATCCATTAAACACTAGAATCTTTGGGGCGTAGTACAGGAAAACTTTGTCGACGACGCGAGAAGCGAGCGCGGTCCCGTTTACAGTCGCTCCGCCTTCGATCATTACACTCGTGATTTCGAGCTCTCCCAGGCGGCGCAGCACCGCGTGAATATCGGGGCGCCGACTGGAGGAAGTTGATGGAAGTTCTTCGATCCGAATGCCACGTGCTTCCAGTTCTTTTCTTTTCGTTTCGTCGCCGTTGCTGCTGAAAACCAGGACATCTTTCTCGCCGGTGCCCGCGTTCGCGACGCTCTGAACGAGCCGTGACTCCAGCGGCAGTCGCAGCTGCGAATCCAGAACCACTCGCAGCAGCGGGCGCCGCCGCGGATGTCCGCTGCGATCGGTAAGCAACGGATCGTCAGAAAGTATCGTTCCTATTCCGACCAGGATGGCATCGTTCTCATGCCGCTGTTCATGCACATGGGCGCGTGCGGCTTCGTCGGTAATCCATCCGCCGCGAGGGGTTCCGGCTTCACGGTTCAATTCCCCCGTCGGTGGTGGAGCAATTTTTCCGTCGAGCGACATCGCGGCCTTCAGCGTCACGAGCGGAACACCGTGGCGAATGTAGCGCGCGAAGGCTTCGTTGAGACGTCGGGCTTCCACCTCAAGCCGTCCTACTTCCACGTGGATGCCCGCCGCGCGCAGTTTCTCAAAGCCTTGCCCGCTAACTTTTGGATTGGGATCGGGCATGGAAGCCACCACGCGATGAATCCCCGCCGCAATTAAAGCGTCGGTACAAGGAGGCGTGCGGCCCTGGTGGGCATGTGGTTCGAGATTAATGTAAAGTGTGCCGCCGCGGGCATTATTGCCCGCTCCCTCAAGAGCGAGTACTTCAGCGTGCTTCACGCCCCCATAGGTGTAAACGCCCTTGCCGGCGATGTTCCCTTGAGCGTCGACAATGACCGCGCCTACGTATGGATTTGGCGAAGCCAAGCCCATGCCTTGGCGGGCGAGATCTAGAGCGTGGCGCAAGAACTGCTCGTCACGAGCGGCGTCGGCCATCTGGGCAGGACGGATCAAGAGTTCACCTTGGATCTTTATTTGCCGGACTCCGTGGTGAGAATGGTTTTATTCGAAGAGCGAGTCCACAAATTCTTTGGGGTCGAACGGCAGCAGATCGCCCACTTTCTCGCCAACCCCGACAAATCGTACGGGCAGTCCTAACTCGCGCGAGATGGCGACAACGACGCCTCCCTTGGCAGTGCCGTCGAGCTTCGTGAGAACAATGCCGGTAACTCCAGCCGACTGCGTGAACAGGCGAGCTTGCTGCAATCCATTTTGACCGGTGGTCGCATCCATGACCAGCAGGGTCTCATGCGGCGCTCCGGGAATAATTCGTTGAGCCGTGCGCCGCATTTTCTCCAGTTCGGACATAAGGCTTGTCTTGGTATGCAAGCGGCCGGCGGTGTCGACGATGACATAGTCCATTTTCCTCGCCGTTGCCGCCTGCAGTGCGTCAAACAGAACTGCTGCCGGGTCGCCGCCCGGCTTGGTCTTGATCACTTCCGTGCCGGTTCGCTGTCCCCAAATTTCCAGTTGCTCGATGGCCGCGGCGCGGAAAGTATCCGCGGCGCACATCAGAACATTCTTACCTTGCAATCGAAATACCTGCGACAACTTACCAATGGTCGTTGTCTTGCCCGTGCCATTCACCCCGACCACCAGAATCACCTCAGGCGTTCCCTCTACTCTTTCGACTGGCCGCGTATTCGCCGTGATTAAAATGGCCAGCAATTCTTCTTTCAGAAGGCGTTTGAGTTCCTGCACATCTTTAATTTGTTTGCGGTCGGCTTTGTCGCGAAGCTTGCCCAGCACCTCCTGCGTGGTAGTAGTGCCAAGATCGGCGGCGATCAGCGTAGCTTCAAGATCGTCGAGAGTGTTGCGGTCGATTTCCTTGCCGAGGGAAACCACTTCTTCAATGCGCTCGGCCAGGTTCTCGCGCGTACGCGTGACCGCCTGCTTCATGCGCTCGAAGAGTCCAGTTTTCTTTTCTTCGGTGCTGCCGAATAACGTTTGGATCATGAAAAATCCTAAAGCTTGATTATAGCGGCCAGACACGGTTATGCCCGGCACTGCTCAGACATGAGGATGAAACACGGTTAGACGCGAGTTCTTTCGAGGTTGGTAGTTTCCGCGGCAGGAAGCGCCGGAACAGGCGCGGTGGGCGGGACGCTGGTGGACGCATCGGGCGCAGCCACCGATCTTTTAATGGCGATACGCTGGATGCGAATCTCGCCTCGCCCGTACACCGCCATCAGCGCCCCCACCGGTTCGGGATCAAGCCGCTTGCCGGCAAGATTCTGTATGATTTTCAGCGCTTCTTCCGGAGTGTGCGCATGCTGGTAAGGACGATTCGTAGTCAGTGCATCAAAAGTATCGGCGACGGCGATCACCCGCGCCAGCAGCGGAATTTGCTCTCCCTTGAGGCCGTAAGGATAGCCCCGCCCATCGAGAGCTTCGTGGTGAAGTTCGATGCCGGGGAGCATCTCTGCGAGCTGGGTTACCGGGCGCAGAATGTTGGCACCCTTGGTGGTGTGGGTTTTCATGACTTCAAATTCTTCAGCGGTGAGTGCGCCGGGTTTCTTGAGGATACGATCTTCGATTCCGATTTTTCCTACGTCGTGCAGCTGTGCGGAAATCTGCAACGTTTCCAGGAACGTTGCATCCAGATTAAGTTCCTTGCCAATCATCAGGGAGTAACGAGTGACGCGATCGGAGTGGCCGCGGGTGTAAGGATCTTTTTCGTCGACCGCGCCCGCCAGCATTTGGATCGAGCCCAGAAACAGCGCACGATTCTCCTCCGCCGCCCGCTTCAAATCTTCAACGAACTGTTCGAGTTCCTGCGACATGGTGTTAAAAGTTTCGGCCAGTTCCCCAATCTCGGTACGGCTCCAGAGGTGAACGCGCTGCGAAAAGTCGCCACGAGCTAGAGCGCGGCTCGACTGCGTTAGGATCTGCAGAGGATTTGTAATTCTGCGGGCCGCAAAAATACTGACCCCAATGCTTACCAGCACCGCCAGCAAAGCCAGCAGTCGTGCGGTGCGCTGCATCTCATAGACTCCGCGGTAAGCTTCGCGCTGCGGCTTTTGCACGACGACCGCCCAGTCCAGCGTGGTGACCGGGCTATAGGTGCCGAGCATCTCAACGTCGTTCTTTCCTTCCTTGACGGTGAATTCCTTGGTGGCGGCCAACTGCGCCTTGTTCCCCTCGTCCACAAAGTTGCGCACGATCTCGAGACTCTTCATGTCCTGGCCAGTCACGTATTGCGGAGTGCCCGCGGCCACCAGTCGCCCCTGCGCGTCCACAACATAGGGAATGAGACCGCCGCCGCTGACTTCGTGCAGCCGGCGAATCAGGAATTGCAGGTCAACGACCGCGCCTACCATTCCTAGAAAACGGCCGCCGTAGCTAACGGGACTGCTGACCAGAACCACGGTTCGCGAAGCCTTGCCATCTTCCACCTGCAGAGCCTGCCCATTGTAGGCGCGTCCATCGCGGGCCGCGTCGTAGGCATGTTGCAACTCTCTCTGCAGGAACGCGTCCGGCGCAATGCGCCCGGCAGAGATTCCCTTCGCGTCGGAGTTCAGCAGCGTGGCATAGGCAAGTTCATCGGAGGAAGAAACAAAATTTTCCAGTAGGGCGCGCAGCTCTGGCGCTTCGATATTCTTGCTGCCGATGTCGCCGCCACTCGCCACTTGAATGGCGGAAGAGAGGTTGGCCAGCATCATCCGCAGGGATCGCTCATGTTGCGAAAGATCGTCGGCCAGCGACCGCGTCACCGTATTCTGCAGCAACATTTCATTGGTCTTGAGGCGGTCTCGATTGATGGCCTCCACCTGCGCGGAGTAGAAATACATGGGGACGATGCTGATGACTAAGAGCACGCCCAGGATTACATACAGAATTGGAATACGCGCCGGACTTGGCGCTTTGGACGAGTCGCTCCCCTGGCGAAATTCGGAAGCGCCGTCGATCGAAGTGGCGGCGGGTTTCACGTGTATCTATAGAAGTTTACTGTGGAAGGAATGGTTGGAAGCCGAAAACCGCGCGGCATCGCGTTACCAAAGTGTCAGCGGAAACTGGCGTCTGGCAGGGCTTTGGCAGAGAAACGCACCGGAAGCCGACCGTGCCTTACGTCCTAAGGGTTTCGCTCCTGCCGCGGCGCGCCATCAGGTCAGAAATCGCTTCGCGAGGACTTTTGCCTTCATGCAGGATGGCGTGCATTTGTTCGGTGATAGGCATCTCGATACCGCGGGCATGCGCCAGCCCCACTGCGGCCGTCGTAGTGAAGATTCCTTCCGCCACCATTCCATGCATCCCGGCAAGAATCTCCGGCAACTTGCGTCCGCGGCCCAGTTCGACACCTACGCTGCGATTGCGGGAGAGCCCGCCGGTGCAAGTGAGCACCAGGTCGCCAAGGCCTGCGAGTCCCGCCAGGGTTTCGGCTTTGCCGCCACAGGCCACGACCAGCCGCGTCATCTCCGCCAACCCCCGCGTGATCAGTGCCGCGATGGAATTGTGTCCCAGGCCAAGGCCCGCGCTGACCCCAGCGGCAATCGCGATCGTATTCTTCAGCGCGCCACCGAGTTCCACCCCGATAGGGTCTTCATTCGTGTAAACGCGAAAACTGGCATTGCTGAATTCCTGCTGCACAGTACGCGCGAGTTCGGTATCTTGCGACGCGATGGTGATTGCCGTGGGGTCTCCGCGCGCTGCTTCGAGAGCGAATGATGGGCCGCTCAGCGCGCCGATGCGTGGCGGCTGCATACCGTCGCGCATGATCACTTGTGTGATCACCTCGGTCATGCGCAGCAGAGAATTCTCTTCCAGCCCTTTGGTCGCGCTGACAATCATCGTTTCCGCCCGCAGAAGCGGTCTCATCCGCTCAAACAGAAGACGGCAATGTTGAGAAGGCATGACGCTCACCACAATGGCTGCGCTGTCGAGCGCTTGCCCGACGTCGTTACAAGCAGTCACGCTGGTGGGAATATGCTGGCCCGGAAGAAATTTCTCGTTTACACGCTGGCTTGCAATCGTGTCGCGAACTTCCTGCTCGTGGACCCACAGGCGAATCCGATGAGCGCCTGTGCGGCCGAGAATGATTGAGAGTGCGGTGCCCCATGCCCCCGCACCGACGATTGCAATCTCGCTCATGCGCGCTTGGCTCCCACGCGGCTTTCGGTTCCCGCTAGCAGTCGTCGGATATTTTCATGATGCTTAAGGATGATGAGCAGGGAAGCGAACGAGATCATAGCCAGCCCGAGCGGAGGAGCATGAAACCGGCCGATGAACCACGCCATAAAAGGAAATACTGCAACCGCAACGATTGATCCCAGAGAAACGTAACGGAAGACGGCTACGACCACTATAAAGACACCAGCTGCTATCAGCACCGCTTTCGGGGCGATCACAACGAATGAGCCTAATCCCGTGGCGACTCCTTTGCCGCCGCGAAACCTCAGCCAGACTGGAAACATGTGGCCCAGAACCGCGAACAGCGCGGCCAGCGCTAGTTGCTCGTACGTGGGAATTGCAACCATTCGATCAGCCAGTTTGTAGGACAAAACCACCGCCGCGGTTCCTTTCAACGCATCGAGCAGCAATGTCAGCACTCCCAGCAGCGGTGACTTGCGGGAGACATTGGTTGCTCCGATATTCCCGCTGCCGCTTTGGCGCACATCTTCACCGCGAAAGATGCGTACCAGCAGATATCCAAACGGGATCGATCCTAACAGGTAGCTGACAGCGGCGATAAAAAGGAACGCGTACATGGAAGTAGTTTGCTAGCGCAAATTGAATCCCGCCAACTTGGTATATTTTGAGCCGCCGGGCGAAAGCTGGCTCTGGTATAGAAAAAACTCACGAGCCGTCATCGTACCAAACTCCGGTGCAGGCAGTGCCGCCAGCTTTTCCTGCAGACGCTGAAAGTTGCGGTTTGGTCCATCGCCCTTTTGTTTGCGGGGCGAACCTGAGCCTCCGGCGCTCCGAGCCAGCGTGAGGTGTGCGTTGTAAGCGTGTTCCTCCTTTTGAATGGAGAGCGGCAGCAGCCTTGAATTCACAGTCGCCGCCAAAGAAGTCAGATTCGAATCTGCCTCTATTCCGATCCAGAACACACGCGGTGCCCGCGCAGTCGGAAAGAATCCATACCCACGAAAGCTCATTTCGACGTGGTCAGCCTCAATCGCCGCCAGCGCGCGCTTGATTTCGTCAACCTGTGCCTCGGATTGTTCGCCGATAAACTTCAGGGTGACGTGCAGAGATTCAGGCCGCACCCAACGCGCCTCCGGAGCAAATCCGCGCACGCCATCGAGGAAGCGAACAATGCGGCTCCGGATGTTGTCGTCGAGATCGAGCGCTACGAAAAGGCGCATAAGAAGCTTGTAGCTGTTAGCTCGTAGCTGTTAGCTTAAAAACATTCCGCGCGGACCCGGTTTCCCACGTTGTCTCTCCGATTCGCCGTTTCGAATCTGCGGCTGAAAACAAGAGTGATCCAAGCTAAAAGCTAAGAGCTAAAAGCTAAAAGCTTCCTTCACATCAACTTCCTCCGCACCATATCCAACGCGAGCGTGGTGGCGAACCATCGGATGCGCTTACGATCTCCCGGGAAGTTTCGTTCAATCACGTCTGTTCCGCTGGAGCTGGCTAAAGCGTGAAACACCAGTCCCACCGGCTTCTCTGCCGTTCCTCCGCTGGGCCCGGCCACACCTGTGATACCGACCCCGAGAGTCGAGTCGCAGCGGTAGCGAATCGATTCCGCCAGCGCCGCCGCCACCTCGCGGCTGACCGCGCCATGACGCTCGATCATGTCGGCGGGCACCCCNNCCGGTGCACGATTCCGCCACGGCCAGCGTGGCATTGCGCATCTGCAACCAGTAGCCGACGATTTGCTCGAGCGACTGGCCGTCGCGCGAGTACACGGCATCGTCTAATTCTTCCTCAACCGCGTCGGCCGCTTCGTCCACCCGCGCCTGCGCCGCTTCCAACGTCTCGGCACGCGATTTGAAATGCAGTTGGATCTCTCCCGCGCCCGCCAAAATCGTGGTCTGTACGTCGCCGAATCGTTTGTAGATGGGCGACACGCGCGCATCCACATGAGATTCGCCCAGCATAGCGACTTTCAATACGCGAGTTGCCAGGAACGCCGTGGGCAACTTTGCCCGCAACCGCTCTCGGCATTCCGCTTCGAACAAAGCCTTCAGCTCGTGCGGCGGCCCCGGTAACAAAATGACGATGCGTTCGCGACCCTCGATCTTGCCGCTTAACCACTGTCCAGGCGCAGTGCCATTCGCATTGGGTAGCACCGTCGCACCCTCGATCACGTCCGCCTGCCTGGCATTGTTGGGAGACATTTTCCAGCCACGCGCGGCGAAACGGCTTTCTATGCTGGCGAGAATTTCCGGGTCGCGACGTAAGGAAACCCCCAGCGCCTCGGCTACGGCCTCGCGGGTAAGGTCATCTTCGGTAGGGCCAAGACCGCCGCTGAAAATCACGATCTCCGAACGAAACAGCGCGTGCTGCGCGGCTGCAACCAGGCGCGCGAGATCGTCCCCCACCACGCTCTTGAAAATTACTTCAACCCCGAGCTGGTTGATTTGCTCGGTGAGGTAGAGAGAATTCGTATCCATGCGGAAGGGCGTCAGTAGCTCGGAGCCAACCGCGATGATCTCAGCGTTCACGGCTAGAAGTGTAAATGAAAGCGCCGGTAGACGTGACAGCATTCGAGCATTCAGCACTCGGCATTCAGCACTCAGTCAGGATGGGCCAATGGCTGAATGCTCAGTGCTGAATGCTCAGTGCTAAGCGCTGCACTCGACCATGCTGATAAAAGGCTACTCCGGCAGCAGCGGCAGTCCCTGGATGTTCCAGGAAAGGTGATGCACCGCGTCGGTGGTTGCCAGAATCACGCTCCGCCCCGGCGCAAAGGCCAATCCCACTAGCCCATGCCCAGCCACTTCCAGGCTTGCCTTGCCCTCTGGCGTGATCTTCACAATGCCGCGCTTGCCGGAGAGCGAAGCCGCGACGTAGAGGTTGCCATTCGAGTCGAAAGCCAGGCCTTGCGGGCGTCCCAGGCCGCGAAACAATTTGTGCACGGTCCCTTGTGGATCGATCCTATGCACGCTGTCGAAGCTTGAGGTTGTAGGTCCAGTCACAAACAAATCTCCCTGCGGCCCCATAGCCAGATGGTACGCAGAAACGCTCGGCTCCAGCGTAGCGAAGACAAATACTTGTTGATCGCGGCCGATCTTGAAAATGGTGCCGCTGCGGTCGCCTACATAAAGATTCTGGTTTCGATCAAAGGCAATCCCCGTCGCGATTCCCATTCCCTCGGCGTACGTGGTCATGGTTCCGTTAGGGGCCACGCGATACACCGCACCATCATGGCGCGAGGAAACATACATCTGTCCCTGGCGATCGAAGGCGATCGCAGTAGCATTCATCATCTCGCCTACGAATGGCTTCACGGTGTAATTGGTATCAATCTTAAAGATCGCGACCTGAACCTTTTGTCCGCGCGAGCCGGAAAAGGTCGCATAGATGTTGCCTTGAGCGTCGAGCGCCGGACTGGTCACCGGGTGCAGATTTTCGGCGATGGGGACGGCCACCTTGACGGTATGCGCGTTGCTCACATGCCCATTGGCGGTGACTATCACAGGACCCGAAGTGGCTCCCTCAGGAACGCGGGCGACCAGAAATGAATCCGAACTGATTACAATTCCGCCCTCCACGTCTCCAAACTGCACCCGCGGACGCTGCCACTGCGGCGGGCGCAATCCCGAGCCTGCAATCCGCACTTCTCCACCGGCAAGCGCCAGCACCGGCGATACCGACTCGATGTGCGGTCCGCCATTCACGTTTTTTTTGCCCAGGACACGATCGGAAAATCCCATGTGGAATACACTCGCCTTACCTTAGAAGACCAAAGCGCAGAAAGAGATGCACGACTCCTAGCGCGTACAGACCGGCGGCCACGTCGTCCAGCACGATCCCGATGCCTTCCGGCAACGCCTCCAATTGTCGCACCGGCGGCGGTTTCAGGATATCGAAGGCTCGGAAAAGTATAAAGCCCGCCAGAAAAGATTTCCACGCCAGGGGCACGGCGATCAAAGCCACCAGTTGTCCTGCAACCTCATCGATCACCACGAACTGAGGATCTTTCATTCCAGAGCCACGCGCCACCCGCGTCGCCGCGGGAACCCCGATCAGCGTGACCAGCACGGCCAAAGCGATTGCAATTGGGGTACGTTGCCAGGGTGTGAGGGCGCGCGCCAGTGCTGCCCATAAAATGACAGTTGTCGCCGATGCCCAAGTCCCCGGCCCGGGCCGTATCCGACCGATGCCAAGAAACGTGCCGACCAGCGTTGCCCATAACGGTGCTCCACGGGACGCCCCCGCGACAGCCGGCGGGACGCCGGCACTACGGTCGGGAGTCGTTGCACCTCGAACTTCGTTCGTCTTAGCGAATTGCATGATCAAGCGCCGCCAGATTCCGTAGCGCCGCCGTCCTCGGCGGCCGTCGCGCGGGCGTCTCGCCCGCGCAAGTCGCGTTCACTGGATTCTACGACTTTCCTTCACAAGTCTTCATCCAGATCTTCAGGCGTGCTCTCTCGAATCTGCTCCTCTGCATCTCCAATCGGTGAGGGAATTACATAAGCGCCGCTGGCCCATTTGCCCAGGTCAATGGTGCGGCAGCGGTCGCTGCAGAAGGGGAACTCCGGGTCGCTGCTCTTGACAGTTTTCTTGCAGATCGGGCAACGGAGTTTCAGGCTGCGCTTGCGAGGCATGGTTCAGGGATGCTCCAGGTCCTAGCCGATCAAACGAGGATTCAATGACTGACAGTCAGCTATACAATCCTCGCCACCAGATCATAATCGTGCGCTTCCGTGATCTCACAGCGGTAAAACTCGCCGGGCTGGGGCTCCGTCTCCGCCGGAAAATCGTTCACGAAGACTTTGCCGTCAATTTCGGGTGCATGCATCGCGGTGCGCCCCTCCATAAGCAGATCGGTCTCTTCCGACGTCCCTTCCAGCAACAGGTCGAACTCCTCACCCACCAGCGCTTTCTTTTTCTTTTTGCTGATCTGCCGCTGGATTCCCATCAAGTGTTTTCGCCGCCGCTCGATCTCCCGCGGCGAAAGCTTTCGATCTAATCCATAGGCATCGGCGCCTTCCTGGTCGGAGTACGCGAAAGTTCCCATCCAATCAAATTG
>PKVZ01000128.1:24664-25014 GCA_003131635.1 Acidobacteriaceae bacterium
GCCGACGCATGTTGCAGCGGGACATCCATGTACGAGCAAATCTTTTCGTGCGTTCCAATCGTCTCCAGAAGCTTGCCCGTGATTTTGTTGGGATAGGCATAGAGGAAACGAATCCAACGCAGATCTTCAATTTGCGCCAGTTTTTCCAGCAGGAGCGCCAGACCATCTTTCAGTCCGAAATCTTCTCCGTAGCAGGTCGTGTCCTGCCCGATCAGAGTGATTTCCCGCACGCCAATCTGCGCCAGGCGTTCGGCTTCGGCGATCACCGACTCGAAACGACGCGAGCGAAACTGCCCGCGCAACTGCGGAATGATGCAGAAGGTACAAGGATGATCGCATCCTTCAGCAAT
>PKVZ01000128.1:25058-38101 GCA_003131635.1 Acidobacteriaceae bacterium
AACACCACGAACGGAGAATCGCTTTGGGCCGGAGGCGGCGCGATGCCGGTCGCCACCAGGATGTTCTGCAACTCTCCGGTGCCAACCACCGCATCCACTTCAGGAATGCGCTTGCGAATCTCATCGCGGAAGCGCTCGACCAGACAGCCCGCCACCACAAGTTTTTTCGCCCGCCCGGAAGTCTTGAGCCCGGCCATCTCCAGAATCGTGTTGACCGACTCCTGCTGCGCACTCTCGATGAACGAACATGTGTTCACCACGATGACGTCGGCGTCTTCGGCTCGCGGCGAGAGTTCAGCCCCCGCCCGCGCCAAAAGCCCCATCATCACTTCGCTGTCGACCAGATTCTTAGGGCATCCCAGGCTGACGAAGCCTATTTTTTGGGGACGCGTCGGCCGTATATCGTCTTCCGCCACCGGGACAATAGTTTTTTCGCTGGGACCCGAGATAGTGAGGTTCTTCGTGGACATGCAATCTCACTATTTTAACATTCTCTGGCGTCCCGGCTTTGATCCCTGCGTTTTGAGCAAGCAGTATTGAGCGCGGAGCCACCGTCTGCCCGCCCGTGTCTTCGCGAGCACCATGAAAGGCAGTAACCTGTGGATTAAAACTTTGCGCTTCGTGCTAGGCTAATCGTTACCTGAAGAGAAGCTGCTATCCCGCATCCTGGAGGGGAAATGTCTGGGAAACAGGCCGTACTCGCAGTCCTGGTAGTGGGGATGTGTATTCTCGGGCGCTCTGCTGCGGCCCAAGACGAAAAAAATGAACTAGCGGGCACGCTTGGCCGCATCTTCATCAGCGATCAGGGAATTCAAGGCCCAAATGCACCCACCATCAATCCTTTTGTGCGTTCCGGCAAAGGTTTCACCTTCGAAATTGATTACGCTCGCCATCTTTTCGGCACTCAGGTCTACGCCATCTCGGCAGAAGTGCCGGTGGTTTTCAATCTCGATGAAGATCTCGGCTCCGGCGGCGACGTCGTTCCCAGCGGGTACAGACAGATATTTATCACTCCTGCGATTCGTTTGAATCTGTTTCCCGAGACCAGGGTTTCACCCTGGGTGAGCTTGGGTGGAGGTCTCGCCTATTTCAGCGAGCACAATTCCCTTAACTATTACGGCCCAAATCCCGGAGGGTCCTCTGCCTCTGGGGTACTGCAAGGCGGGTTTGGACTGGACGTGAGGCCCTTCGACGGGCGCTTCAGGCGCTTGAGCATTCGCGGCGAGGTTCGCGATTTCTGGTCCGGCACTCCGGATCTTCCTTTGGCCGATACGGGCAAAACCCGCCAGAATAATTATTTTGTGGGCGGCGGAGTAATCTGGCATTTCTAGGAACGTCCTGAAAAGCGGACGGATTAGCCGTGCGACGCTAACGTAGGACGCGACCCATCTTCGCAGCTACGCTGGATTGAACGTGCAGCTTATTTCCGCGCTGCCGATTCCACTTCTTCATACAACTCCGGCAGCCGCTGCGCGTCGTCGGCCGAATTCCCAAAGCGAGCCGACTCGTAAGCGTCGGTAAACCGCCCCACTCGCGTCCGCAACTGCTCATCGCCAATCACGTGTACAAACTCCTGTGCGGTCTGCGCCGCGGATTTCTTCACTCCCAGGCGGGCCAAATATCGAGCCATGCGTTCGTACCACATGGCAGCCGCCTGATCTGGTGATCGTTCGGGATGCGCCTCGAGTCGGCGCGTGCGGATTATCCGGGCAATCCGTCCCACATTGCCCAGCGCCAGCAGCAGCAGCAGAGCCGCCAGGCCGCCCACCAGCCACCGGGCCGGTGACTTCTCCGCGCCCTTTTGACTTCTTCGCGCCAGGTTCAGCAGGTGCGCATATCTCAGCTTGGCCCACATTCTCGTTCTATCCAACGAACTGCGTGTCCCGCTGAGAGCCGCTTGTCCCAGAATGTACTGGTGCGATGAGTCATAACTGATTACCCATTCACGCCAGAAGGATTGCGCCGCATCCAGATAAAGCATGGCTCGGTCCCAACCTTCCGGTGTTCCGATGTCGCCTCCCGGCGTGGGATCGAATGTGGTCCAACCGTAGCCGGGAAAGTAGGCTTCCACCCAGGAGTGCGCATTCTTCGCACGGACCACGTAGTTGCCGGTGACATCGTTGAACTCATCGCTGCGGAAGCCATTCACCACCCGCGCTGGAATGTGCAGCGTGCGCAGCATCACTGCCATCGAGGACGCAAAGTATTCGCAATGCCCCTGCTTGCGAACGAAAAGGAAATTCGCCAGGGGATCTGCAACCGGAGTGCTCAGCAACTGCAGCGTGTATCCGTAATGCATCTTCANNACCGCCTTGTCGTAGTCATTGGCACCCGAACCGGAATTCTGAGCCGCCAGCTGCGGAATGCGGGGATCGAGCGTGGGTGGCAGTTGCAGATAGCCCGAAACAAACTCTGGAAGCGAAGCTCCCGCCGACCGAAGCTGCGCCGCAGATGGCTTGGCTATATCCGAATCCGCTTCATATACACTGACGGCGCGCTGGCTGTCGAGATCGTAAACCGCTCCGCCCGCATCCACTCCCAGCGCGCGATATGTCCCCATCACCCTGCGGCCCCAGGAAGCAAGAAAGAAAATATTTGTGCCGATGGGCTCGAGCAGCACGCGGTAATGGATGAGGTGAGGAATTGTTCCGGGCGCAGCCTGCCGTTGTCCGTCCGAAACTGGAGCCACCCCCTGGCTGAACATGGGTACGGAAAATGCACCGTCCGCCTCCCGCTGAAGCAGGAACTGTCCATGCGGGTTTGACCAATTCTTGCCATCGAAATTCGATAGCGCTACGCCGCGCCAGTGCAGAGCATACCGTCCGCTGTTATCTCCGCTGATCTGGATGTGCATTACCACCGCATTGGACTGCTGGATCTGTCCGATCCGTCCCAGTTGCACCTTATCGCTGAAGCCGGTGGAAAGGTCATTGCCGTAGGAATAGCCGCCCAGATAGCCCGCTGACATGCGAGGCAGGAGAAAAAATACCGCCGCCGCGCCCACCAGGATCATCAGCACCAGCAACGGTGTCGCCCGCGCCAGCGAGAACGCCAAATGCCTGTGCTCATGCGCATCGTTCGAATGCCGCGCTTGAAATTTCGCGGCTCGTTGCGATCGCCGCATTTCCATCAGGATGAAAGTGGCTACCCCCATCAGCATGAATGCGGCGAAGAAGAACAGAAATACGCTGTCCACGGTCAGCACCGCGGACGCCAGCACCATCAGAAATGCCAGGATCGCCAGCGTCGTATAGTCGCGATCTCGCCGCAGGGAAAATGTGCGCACCACCACGGCGAACAGCACCAGGTGCACCGTCGCCGCCAGAAATGCGCGAGACAGCAGAAAATAATCGACCGCATAAAAAACGAAATAGGCAATGGTCAAGGGCGCGGTCCAGCGCTCCGAAATCACGACCCGCCGCCGTTCCGCCAGCAGGTAGCCACGGAGAGCCAGCGCCATTCCCACCAGCAAGATGGTCGGAAGATCCAGCGCGCCGGTGCTGGCTAGCGTTGCAAATCCCATTAAAACAAGCAAATAGAGGGAAAGCTCGAAGTATTTGTTGATCGCCTGAGGCAGGGGGATCACACCGGGTTGTGGATTAAGCTGCGGCATCGAGCGCTGCTGAGAGGTTTCCGATCCCGACATTCATCGGGTTCTGTTATCACATTCTATTGTCGACAACTCCCATCAAGAAGGGAAGGCCCTCGTGGGTTTTTCTTGCACCGAAAGTCACAATCCCTTCGCCAAGGGCAATCACAAAGTGGCGTGTCCAAAGAATCTCCGCTGGGGTTTGCTAGAATGATTCAGGTCAGGCATCGGTCTCACGCGACGTACTCTCGCCAACCCCGCCAGGTCCGGAAGGAAGCAACGGTAACGGGCTCTTGCGTGTGCAGTGAGCCTCCGGTGCCTGGCTTATTTTCCAATCTTTCCTGATTCCGAACCAACCTTTACACTTCCTTTACAACTCTTTGCGCAAGAATCCCTCTCCCGCTCATCTTATCTAGTTGAGTTCGAACAAATTCGGGAGGGTCCAGAAAACATGCCAAGTCTTCCGTCGAAGTCCGTTTCCCCTAGCGTGACCATTCGAGTCGCCGGCTCCTTATCCCAAGGTCATCTGGCCTACCTCGACCAACTTGTTTCTTCCGCGATTGAGTGCGCCTTGTGGCCGCTGCTCGATTTGGCTCACCTAGAAGAGATGGATCAGGCCGCCTTGAAATATCTGGTGAGTGGAGAAGGCCGCCATTTCGGAATCGTCGCCTGTCCAGATTTCATCCGCGAGTGGATGCAGATCGAAAAGGAAAGCCAGGCGGCTTGAACCTTAGCTGGTGTCGAGGATCTGCGCCGATTCCGCGCCTATCCCAACCCGCATCTGAAGCTTAAAGACCCGGCAGAACCGCGCACGCCATCAGCATGAGTTAGACATTCTGCCCTCCAATCCTGCAAAATACTGAGTCTCATACTCAGGAGCTCTCATTGACCACACCGACCGCTGTCAGGGNNCTGCTTACCAATGCCGACCTGGAAAAAATGGTCGACACCACCAATGACTGGATCCTCTCCCGCGTCGGTATTCGCGAACGCCACATCGTGGAGAAGGGAGTGGCTACCAGCGATCTGGCGGTCGAGGCCGCCAAAAAAGCACTCGCCCAGCGCGGGCTGGCGCCGAGCGACATGGATGCCATCATCGTCGGAACGGTCACGCCCGATATGTTCTTCCCCTCCACCGCCTGCCTGGTGCAGCACAAACTCGGTGCCACCGGAGTCTGGGGGTTCGATATTTCCGCCGCCTGCTCCGCTTTTATTTACGCCGTGCAGACTGGAGCGCAATTCATTGCCTCCGGCACCCACAAGCGAGTCCTGGTGATTGGCGCGGATGTGATGTCCTCAGTCATCGACTACACCGATCGCGCCACCTGCGTAATATTTGGCGACGGTGCCGGAGCTGTCATCCTCGAACCCGCTGAAGACGATTCCGTTGGTCTCATCGATTTCATCCACGAAATCGATGGATCGGGCGGCTGCTATCTTTACATGCCCGGCGGCGGCAGCCTGAATCCGTCGTCCCGCGAAACCGTGGACAAGAAAATGCATTACGTCCATCAGGACGGCCAGCAGGTCTTCAAGTTCGCCGTGCGCAAGCAAACCGAAGCCTGCCTGAAGCTCCTCGAACGCAATGGCCTTAAAGGTTCGGATATTGACGCCTTCATCCCGCACCAGGCCAATCTACGAATCATTAACGCCACCGCTGACCGCCTTGGCCTGCGCCCGGAAAGCGTCATCGTCAATATCGATCGCTACGGCAACACCACCGCCGGAACCATTCCATTAGCCATGAACACAGCCATCGAGGAGGGCAAACTGAAGAAGGGCAGTCTCGTCCTGATGGCTTCGGTGGGGGCCGGCTTCACCGTAGGCGCCGCGCTTCTGCGCTGGGCATTCTAGTAGCGCTTCGTCCTGCCAACTCAGAAAAGTAGCGCCGGCGTCCCGCCGGCTGAAATGACGGAGACTCATGTGGGGTCAGCCGCCCTCGGCTGTCCGCCGAGCGAAGCGAGGCCGGCTCCCGCCCGGCACCGAATGACGTTCGTAATCTTCCCCGTACATTTTTTATTCACGCAGTCGCCCGATCTACTGCTATCTTTTCGCAGCGTTCGCCTCACGTGGGGATGCGGCGGACGAGCAAGACCATGCTGCGTATCACAAGCTGCTGCCTTTTGTTAGCTGTCCTTTCGCTGGGGCACGCGGCTGCGCAAAAGTCCAAAGACGACTCTCAGCAAACCAAGCTGCTGGTAATGGAGCGCCTGTGGAACGAAGCCCAGGTGAATCGCGACTCTGGCGCGCTCGATGGCTTGATTAGCTCCGCTTTCGTCAACACCGAGTGGGATGGCGAGGTTAGCGACAAGTCGAAGTTTCTCGCCGATATCAAAGACCCGCAGTTCAAGCCCACCAGCCTGACGATTCAGGATGTGAAGGCCAACATGTACGGCGACTCCGCTATAGTCGTCGGCATCTATCACGCCAAAGGCACCTACCAGGGAAAATCCTACGAGCACATCGGCCGCTTTACCGACACCTGGGTATTCACCGAAGGCCGCTGGCAGTGCGCCGCCAGCCACACCAGCCTGCTGAAAAAGTAATTCCGCGAAACGAATTCCCGTGGGGACAGCCGCCCCCGGCTGTCCGTCGCCCGAAGGGTGACTACTTGCTACCACGACGCCTTGGCCTCAAACGATTGTTGGGATAAAAACTTTTCATACCTGAAAACGGCTTCCACCGATGAGAGCTGCCAATCGAATCAACAGAGCGGTTCGACTAAGATAGGAAACAATCGTCCGCGCCCACGGAAACTCGACATGGAAGCGATACCCCGTCCAGCCCGATGGAAAATCCTGTTGGCCTTTGCCATTATTTATCTGGTTTGGGGTTCGACGTTTCTCGCCATCCGCGTCGGCGTGCGTGAGGTGCCACCGTTCCTGCTCGCTGGAATGCGCTTCTTCGCCGCCGGCATCGCGCTCTACGCGTGGATGCGCGCGAAAGGCACGGCCTCGCCTACTCGCCGCGAGTGGGCGTCGGTTTCATTTCTCGCTGTCCTCATCTTCGTATTCGACTACGGCCTGCTCTTTTGGGCGGAGAAGCGCGTGCCCTCGGGCATTGCGGCGGTCATGCTGGCCACCATCCCAGTCTTCATGGCCCTTGCCGAGATTCTTTTCCTGCGAACCCAGAGCCTTACGCTACGGCTGGGCCTCGCGCTTCTGATAGGAATTGGCGGCGTTGCGGTCTTGGTGACCCGCTCGGCAAGCCTTGGCGAAGGCGCAATCGACAAGTCCGGAGCGATTGCCCTTATCGTTGCCGCAATCAGTTGGTCGCTGGCTGCAAGTCTTACCCGCAAGTTGTCATTGCCCGAATCGAAGGTGATGAGTTCTGGCGCCCAGATGCTCGCGGGGGGAATCCTGCTCACGCTGACGGCGGCGATGCTAGGTGAGTTTAAGGGCTTCGATGTGCGCGCAGTTTCCTCCGGTGCGTGGCTGGCGTTGCTTTACTTGATCTTCGCCGGTTCGATCGTTGCCTTCACCGCCTACGTGTGGCTCATCCACCACGAATCGCCAACCAAAGTTGGTACTTACGCGTATGTCAATCCAGTCGTCGCGGTTCTGCTGGGATACGCTCTAGGCGGAGAACCGCTCGGGACGCGGACTATCGTGGGGACGCTGCTGGTTCTGGTAAGCGTGGTGGTGATCACGACCACGCCGAAGAAGAAAACGGTAACGGCGGCGTTAGTCACCGAAACGGAATCAGCGCAGCAGGAATCGTCCGAGATCGAACCGGTTTGATCCGCGGCGATTCTAGAGTCGCTATTAGGAGACACGGCAGCCGGTTACCGAATGTGCAGTAAAACTCCAACGTAGCCACGGACTCGGTTGAGCAGCGCCGGATCCGCACGTGAGTGAAACTTCACGTTGCGCGCTTCTAAGTCGACACTCTTGATGTGATCGACCAGAACTGCTCCTTCAACTTTGTCAACCACCACCGGCAGTGCGAAGGGATACGTTTTTCTACGGCTCGTAAGCGGACAAACCACTGCCAGGCCGCTGGCGCGATTGTAGGCAAGATCGGTCAACACAAGCGCAGGACGGCGTCTTCCTTGTTCACGGCCCGCCTGCGGATCGAAGCTCAGCCATACAATATCGCCCACATCTGGCACGTACGGCGTTACCATTCCACGATTTCCTTCCCGACGTCAGGCCCCCAGTCGGTTGCCTCGTGACGGTTTTCCGGAGTGATCTGCGCCACTAGCTTTTCTAAGGTTGGAATCCTCTCGGCGGGACGCAACTCGACGTGACCTTTCGAGACTTCGATCAGAATCGCATCACCCTCTTGCAAACGAGCCTCTTCGGCCACAGCCTTGGGAATGCGGACCGCCAAGCTGTTCCCCCACTTTGCGATTTGCGCTTTCGGCATGAGATCTCCCGAGGTAGATACATAGTATATCCCATTGCATGAGGACAATCTAGTTCCGTTCGCCGGACTACGTCCGTGACGTATGAACATCCCCACTCAAGCGAGGCAGTTGCGCGGCGTCCGAGCCGCGCGCCGAAATCCCGAGCAAGTCGAGGGACCTCAGGCCAAAACCATGCTAGAGTGGGTCACTCGCCAGCCACTTGCGCTAGGATAGGCTCAACCTAAGCCCTAGGAGCCCAACGTGACGATCCGGAAAGCTGCCTTGCAAATCGCAGCCGTGGTGCTGCTCATCCTGATGGCGTTCAACACCTATCTCGCCATCGATCACTTAAAGCGAATCCAGGCGACTGCGGCGCTCAGCCTCGAGAGCTCCGGCGTGCAGGCTGGCATCGCCCGCGTCTGGCAGGATTTCACCGACATGGAGACCGGACAGCGCGGCTACCTCCTCACCGACGACCCGGCCTACCTCCAGCCCTACATTGACGCGAAAAACATGATCGCTACCCACTTGGCCAATCTTCGCTCCGCCTTGGCCAATCGCGCCCAATCCGAGCAGGCGCTCGAAACCCAACTGGAATCCCTCGCCGCCTCGAAACAAGCCGAGATCGAGCGCACCATCGCTTTGCGCCAGCAGGGATACCGCCACCGCGCCTTCCAACTCGTGCAAACCAACCAAGGTAAACAATACTCGGATCAGGCTCGGTCTCTGCTGTCTTCATTGTCTTCCCTGGAAAACAGCCGCTTCGCCGCACTCGAAAAACAGAGGGATGCCAACTCCAGCCAAGCCATGTCGCAAACCATCGCCGCCAATTTGTGTTTGCTTGCTCTCACTGCAGGCCTCTTTCTGCTCATCCGCTTCCACGAGCGTGCACTCGAACAGCAAGCCGCACAAAGCCGACAAGCACTAGCCGAGCGCGATTCGGAACTGGAGAAACTAATCCGGCTGATGTCTTCCGCCGGCGATCAGACACGCGCCCAGATCGCACTCATCGAAGAAAATGCCAGCCTCTTGCTCGAAAAATACGACGGATTTTTGCCGCCGCTCGGCTATGCCTGCGCCACGCAGATCAAGGAGGCAACCGCACAACTCGAACAACTCCGCCAGCATCTTCTCGGCCACACAGAGTCCGACACCCACGAACAAGCGGCCTAACAGACGGCGCCAGGGGCTTTGGATGCCGCAGCAGTTCAGGCTTTGGGCTGGCTGGTGGCCCATTCAAGCCGTCTTTTGGCTTGAGTGGGCAGTTCCATCACGTAGGGGCGGACGCATTCGTCCGCCCCGCGAGCGAAGCGAGCGCACATGCTCAGGCGCGGCTACATACCCGTAAACCCGAAGCCTGAAACTTTGCCGCACCCGCTCCAAAGCTGACTCGAAGATTCGTCCGCTTGCGTCAGCAGATCGGGAAGGGCACGAGTTCCAGCCTGCCCTGAGCGGAGCCGAAGGGTGCCATAGGGCAGCCGAAATCCCGAGCGAAGCCGAGGGATCATGATTCGTGAAAACGCGTGCGTCCCCATGGCATGAAGACCGACCTCGATCTTCAGATCAGAGTCAAAAAAAAGCCGGCGGCTCCTGAACGATGATTTTCACCAGACGCAGGTGGCATCCGTCGGGCTCGGCAAGTACAGTCACGAGCAGACGCTCTTGCCAGGCACGCTCGACCAGCTTCTTCACTCCCAGTTCGCGATTGAAGAATGTGTGTTCGCACGCTTCGGTGTCGAGCACGAACCCCTCGAAGTCTCCGAAGCGATCGAACATCAGGCCCGATATTTTGCCTCTGTATCTGTGCTCGTGGTGGTGATGGGGGTGACCGCCCTGATGTACCTGAATCGGCGTCCCGTTCAAGGAAGGCGCAATGGTGCTGGCATTTCCTCCCAATGCATTCACCCTTCCCGAAATGTAGTTAATGTAACGCTGCACCACCGGATACCAGCGATACAGCGGCGACATCGCCTGTAATCTGGCCTTCATGATCGCCAGAGTGTTTTCCTCGGGGCCGAGCATGGTCGCTGCGGTCTCCACCGGTATCTTGACCTGAAAAGCACCAGTAACGTAGCGCCATGAGAGGGCCGCTGTTGGAGTAGCCGGAGCCGTCGACCGAGGGGCGCCTGCGGGAACGTCCTGTATGACGATGTTCTCGACCTTTCTGGTAGCCAGACGGCGGACCAGGATATTGAATTCTTGTCCCTTCCTCACGCCTGGGGGAAGGTCAACAGTAAACAGTCCGGCGAAGGTCACTCCGGCCGCTGACGCCGAGGGTATCGGAATGTAAGTGACCCCCTTCACAACCGGGCAGCTGATGGTGTAGCTGTCGGCCGCGGTGAGCTGGTGTGTCGTGTAGAGTCGCGACGCCAGTGATACCACATCCGACGCCGCAACCTGTGGCCAATAGATGTAGGCCGTCGCGCCCAGCGGTGTGTTGCCCCAGTCGATCATCATTTCGTCCGGGTAGTTCAGGATGTTTCCAGAACCGTCCAGAACCTGTGCGCTCGGCCGTATGTCGAAGGCTTGCGGAACGCGATGTGCCGCCGCGGGTCCTGGGTTATCGGACGACGTAATCTGCAGATTGCGCTGCGCCAGCTGACTGCAGTTTCCCGGGTTCGACTCCACGCTGGATGAATAAAGGATGGGCGCGTTGTCATAGGCAATCTGAGCCACCAGGCAATGATGCGTGCCGGGATAGGTGCAGTTGTTGGAGGAGTTATAGACGTCCAGGAAACAGCCGTAATAGCCATACACGCTGTCTTGTCCGGGCACCATTGGGATCTGCAGCGTCTGAATATTGTTGTTCGAGACGGCCGAGTTGTAATCGTTCGAGCCGGTTGCGTCCGTGGCGAAAAACGGCGTCGTGCGAATCGCCTGTCCCGTAGGATCTGGGGGCAGGTTCGCCGCCGACGGCAAGGGATTCGTCGGCAGCGACGGATAGCCGGGGGTGCTGAGATACGTCGTGTAAGGGTCGAAGTCGGTGTCAAATGACGGGGCGATCCACAACCTGAAAAACACCCGTACAGCGCTCGCCTCGCCGGCTGAGCCCTGCACGTCACTGCGAAGCCGGACCCGGGCAATGGCGAAGTTGTAGTTCTGCACGCCCATCGAGGTGAGCGGAGTGACCGAGGAAAGTTGGGTTTCATAGTTGGACTGGTCCGGCAGTCCGTTGAGGGGGTCATTCGAGCCCGGCGGTCCGGGAACGGTGTAGGCGCTGGCTCCGTTTAGATAGCCGATCAACTTCTGGATGTAGTCATACGGTGTCATGCTGCTGGTGAAAATGGGCGCCTGGGAGTCACCGGGCAACGCGCTCTGGCCCTGTGTCATCGTGAATACCCGCAGGTCCTGACTGAGGTAGGACACCGCCTGGGCATCGGCGGGATCGATGTTCAGGAAATAGGGGTCTGCGCCAGAGAGAAGTTCGAAGTTGATCGTGTCCTGCGAATTGACCCCGGGGACGGTGATTCCAGCGTTCTGGAAAGTGGCCGTCAGCGTGTATTCCACACCGCCGCTGCTCGGAAAAGGTGTGATCAGCGGATTCGCGAAGGTCACATCGAAGGAGAACCTGATCCTCTGGATCTCGGCTAGGTTGGCGGGGTCCTCGTAAATCGGGATTGGCTGAGCAGGAATTGGGCCGCCGGGCATCGCCGGTGTAGGCGTGATGGTGACGCCGGCGACGCTGGCGAACGGGCCCGTCGGCGTCGGAATGGTGACCTGGAAGTTGTTGAACGTGTTGATGCTGAAATCTTCAAGCACCAGCCAGAAGGCCGAGGAAAATACTCCATTGCTGGTGTTGATTGCGTCCTGAACTTCATCTTTGCCGAATGTGTTTTTGTTGACGAGAAACGAGAGCGCGCCCAGTGGGATGATGCAGGCGTTGTCGGCCTCGCTCCAATAGCACTGCACGTTGCAGCTCACCCCGTTCATCTGAACGATGGCGAATTCGTTGTTGCAGGCGTCGCCGATTTCGTCGCCTCCGTCGCCGCCGCTGGTCAGAAAGCTGCTGAGCAGAGGATCTGTGCAGGCTTCCGCCAATTCGTGCGAGAAGGTGTTCACCACACCGTTCGACGTGCCTTGAGTCAAGCCTTGGCCATCGTCGGTGATCCATGCATAAAAGGCCTGGACCCCGTTATAGGTGAAGTTAAGATGCTCGCCTTCAGCCCCCAGGGTGTTCCCGATATTGGGCGGCGTCACCACGGCATAAAACCGGTTGTGCCCTGCCAGTGGCGGAGGACACGACGAGTTGTTCTGCAAATAGTTGGTGAGCATCGTCTCCACATCGCTGTTGCTATAGGGGTTCGCTGGATCGGGTGGCGTTGTGTTCACGAATTGGCCAAGCATGGTGCCTGGGCCCACGCCCCGGTATTGCTCCAACCCCGTCATATAGGGGCCGGTAACGATTCCTGTGAAGCACTGGTAATAGGTATCGGCTGAAACCGCCGGAGCCGGGGAGGTGCTGCCCCAGTAACTGCCCCAGAAAATCACAACCACCTCGACGTTGGTCAGCACCGGGCCGCCATTATCTGTCAAAGTCACAGGACCGGCTGGATTCTGATGGATGTCGAAGGCGGATATGGTGTCGCCCTTAGGTGATTGCGGAGTCCTTGGTGGCTTATTCGCCGTTTTGGAGAACTTTTTCATGACACCCCTCCTCATATTGTTGCCGGAGCGCTGCATCTTCTCGCCATCCGTCACATTCAGCTGACCCGGTGCTCACGATCCGTGAACCTGAGCCATCGATTTCACATTGCAGTGCGAACCCCACCCACGTACCAGCACCTGCGCCTTCCATTGCCATATCCCGGCAGAAATCCGTGGTTTTCATGCCAGCAGCTGCCGCGGATCGAGATCACATAGGCATAGTGCGAACCAACTTCAAATCGTTTCCTGCGTGGCAACTTTCTTTGAAGAAATCCGGGAAGAAGAAATCCGGGGGCAGGACGGAAGGTCGCCAGCAACTAGCTTGCATCCCAGCCCAGAGAAACCGCAGAGCAGCCGCACCCGCTCCAAAGCTGACCCGAAGATTCGTCCGCTTGCGTCGGCAGATCGGGAAGGGCACGAGTTCCAGCCTGCCCTGAGCGGAGCCGAAGGGTGCCGTAGGGC
>PKVZ01000117.1 GCA_003131635.1 Acidobacteriaceae bacterium
CCCCGCTGTGACATCCAACCTTGCCCTCCGCCCAAAATCACTTCATCATGGTCAAAGCACTGACGGTAAATACAGCCAGGTAATGAACGTACCTAAGTCCTTTATCGGACGTATTTTGCCAGTAACTCCTTTGCAAAACGTACTTTGCAGACGCGTTTTTGCGAAACCCGCGCCCAGCAAGGCTTTTCATCGCGGAGGGGGGAGGGGGGGAGGGGGTACTAGACCCAGATCAAAGTGATTGACGCTCCGGCGCAGCCCTCCCCAGCCGACTGCATGCAGATTAATTACAAGGCGGAAATGCGCAGGTGGATCTCGTAGACAGGAACAAGCAGAGAGGATGACGCTAGGGACGAGTAGAAGTCCTGGGCAGGCAATCAACCACTGCGAACTGTAGAGACCACTGAGAGTCTATCGAGGCAGCTTGAAGTTCACCGTAACCTGTGTCTGGATCTCCACCGGATTGCCATCCAGCAGATACGGTTTGTACTTCCACTGCTTCACCGCATCGGCCGCGGCCCGCGCCAGGTTCGCATCTCCACTCACAATCTTCACCGCGGAAATGTCGCCATTCTTCGAGACCGTTGCCAGCAGTTGCACCGACCCTTCCACTCGCATGCGCAAAGCACTCGAGGGATACGTAGGCGGCGTCTTCTTAATCAGCAATCCCTGCGAAACTCCCTGCGAAACGCTCAGCCTCTGCAGCACCGGAGCCGGCGCGCTGCTCGAATTACCCAGCAGATCCGGCAGCGTTCCGCCGTTGCCCGCCCCGGCAACCGCTGTGATGTTTAGAGCCGGCGCATCGCTGGTTAGCGAAGATTTTCCACGCGCAGTTTGCGCCGCGCCTTTCTTCACCACGATGGGTTGCGAAACCTCCGCCGTCGCTGGAGCCTTATTCTCCGCGACAACTGCCGCTGTATTTTTTGGAGAGTCCGTTTCAGCGTTGGTCTTGCCCTTGTGCGTTTCCGCAGCAACCTTCGCAGTCGGCTTCTCCGCCGTGGCCGAAGATGTTACTTTCGAGGAAATAGCGGGTTCTGGCGCTGTCGCCACCGCACTCGGAGCAGCTTGTTGAGCGGTAGCAGTCGGCACCGGTCGCGCGGCTACTGGCGCGGAAGTAGTTACCGCTCCATTCGGATGAGCGAATTGTGTCCACCCGAAATAACCGGCTACTGCGACCACCACCACCGCAGCTACCGCCAGCACAGCCTTCTTGCTGCCGCCGCTTGCGGATTTGCTTCCAGCCTCGACCGTACCTCCGAAGGTGAACGAAGGTGCAGGCGACGCACTCGCCTCAACCGCGGAACTTTCCAGGCTAACCGCGCCTTTCTCAATCGGAGTTTCCGCTTCCGAAATAACTGTCGAAGGTTTGTCCGGCGCTGCAATGTTCGCCCTTACCTCCCGCGCCGGAGCCGCCGCACTGGCAGCGCCCGCCGAGGCCACTACCGACAGCCCCGCACTCGATGCTGCTGAAGTTTCCTTAGCGGGTTCTTCGGACTCAGGACTCGCGCTGAACGCGGACGCGGACGCGGCAAAGCTCGGTGGCGCAACCGGCTTTTGCGGCGGCACGCTGGGCGGAACAAGCGGACTCGCGGCCGAAGCCGAAGCCGTTGTAGAAACACTCGGGACGAGTACTGGCTTTCCAGGCGCACGCAATGGCGCAGGAGTCGCAGGCTTCGCCGTTGCAGGTGTTGAGGTGGCGCTGAGTTTCGCGGATTCGTTCTTGCGCAGCAGTCCTCGCGCAACCCGTAACGTACCTTTCGCCTGCTCCACATTAATGGGTTTGGTTAGAACCAGGTTCGCACCGATCCGAAATGCCTTCGCTACTCCCGCCTGCCCTTCGACCACCGCGACCGCCAGAGCCGATTGGTTGTTCGGGGCGTTGCGTGCGCTCTTAAAAAGCAGCGTAGCATTCTGCTCGTTGTCGCAATCCACGACGACGGCATCGAAGTGCTCGCCCATCAATTTCTTGACCGCGCCGAAGGGTTCAGTGCAGGAAACTACTTCGAAGTCCAACTCGCTGAGAACCTGCGTTACGGTGCGAGCCGTCTTCTCATCCGGACAGAAGAGGAGTGCTTGGTAACCCATATTGATTTCATCGTAGGTACACCGGTAAGCCGCATCAAGTTACGGTGGTAATTGCGCTTAGGCTGCTTTTGCCTTGCCAGACGGCGCTTTCGGGGCTTCGGACATCTCGCGGTGGTCACGCATACAATACCCTGTCATGCGCCTCCCACTCTGGCTCAAAGTTGTTTGGACCGTGTGCGTAATCGTCTGGATACCTTTGTACTGGCGGCAGTATGGCCCGCAGAATTTTCTATTCTTCTGCGATCTCGGCAATCTGTTTATCGCTGCCGGTCTCTGGCTGGAAAGTGCGCTGATATTTTCCTGGCAGGCCTGCGGGCTGCTGCTGTTCCAGACTCTATTCACCATTGATCTGGCAGGCACACTTGTCAGCCATCGACATTTGATCGGGGGTACCGAATACATGTTCGATCCTCATGTTCCGCTGTCGATTCGATTGCTGAGCTTGTTCCACGTCGTGACGCCGCCATTGCTGCTGTGGGCGGTCAGTCGTTTAGGCTACGACCGGCGAGGGTGGAAATTTCAGACGCTGACCGCGTGGACCGTAGTTCCAATCAATTATTTCTGGCGTCCGCAATACGATGTGAATTGGGCTCGTGGACCTTTCTTTCGCGAACAGCACGCGGTGCCTGGATTTTTATATCTGGCGATGTACCTAATCATTGTTCCCGCCGTGATTTACTATCCGACACACCGCTACCTTCTTTGGTTTGCCGCACGACGGAGAATTAAAGTCTAATCGTCTTTCCTGGCATTCTTTCCGTCACCTTGCTGCCGGTTACGCAGTGCCGATTCCAAACGCGCGCGATCGGTCGAGACGCGGTTGGAGGCAACGTCTTCATCGGTAGTGGCTGGCGAAGACTGTTGTTTTCGTTGAGGCGACTCGGTTTCTCTCCTGCTCTCAGCCTCGCTTTTCTGTTGAGGAGGGGCGGGATCCGGGCTCAGATATAGCGTCTGCGATGAGGATGCGAGACTGGCTCCGGAGTCCTCTATCAGGTTCATGATGTGCAGCAACACGTCTTCCCGCACGGCTGCGAATTCGTTGAAATCCCGGGTCAATATGTAACAAACCAACTCCACATTAAGAGCGCTGGCGGTAAGTTCAATTAACCGCACGCGAATCGAATTGCTCTCGATCTTGGGATTGCCGCTCAGCACGCGGCGTATTTCGGAAAGCACGGCACTGACATGTTCCTGTGACGTGTCCGTGTGCAGGCCCAGGACAGTTTTGAAAAGCATCTTGTCGCGGCGGCTCAGATTCTCCACGTTGATGGTCGCCACGGTGCCGTTGGGAATGGCTAACAGCGTTCTTTCTTCGGTGCGCACGCGAGTGGAGCGAAGGCCAATATCCTCGACTGTTCCCGTGCGGTCGCCGAACTTGCAAACGTCCCCCACGCGAATTACTTCATCGCCCAACACCGCAACGCCGCCGAATAAATTCGCGATGGTCTGCTGCGCGCCAAAGCCAATGGCCAGAGTTCCAATGCCCACGCCGGCCAGAGCTGTCGTCAGGTTGAAACCCAGCACACCAAGGACGAAAAACAGCGCCATCACGAAAATGAAAGCCTTGATCAGGCGTTCGCCCAACAGCATCAGCGAACCCGTGCCTCCGTGGCCACGGGCCAGCGCCTG
This sequence comes from Acidobacteriaceae bacterium, assembly GCA_003131635.1. Lineage (GTDB taxonomy): Bacteria > Acidobacteriota > Terriglobia > Terriglobales > Acidobacteriaceae > Sulfotelmatobacter. Next base: position 3,712 of record PKVZ01000117.1, read on the forward strand.
ATTTCGCACGCTCTGCAAAAACCAGCGAACTATCCGCCACAGAATCCAGTTGGCCCCGATAATGACCGCGACCTCAACGAACTGGAAATAATAGTGGCGCTGGAGCAGGGGCATGCCCAGGTAGCGCGCGAGCATCCGGTGAATGATCGTACCGGCGAGAAGCCATGCCGGCCCGGATACTGAGCGCGCTGCCAGTTCGGCATGGCCATGCCGCTGAGCCCACCATCCCACGGGGATTTGCAGCACCACTAAGATCAGCCAGCCAGCCCCCGCCGCCACTGGAATCAGCAGCACCAGAGCCAGCCACTGCCACAAAGGCATCCCAGCCGGCTGATACTTCACCATCCATTGCGGCAATCGTGATTCCACTTTCCGCGCGCTGACCTGATCGTAGAGTTCGGGGAGTTTCGCGAGAGTATCGGAAGAGATCAGCCAGATTTTCCCCGCGCTGGAATCGGAAACTCGAACCAGTTCCAGATTAGCTTCCACATCGCCGGACGATATGGTTCCCAGCCTCTGCCGGCCCGCGGGCACACCTTCGCTTTCCTGCGGTTCGCCCTCTGCCTGCTTGCTCCCCAGAGTGCCGGAATACGCGCGGTCCATTACTTCTTTCAGATCCTCCGCCGCGGTCGCGCCTTCCGCCTGTCGCCGTGAGGCGCTCATCTGCAGATATTGAGCGGCGACGCTGTAGTTGCCTTTTTCCGCCTGCTGCAGAAATCCGAAAACCGTGCCGTATGGCGTGTCGCGGCCCAGCGGGTCGGAAGAGGTTTTCGCAGAAGCGCTCGCGGGTGCTGGTGACTGCAGCAGAGCACCCAGCGCGCCCTGGGCGGAGAGTGGCAGGCAGACCGCCAGAGTTACGGTGAGAAAGGCAATACCTTTGAAAAAAGTAGACATGGTTTGCTTCCCCAGATTACGCGCGCTTGGGGCGGAACACATGCGTGCTGGTGCCAAAAAAAACTTCCGCGGACTCCATCACGGTTTCAGACAATGTGGGATGCGGATGGATGGTCATGGCTACATCGCTGGCGAGCGCCGCCATCTCGATGGCCAGCACGCCTTCGGCAATCAGTTCGCCGGCGCCGGCTCCGACAATGCCCACGCCGAGAACGCGCTCGGTGTGCGGATCAACCAGCAGTTTCGTCACTCCTTCCGGACGGTCGAGTGTAATCGCGCGGCCGGAGGCGCCCCAGGGAAATTTCGCAACCTTGACTTCGCGTTTTTCTTTTTCCGCCTGAGTTTCGGTGAGACCGCACCAGGCAACTTCCGGATCGGTGAATACCACCGCGGGAATCGCGTTAGGTTCGAATGCGACCTTGTGCCCAGCGATGGCCTCGACGGCAACCCGTCCTTCATGCGAAGCCTTGTGCGCCAGCATGGGTTCGCCAACCACGTCGCCAATGGCATAAATGGAGGGATCGGCGGTTTGCAATTGCTTGTTCACCTCGATAAACCCGCGCGAGTTCACGCGCACTTGCGTTTTCTCAAGCCCGGGGATTTCGGAGTTTGGCTTGCGTCCCACGGAAACGAGAACGCGATCAAAAACTTTGTCGCGATCTTTTTCCTGTACTGCAGCGCCTTCGAACGAAGCACGAATTCCGGAGCCTTCTTCTTTCAGCGAGGCGACCGTGGTGTTCAGCAGAATTGTCTCGAACATCTTCTCCAAACGTTTGTGTAGCGGAAGAACCAGATCGCGATCCGCACCGGGAAGCAGGCCGGGCAACATCTCAACCACGGTGACGCGCGTTCCGAGAGCGGCATACACCGAACCGAGTTCCAGGCCAATGTATCCGCCGCCCACCACCAGAAGGCTGCCGGGAATGTCTTCGAGATTGAGGGCGCCGGTCGAATCCATCATGCACGGTGAATCCAGCTTCAGAGCTGGAATGATGGCAGGACGCGAGCCGGTAGCGATAATGACGCGGTCAAAGCTGAGGTCGACCTGGGTGGAATCCGCTTTAGTAATCCGCAGCGTCGTGGAACTCTCGAATGCGGCGCGGCCCTGGATGTATTCCACGTGACGCTGTTTGGAAAGTTGTCCCAGGCCCCCTGTGAGTTTCTTCACTACGCTTTCTTTCCAATTGCGCAGGCGCGCGAGGTCGATCTTCGGCGCAGGAAAGTCGATTCCCCAATTCCTGGCCTGCCGAGATTCTTCAATCAGTTTGGCGACGTGCAACAGCGCTTTGGAAGGAATGCAGCCGCGGTAGAGACACACGCCGCCGGGATTCAGTTCGGGGTCGATGAGCGTAACTTGCATACCGAGATCAGCGGCCAGGAATGCGGCGGCGTAGCCGCCTGGTCCGCCGCCGATTACGGCGATGTGCAACCGCTTAATTCCTTCGGGAGTGGCTTCCGGCGTTTGGTTGAGAGGTTCGTTCATGAGGTGACTTTCGTTGGGTTCGCTCGCCGAAGTTAGCCTTGAACCGAGAGCAAAAACGGCTGCTCAAAGGCTTCCGCGATCCAGCGCAGAAAACGTGCGGCGTCCGCGCCATCAATCAGGCGATGATCGTAGGAAAGCGAAAGCGGGAGGATGAGCCGTGGTTCAAACTTTCCGCCAATCCACTCCGGCTCCATCCGCGAACGCGAAAGCCCAAGGATGGCGACTTCAGGATGATTCACGATGGGGGTGAATGCCGTGCCGCCGATGCCGCCGAGGTTGGTGATGGTGAAAGTGCCGCCCTCCATATCAGCGACGGTAATTTTCTTATCCCGCGCTTTCTGCGAAAGCTGCGACAGTTCGACCGCCAGTTCGACGATATTTTTCTTGTCCACGTCGCGGATTACCGGAACCAGCAAGCCCCGATCGGTATCCGCCGCTACTCCGATATTAATGTACTGTTTGTAAACGATTTCCTCTTTCGCCATATCGATGGTGGCGTTGAATTGAGGGAAGACTTTCAGCGCCGCGGCGCAAACTTTCAGTGCAATCGCGGTCACCGTCATCTTGCCGCCGGCCTGTTCGGCCTTGGGAGCGAAGCGCGCCCGCAACTGCTCGAGCTCGGTGATGTCGGCGCGATCATGTTGCGTGACGTGCGGAATCGTGTTCCATGATTCCGCCAGATGTTCCGCCGTCTTGCGGCGAACTCCGCGCATGGAAACGCGCTCGATCTTTCCCCACTTGGCGAAATCGGGAAGCTTCGGTTCGATGAAGTGTCCGGCGCGAGGCGGAGCCTGCGCGGCGGTGGCAAGGGCGGTCAGAGCTGCCTTGGCATGGGCTTTGACATCGTCCTCACTGATGCGTCCGCCCGGCCCTGTGCCTTTGACTTCATAAATGTCGACCCCGAGTTCGCGGGCGAGCCGGCGCGTGTGCGGAGCCGCGGGCACCGGTTCGCGGTGTTCCGTTCCGGCGACCTTGCCGAGTTGCACCGGCATGGAGAACGCAGCCGGACGCGGTTGTGGCTGATCGGGCGGCAGAGCCTGTTCCTCGGTTTTACCTTCGGCGCGAATTGCGGCCTGGAATGCGAGGCGCGCGCCATGCTGTCCAGAGACGTGTTCGACAGGACGGTTTTGGGGACGCACGGTTCCGGATGGCGAAGGCACCGCACCTTGCAGCGTGAAAATTAACTGCCCAACTTTGATCTTCTCGCCTTCTTTCACCTTCACTTCATTCACAATGCCGCTGACGGACGACGGAACTTCGACGACGGCTTTATCGGTTTCGAGTTCCATGACCGGCTGGCCTTCGGAAACCTTGGCGCCGGGTGAAATCATCAAGCGCACGAGGTCGCCTTGTGAAATGTTTTCTCCGAGTTCCTGCAGGCGGAATTCGCCGGCGGCCGGGGTGTCGGTGGATCGCGTTCGTTGCCGAGTGGGCTGAGATGCGGAGGGTGATTGCGCAACGGGTTCCGCTTTTAAGGATTGTGTGGCAGCCGCATCGGCGGATGTGGGCTGCTCCCGTTGCGGCGTGGGTGTAGCTTCCTGTTCGGGATCTTTTTGCCGCGGAGTTTCGCGCGCTGCCGCGGCGGATGTTCCTTTGTTGTCCGCAGTGAAAACTATCTGGCCAACCTTGATCTTGTCGCCTTCTTTAACCAGAATTTCCTTCACGGTGCCGCTCACTGACGAAGGCACTTCCACGACTGCCTTATCGGTTTCGAGTTCCATGACCGCCTGGCCCTCGTTGACCGTCGCACCGGGCGCAATCATAAGGCGCACCAAGTCGCCCTGTTCAATATTTTCACCGAGTGCGGGAAGTTTGAATTCGATCACTGATTCCATTCCTTGCCTGTTTTCGGTTCGCGCCGCGGAGTTCAACTGATGGCCGGGTTTAGCTTCTCGGGATTGATTCCGAGGTCCTGAATCGCCTTCTTCATGATGTCAACGCCGATTTTCTTTTCCCGCACCAGCGCCCCCAGCGTGGCCAGCACAATGTGTTTCGCATCGACCTCGAAAAAATCGCGCAGCGCGGCGCGGCTTTCACTGCGGCCAAAGCCATCCGTCCCGAGCGAGACCAGTTGCCCGGGTACCCACTTCGCCAGAGATTCCGGCAGCACCTTCATGTAATCAGATGCAGCGATGAACGGCCCGGACGCATCCTTCAAAGTCTGAGTGATGAAGGGAACCTTCACCGTATCGCCAGGATGCAGCAGGTTCCAGCGTTCGCAATCGTTGGCATTGCGGTAGAGTTCTTTGTAACTGGTCACGCTCCACACATCCGCAGCCACGCCATATTTTTCCCGCAGAATTGTCTGCGCCTTCAGCACCTCGTACATGATGGTCCCGCTGCCCAGCAGTTGAGCGCGCAGCTTGGCCTCCGGCGCATCCGCGGCCTTGAAGCGGTAGAGGCCGCGCAGCACGCCTTCGCGGACGTTGCCATCCTTCGGCATCTCGGGCATGGCAAGCGGCTCATTGGTCACGGTGAGGTAGTAAAAAATCGATTCCTGATCCACATACATGCGCTTGATGCCATCCTGAATGATGATGGCAATTTCATACGCGAATGCCGGATCGTAGGCCAGTAAGTTGGGAACGGGCAAAGCCAGGACGTGGCTGTGGCCATCCTGATGCTGCAAGCCCTCGCCGGCCAGTGTGGTTCGTCCGGCGGTGCCCCCAACCAGAAATCCGCGGCAGCGCATATCAGCCGCCGCCCAGATGAGATCGCCGATGCGCTGGAACCCGAACATCGAATAATAAATAAAGAAGGGAATCGTGTTGATGCCGTGGTTCGCATAGGCCGTGCCCGCCGCGATAAACGAGCACATCGATCCGGCTTCGGTAATCCCCTCCTCCAGAATCTGTCCATTCTTCGCTTCCTTGTAATAAAGCAGCGTGTCCATATCGACCGGCTCGTAGAGCTGACCCACGCTGGAGTAGATTCCGACCTGGCGGAACAACGCCTCCATGCCAAAAGTGCGAGCTTCGTCGGGAATAATAGGGACGATGAGTTTGCCCAACTCCGGATCGCGCAGCAGCTTTCCCAGCAGCCGCACGAAAACCATGGTGGTAGCGACTTCCCGTCCGTCCGTGCCTTTGTAGAATTCCTCAAAGTGCGATTCCGGAATTGGCTTCAGCGGCGTGGCGAGCACTTTTCTTTGCGGCATGTATCCGCCAAGCTGTTGGCGGCGCGCCTGCATGTACTTGATTTCGGCGCTGTCGTCGGAGGGTCGGTAGAACGGCGCGTTCTGCAGTTCATGGTCGGGAATCGGAATTCCGAAACGCGAACGGAACAACTCCAACTCTTCTTCATTCAGCTTTTTTTGCTGGTGCGTGATGTTCTTGCCTTCGCCAGCCTCGCCCAGCCCATAGCCCTTGATCGTCTTAGCCAGAATGATGGTCGGAGCGCCTTTGTGATCCACCGCCGCTCGGTATGCGGCATGCACCTTGATGGGGTCGTGCCCGCCCAGCCGCATGCGCGCCAACTGCTCGTCGGAAAGATGTTCGACCATTTTCAGCAGCCGCGGGTCTGTGCCGAAAAGATTCTGGCGGAAGTATGCCCCACTCTCCACAAAATATTTCTGATACTGGCCGTCGCTGATTTCCCCCAGACGCCTTACCAGCAGCCCGTCACGATCAGCGCGGATCAGGCTGTCCCAGTCCGAGCCCCAGATGCACTTGATAACGTTCCATCCCGCGCCGCGGAAGATCGCCTCGAGTTCCTGAATGATTTTTCCGTTGCCGCGAACCGGTCCGTCGAGACGCTGCAGGTTGCAGTTCACTACGAAAATCAGGTTGTCCAGATTCTCGCGTGATGCCAGGGTGATGGATCCCAGGGATTCCGGCTCGTCCATTTCGCCATCGCCCAGAAACGCCCAAACCTTGCCGCCGGTGGATTGTTTGAGGCCGCGATTCTCCAGATACCGGATAAAGCGCGCGTGGTAGATCGCCTGGATTGGGCCCAAGCCCATCGAAACCGTGGGAAACTCCCAGAAATTCGGCATCAGCCAAGGGTGAGGGTAGGAACTCAACCCTCCTCCCGGCTTCAATTCACGGCGGAAGTTTTCCAACTTCTCTTTAGGGATGCGGCCTTCGAGATAAGCGCGAGCGTAAATGCCGGGCGCGGCGTGGCCTTGAAAGTAAACGAAATCGCGGTCGCCGCTTTCGGTGCGAGCTTGAAAGAAATGATTGAAAGCAACCTCGTACAAAGTGGCGGCCGAAGCAAACGTGGAAATGTGCCCGCCAATGCCTTCCTGAATTTTATTGGCCCGTACCACCATGGCGAGAGCGTTCCAGCGCACCAGGCTCTTAATGCGGCGCTCCATTTCCTGACTTCCGGGGAACGGCGCCTGTTGCGGAGAGGGAATTGTGTTTTGATAAGGAGTGGTCGCCGAGAACGGAAGGTTGACTCCCGCGGCGCGCCGCGCATGCAGCGCCAGTTGCTGAATCAGCCGCCCTGCGCGTACCGGGCCACCCTTGGACAGCACATAGTCCAGCGAGTCAACCCACTCTCGCGTTTCCAATACCTCTTGACCGTCAGTTTCCGTCTGAGCCACGTCTAATCTCTCCGTCTGATTATGCTGAACACCCCATGATATTCAATTATGAGGAATCTTGCTGGACGAAGGTCGAGGGCCAAACGTTCTACAATGCTAAACGTATGTATGCATGCGAGAGTCCGGCGTTGCTGAAACTTCAAGCGAGGTGCCTACCGGAGGACTGAATGTTGAAAATAACGCTGCTCGTGCTGGTCCTGGTCGTCATTATATTCGTGGTTCCGCGCCTGTTCTCGGGTTCACGCGAGGCAGTTCCCAGCACGGGCAGCACCGCGCCGGATTTCACCCTGTTCTCACAGGACGGTACTTCAGTCAGCTTGCAGGATTATCGCGGAAAGTGGATCGTCCTCTATTTTTATCCCAAAGACCAGACTCCGGGTTGCACGCGGGAAGCGCACAACTTTCAGGCCGATCAATCAAAGTACGATCAGCGCAACTCCGTGGTTCTGGGTGTGAGCGTGGACAGCGTAAACTCACACAAGAAGTTCTGCGCGAAGGAGGGTTTGAATTTCAAGCTCTTAGCCGACCGCGACGGCAAAGTCAGCAGGGAGTATGGGTCGCTGACGAACCTCGGAGTGGCAAAATTTGCGGCGCGGCATACCTTCCTCATCGACCCGACCGGCAAAGTCGCAAGAGCGTACACCAATGTTGACCCCGGCCGGCACAGTGAAGATGTTCTCGCCGCGCTCGATCAATTGCAGAAGCAAACGAACTAGATTTTGTTGACACTCGTCTCAGCTGTAACTCCAACCCTGTGACCCGCGCCCCGTCGTAAACTAACAGGATGGGGACAGCGGTACGACAACCCGAGGTGCGGGAGCATTCTGGCAAAAGTATAGGTTACAGCTTTCCGCCCGGCTTTCAGCGCAATCTCTTGTGGTTCGCGCTTCGCAAATTTCGTCCGGCAAATCCCATCCTTCTTTTTCAACACCTGGCTGAGACCTACGGCGACATCGCGCATTACAAGATCGGGCCTCATCACATTGTTTTTCTGAACCATCCCGAGTACATGCGGGAAGTGCTGGTGGTTCAGAATGACAATTTCATCAAGGAGCGCACCGTACAGCGCACTAAAATGTTGCTTGGCGAGGGCATGATCACCAGTGAAGGCGCGGCGCACCGCGCGCAACGGCTGGCGGCGCAGCCCGCCTTCCACCGGCAACGGATTGGCGAATACGGCGGCATCATTGTGGAGGAAGCGGCGCGCATCCGCGATTCCTGGCGTGCCGGGGAGCGGCGCGATATCTCCATCGACATGATGCATCTCACGCTCAACGTGGTGGCGCGTACGTTGTTCGCGACCGATCTGCGAGAGGAAGTTTGTGAGCTTGCCGCGGCCATCAATCGCATCATGGGTCTTTACAATTTTCTGGTGATGTTGCCTGCCGCCGAGTGGTTGGTGCATCTGCGGCCGCCGGGCCTGGCCGCGTTCGTCAAAGCACGCAAACGTATCGATGCCGTGGTCTACCGGATGATTGCCGCGCACCAGCGAAGCGGCCTCGATCGCGGGAGCCTCCTGGATCTCATGCTTGCTGCTTCTCCGGCCAATGACGCAGCATCGCGACAGTCTCTGCGCGATCAGGTTATAACTATTTTCCTTGCGGGTTATGAAACCGTCGCGAATGCTCTCTCATGGACGTGGTATTTGCTATCCGAAAATCCTGGCTGCGAGGGTAAACTTCACAAAGAGGTCGACGAAGTACTGCAAGGCAGGCTTCCCGGCTTCGAAGATGTCCCTCGTCTGCGTTATACCGAGATGGTGCTGGCAGAGTCGCTGCGGCTTTATCCGCCGGCATGGGCCATGGGCCGCTATGCGCGCAACGACTTCTCTCTTGGCGATTATTTTCTTCCCGCGCGAACTACCGTGCTGATCAGCCAGTTCGTCACCCACCGCGATCCCAGATATTTTCCCGACCCTCTGCGTTTCGATCCAGATCGATTCTCGACAGAAGGCAAAGCCCAGCGCGCGAAATTTACTTACTTCCCGTTTGGCGCGGGCGCGCGGCAGTGCATTGGAGAATCATTTGCCTGGATGGAAGGCGTTCTGATTCTGGCTACGCTGGCGCAGAAATGGAAACTGCAATTGGTCCCCGGTCACCGGGTTGAGCCGCAACCTCTCATCACTCTCCGGCCGAAATATGGAATGCTCATGCAAGTCGAGCCGCGCTGAGAATTCGCCGATTGTTGTCTTCATTCATACCTCAGCGCTTCTACCGGGTCCAGCTTTGACGCCCGAAAGGCAGGAACCAGCCCGCTGATCACGCCAACAACCAGCAACACTGCGCTCGAAAGCATAACGGTCATGAGTGAAATTCGCAGGTGAATATCACCCTGCCCGGAGTCGTCTTCGAACAATGGCCCCATCATGGGTAGCGTTCCCACGGCCCAGGCAATGAAATAGGAGAGGAGCACGCCGATAGCACCGCCCAGGATCATGATCAACAAAGTCTCCGCCAGGAACTGAAACTTGATGTGCCGCTTCCTTGCTCCCAAGGCCCGTCGCAGGCCGATCTCGCGGATGCGTTCATCCACCGAAACCAGCATGATATTCATTACGCCTACGCCACCGATGCCGAGGGTCAGCGTCCCAACAAATGCGAGAAGCACCTGCAGTCCGATCGTAAGCGCGTCGATCACGGGACGGAATTCATCCCTCCCGAACATTTGAAGAGCTTTCGGATCGGTAGGAGAAAAATTCTGCCGCGTCGCCACGGCGGCCAATACTTGTGCCATCGCCTTCTTCTCAAACTGCGGCGCGAGAGGTTCAAACAGGAGCACAGCCGCGTAGCGAGTGTTCCACAGATCCCCGGCGGTGGAGTATGGAATCCACGCCGAATCGTCGTCACTGCTGAAATAGTTGCTGAGCTGAATCTTGCGCGCCATCACGCCAACCACCGTGAAGCGCACTCCTCCAACTTCCACTGTCTCGCCTACTGCCGGCCGCCCGCTGAAGAGTTGTTCCTTGATGCGTCCGCCAAGAAAAATCACGCGCCGCCGCTCCAGTTCGTCGCCCGCATCGATCCAGCGTCCCGCGGAAGGAACTTCGTTGCGCATCTCGCCGTACTCTGGACAAACCCCTCGAACCGCCGCCGTACCCACCATGCGGTCGCCGTAGGAAATTCCTGGCCGGTTGACGGTTTCGCGGCATACATGTTTCACCAACGGCGCCGTGGCTTTCACCATATCTACATCGGCTTGTTCGACGACAACTTTTTTCCCGGCGCGCTGGCCGCCGGGTTGCTCGCTGGTCTGCTGCGGCCAACAAATCACCACGCTCTTTCCGAATGCGTCGAACCCATGCACCAGGATGCTGCGAAAACTGCTGCCGTAGGCGATCAGCAGCGTAACCGTGGCTATGCCCCAGACGATTCCCAGCATCGTGAGGAAACTGCGCGTCAGGTTTCGCTGCAGAGCGATCCAGGCTTCGAGAATAATTTCGATGAGCATGCTCGGCCTATTTCCCTATCCGCCGGCCTCATAGCGCAACGCCTCAATGGGATCAATCGACGCCGCTCTCCGCGCCGGATACAACGCCGCACCCACGGCAATGGCGCCCAGCAAACCAGCCGCGACAAGGCCGGAAGTCCAGTCCGGAATCAGGCCCGCAAAAAAATCCGGCATGGGTAACAAGTTCACCAGAGCGCAGAATCCGAATGCCACTCCCAGGCCAATTGCCCCGCTGAGCAATGCGATGATCACAGCTTCAACAAAGAATTGCCGCAGGATCGTGCCTGCGGGCGCGCCAATCGCCTTCCGCACTCCGATTTCGCGCGTCCGCTCGCGCACCGCCACCAGCATCACATTCATCACGCCAATGCCGCCCAGGAGCAGCGTCACAATTCCGACCGCGCCCAGAAAATATCTCATTCCGTCGGTCATCTGCCGGAATGCTTTGGCCTCCTGCACCGTATCCCAGATGGGGCAGGCTTCCTTATCGTTCGGATCGTAGCGATGCATGCGCGCCAGGGCGACCCTCACTTCGTGTTTGCAAGCCTCGTGCTGTTCCACCGATTTCGGCGTAACCAGCAATTGATCAAAAGTCGTGGGCGTTCCCGGCGGTTTGTCGGGGAAGTCACGCCGCATTGCGGAGAATGGAATAAAGACTTTGTTGACGTCCCAACCGTCATAGCTGGAGTCTTGCTTCTTTTTTTCCATCACGCCAATCACGACGAAAGGGAAATCATTCAGATAAACGTTTTCGCCCACCGGGTTGCGCCCGGGGAATAGCTGCTTGGCGGCATCCGATCCCAGAAATGCCACGCGTCTCGCCTCGCGCATGTCACTCCAGTCATAGAAGCGTCCCAATCCCACGCTCAGACTACGAATCGAACTAAACTGCGGATACGATCCGGTTACGGTGAACGACGCATTGTTGAAGTTGCTGTGGGTTAAAACGGTCTCCTGCTCCAGTTCGGGGATGGCATATTCGCAATCCATCGCCTCGGCCTGCACCACCGGTACATCCTCATCTTTCCAGTGGATCAGCCGCCCTGCATGCGTTCCGCCCGCCTGCAGGCTGGTGCGGCCATGGAAAACGATCATTACGTCCTTGCCCAGCATCCTTGACTGTTCTTCCTGTCCCTTGCGCAAACCTTCGCCAGCCGCCACCATCAGCACGATCGATACGATCCCCCACGCGATGCCGAACATGGTGAGGAACGCTCGCAGTTTGTGGGCCCACAAGGTGCGGACCACATCGACAATGAGATCCCGCAAAGTCATCGCGCTTCTTTGATTGGACGCAGCTCGACGGTCAAAGTAAGCTTGCCGCGCCATTTCCTGCCCGCTCAGTATATGGATACGTACCGAAGAAGCGCATTGTTGCAGGAAAAGTGCCCCTCAGGGCCGAATAATCTAGCCAGCGAGATGCGCTCAACTATTTGGAAACGTGGTGTCGTGCTAATCCGGACTGGCACGACGAATCTCAAGTTGGATTGTCGCTCCCATTTTTCCACGCTCTCGGCCGCCGTTCTCTGCTGCTTTCTGCGATTCAGCTTCTCGCCGCCGTTGCTCCGACCAGATCCATCCACTTATCAAATTCGTTCAGCGCCAACTCGCACTGCACTCGGTGGCGCTCTTTGCGATCGCGAATCTTTTTTTCCAGAGCAGGCAAAAGATCAAAAGTGATGTTCGCCGGCTGGAAGTTCTTCGTATCTGCATGAGTTACGTAATGCGTCAGCGACCCGAACGCCGAGGCTCGCGGCGGTGGTACCGGTTCGGCACCGAGCGTCATGGCCGCGGCATTCATTCCCGCGATTAGGCCGGTTGCGATCGACTCCACATAGCCTTCCACGCCGCAAATCTGTCCGGCGAATAAAACTCGCGGATGAGCCTTCATCTGCAGCGTCTCGCACAGCAGCGCAGGACTGTTGATGTAAGTATTGCGATGAATCTGGCCGTAGCGTAGAAACCGCGCATTTGCCAGGCCCGGAATCATACGCAGCACTCGCGCCTGCTCTCCGAACTTCAGATGATTCTGAAATCCCACCAGGTTGTAGGAATCCGCCCGCAGATTTTCCTGCCGCAATTGCACCACTGCATAAGGCATTCGGCCGGTGCGCGGATCCTTCAGTCCGACGGGTTTCATGGGGCCAAACCGCAGTGTATCCCGCCCGCGGCGCGCAATCTCTTCAATCGGCAAACAGCTTTCAAAATAATTTAGCTTCTCCCAATCGCGCTCCTCTACCGACTGCGCGGCCAGCAGCGCATCGTAGAACTGATCGTATTCCTCCCGCGACATAGGACAATTGATGTAGTCCGCCGATCCTTTGTCATAGCGCGCCGCCATGTACACCCGCGACATGTCAATCGAGTCCGCCTCCACAATCGGACTGATCGAGTCGTAAAAATATAGGTGGGCCTCGTGTTGGGCGGGATCGTTTGGGGGCGGGCGGCTCGCCCACTCCAGCGTTGATTCTTGCGCGTCAATACTCAGCCGTGCAATCTCGGCAGCCAGCGCTTCCGAAGTCAGCGGTCCGGTGGCAATGACGGTAATGTCGTGCGCGTCGATCCGCGTAACTTCTTCCCGCTGCACCGTAATTCGGGGCTCGCGTGAAATCGCCTCGGTCACCTTCGCGGCGAAGGTTACCCGATCCACCGCCAACGCATGCCCCGCGGGAACCGCGCACTCACGTGCCATCTCCAACAGCAGCGACTGGGCTCGCCTCATCTCTTCCTTCAGCAGCCATGGAGCCGTATTCTCGGAGTCCGATTTCAGTGAGTTCGAACATACCAGTTCCGCAAAATCTGCAGTCTGGTGTGCCGGTGTCGACCGCATGGGCCGCATCTCGAACAGTTCCACGTCTAGGCCTCGCCGCGCACACTGCCACGCTGCTTCCGATCCCGCCAGTCCGCCTCCGATGATTTTGACGCTGGGCATCGTTGTTCGCTTTATTCCGCGGAGAGACGCGCTTTGCGGGGCTCGTGAATCCTTTTGTTTCTCTCGAGCATTTCTATGAACTGGCGAATCTTTGCGGCCCGAGTGGCGGCCTTTTTGACGGTCTGGATTCGAAACAGCACCGCGTAGCGGTTCGCTCTGTCCAGCGACAAGAAAAACTCCCGCGCCGCTGGATTCGCGTTCAGCGCCGCCTGCAGATCCTCCGGCACTCCGGCCCCTCTGGGCGAATCGTATGCCGATTCCCAGTTCCCATTTTTCTTGGCAGCGTTGATTGCTTCCAAACCCGCAGCCTTCATTCTGCCCTGCGCGATCAACAAAAGTGCTTTTTGTCGATTAATCTTCGACCAAATGCTTTTTTCAGATCTGGGAAGAAATCTTTGTAGCCACGCTTGGTCGCTTTCAGCCTTCTTCTGGCCATCGATCCATCCGTAGCAAAGCGCAATCTCCAGTGCTTCGTGGTATGAAACCGACTTCAGGCCTGATCCCTTTTTCGCCAGCCGCAACCACAAGCCTTCCGATCGGTGATGATTCTTTTCCAACCACTGTGCCCAGGCTTCTTTGCCTTGGAATAATCTTGCCCTTTCGGCCGGCGCTTTTTCCCCGCTCTGCGCTTTCATAAAGTCGTGCTCCGCATTATTGATCGTATCAGGAAGAAAGGATGGCCCTGCAGGTTGGAAATACGGGCGGCTGATGAGTGAGTCTCGGGAAAGTTTTATTCGTTGGTCAATGTCGAGTGGCTAGCCACGCAGATCCAACTATCCTGCTGACGGACCCAGGTGTCCGTAAAGCGCTCCCGGAGCGTATAGGGCTTTCCATTCTTTGCGCCGTTTTCACGGTACACGCCATTGACCACTGCAACCGCACCGTAGAGGTGCACATTCATGGATTCGCTCACGATACGCTCGGGTTGCAGCGTTTGCGACTGTACGCTGGCCAGATAACTCGCTTTGTCCATCAGTTTGCCGTCGAAGTCGACGTAAATCAGGTCCGGGCCGAGAAGCATCTTGAGTGCTGGTATATCTTTTTGGTGCGCGGCCTGGTCCCACGCATTCTCCAACGCGAGAATTCTACTTTTTTCGGCGTCGGGCAGTCCGCTCTGAGCGTTGAATATCTGAGTGTTGAATAGTGGTGCTGCCAATAATAGAAGAACCGGGAAGAGCTTTCGCATCTGGGCTCCTGGCCCTCGCGGCCACGGCGCGAGAGACGAAAACCATACACTGCCACGGCGCCCCGCCGCTCTCAGTGCAAGATCGGAGTTGTCTCGGCAGCTACGCATATCCAGTTCTTACCCCTGAGTACCCAGGTGTCGGTAAAGCGTCCACGCTTCAAGTACGGCTTGCCATTCTCTAATCCTTTGACCCGGTAAGTCCCGACCACGATCGCGGTGTCGCCAAACATTTGCACGCTCATTTCTTCCGCAACAATCTGCTGCATGTGAATGTTGTTCGCCTTCACCCGCGCCATGTACTCCGCTTTTGTCAATAACTTCCCGTCGTAGTCGACGTATATCAGAGCATTGTCGAAAATTGCGGTCAGAGCCTTGACGTCTCCACGCCCTTGCGCCTGATCCCAAGCGTGCTCCAGGGCCAGAATGTTCGACCGGCCGCCCGAATCGTCAGTGTTCTGCGCAGCCGTCAGCACCAGCGCCGAGCAAACCAGAATCGCGGCAACCCCAACATTTTTCATGCCAATAGGCCCGTTAAATATATCGGCATTCCCGGCTTTTTCTGTAGTGCCGCGGGCGACTGCGTTGGAGCGATTTACTTCGAGTCGTCCAGAATTCATCTATCATGAGTGCAGCCAGTTTGATCCTGGAGGACTCGATGGCACGCATCAGCCTGATCGCCCCGGAAGCCGCCTCTCCGGAAGTGCGCGAGATTTACGACACCACGCTTCGCGGCAAGCCCGGCAATGTGCAAAAGGCACTTGCCCATCGCCCTGAGATGCTTAAGAATTTTCTCAGCTTCTACGCCAGTGTCGGGCGCTCCCTTGATCGCAAGTTGTACGAACTGATCTACCTGCGTATCTCTTTGATCAACGGATGTCGCTATTGCACCCAGCACCACATCGCATCGTCGAAGCGTGCCGGCCTTACCGCCTCCGACTGGGCGGCGCTCAAGGCTGGAAACTACTCGCACTATAGTGAAAAGGAACGGGCCGCGCTGACCTATGTCGAGAGGCTAACGCGCGCACCCCACGAAATCGCGGAGACAGATTTCGACGAGCTGAAGAAATATTCTTCCGATGCCGAGATAGTCGATATTCACATGCTGACGGGCCTCGCCAACCTCACCAATCGCTTAACGGATCCGCTGGGATTGGAACTGGAATTTCCGGAAGAAAAAATCTAGTGCATTGAGGGCATTTGGGCGATTGAACCGGCCGCGGAGATTTTGACCGGGCCGCTCAACCCGACTACAAATCGCGAGATGGCTCAAGATTTACAGAATTTGCCGCGCATCTCCCACCCGGCGTGTTATTCGTTCGCGATCCAGATATTCCAGCAGCGGAATGGCATACTTGCGGCTCACCCCGGTCAGTTCCTTAAACTTCCCAACGTCGATGGTTGCTGATTTTACTTTGTAAGCTGCCAACTGCCGCCGCAATTCTTCCAGCGCGCCGCGATGAAAAACCAGCTCTTCTGAAACTTTGACCAATACCTTGTCCCGCAAGAGCAACGTAACAATTTTCTGGCCCCGCATCTTATCGATCTTCAGCCCTGCGATTACCTCATGCAGCGCCGGCACTTTCAATCCCGCCGAGGTAAATGCGTCCTCGATCCTCTTTTTCGATTCCGACTCCTCATCCTTCATCACCACGCCGTGACCGGGCAGCCGCACGACATCGTTTGCAACTTCCATCTTCTTATCCCGCACCAGCAGGGCCGCAACCGCCTCAAAGACCCCAGGTGACGTGTCCACCAACGTTCGCAATTCTTCTTTGCTGATTCCACCTGTCAGAGGATTCTTTTTATGAAAACCCGCGATCACGCTGACGACGTGGAGCTTCAAAACTTCCAGCGCAGCCGCATGCAGGTACCTCTCCCCGGCGCGCACCACTTCCCCCGCGTCTGACATCGAAGCCAGGTGCTTTTCGAGCAGAGTTTTTGTCAAACCAGTTTCGGCAACCAGGCGAGACATGGAAATTCCCTTCTGCTGCGTTCGTGCGATCCTAGCTTTTAGAATCGCTCTGGCATCGCCGCTGGATAAGATTCTCAGGAAGTCCCCGAGCTCCGGCATCCGCGAAACAGGCGCCGCGTCTAAAACAATCCCGCCTCCAATAGTCACGACCGGCGAAAATTGCCGCAGAATGAACCGATCTCCTGGCAGAAGGAGCGCGGCCTCCGGCAACCTGATCCGCGCAAATGCCTCGCTCCCCGGAAGAACTTGCGCGTGCTCCGTCGTCGCGCCTCTTGCGGGATGTTGTTCCTTACCCTCGAAGAGGACAATCTCCGCAACGGTCTCCATGGTGTAGGTGTGAAGATGCACCCGCGAGCGATTTTTTAACGGACGCGTCGCAGAAGCCAGCAGCCGCAACAAAACATCCGCCCGCCGCGTCTTCTCAAAAGTTGCCGGAGGAACCAGTGTCATGCCCCGCGTCAAATCCTCTGTGCTGGCGCCCGCCAAGTTCAGCGCGGTTCGCTGTCCCGCGGTCGCAGCCTCCGACGTCTCGCCATGCACTTGCACCCCGCGGACCCGCACCCGCCTCCCCGTCGGGAACACTTCCAGTTCGTCCTCGCGGCGAATTGTTCCCGCCACCAATGTCCCCGTTACTACCGTCCCGAAGCCTTTCATGGTGAAGACGCGGTCGATTGGCAAGCGAGCGATCGCGTGCGAGTCCCGCGGCTGCACTTCGGCCGCCGCCGCGACCATCGCCCGCCGCAGTTCGTCCAGTCCCGCGCCCGTCATGGAACTCACTGCGATGATCGATTTTGGGTTATCCAGGAACGTTCCGCGCAGAAACTCTTCCACCTCCAGTCGGACTACGTCGAGCGTTTCCGCATCCACCGCGTCGGATTTTGTCAGCACCGCAATTCCGCGCCGCACTCCCAGCAATTGCAGGATGTCGAAATGCTCCCGCGTCTGCGGCTTGATCGCCTCATCCGCCGCAATCACCAGCAGAACCAGATCGATCCCGCCCACGCCCGCCAGCATGTTGCGCACAAAGCGCTCGTGCCCTGGCACATCGACAAAACCCAGCCGCAGCGTTTCACTGTTCCCGCCGTCACCCGCGGAGGGTAAGTCCATGTGTGCGAAGCCCAGATCAATGGTGATGCCGCGCCGCTTCTCTTCCTCCAGCCTGTCCGCATCAATCCCAGTTAAAGCCTTTACCAGCGCGGTTTTACCATGATCGATGTGCCCCGCCGTTCCTACAATGATAGATTTCATCTGGCTGGAATCTTACCGGAAGCCGGGCACATCGGCACTCGAACCGCCGGTCTCGGTGTCTAAGTTGAAGGAACATTTTTGTCCGCCACCGCGTAGCATCAGCACGGAGGCGCTCATGTTCTCAAGTCCAAAAGTTCTCGCAGTTTACTCAGGAGTGTTAACTGTGGCATTTGCCGTGGTTGTGCTATGCGGCGCGGCGATCGTCCGCAAGCAGAATTTTGGCGTGATCACGGCCCGGCGCATCAACATTGTGGAACCGGATGGCACGGTGCGCCTGACCATTTCGAATCGCGCCGACTTCCCCGGTGCGTGGAACCGCGGGAAGGAATATCCCCGGCCCGATCGCCGGGAAGCCGCAGGGATGCTGTTCATGAGCGAAGAGGGAACCGAGCTGGGCGGTTTGATCTGGGGCGCAGGCCAGCTTCCCGATGGCAGTATCCAGAATCATGCCCATCTCAGTTTCGATGAGTACGAACAGAACCAGATCTTTGCCATCGATGCTGGGCAGGAGGGAAACGACAAATTTTCCCGCATCAGCATCGTCGATCAGGGCGACTTTCCCATCGAAGAGAAGCGGAGGGCGAACGACGAGATCGAAAAGCTCCCGGCCGCGCAACGGGACACCGCCTGGGAGAAGTTCTTCGCCACGCACCGGCATGACGTGCAACGGATGGTTCTCGGACGGTCGCCGGATGGCTCGGTCGGAATCAAGCTGCTCGATAATCAGGGTAATGTGAGAATCACGTTAACCGTGCAAAAAGATGGCGCACCGGCTTTGGCTTTTCTTGATCAATCCGGCAAGGTGGTTCGCGAAATCTCCACCTCCAGTCGGTGATTCGCTGTCGTCTGTCAGTTCTAGCCATCAGTCACTGTCCATGCGACAATAGAACTTCCCCATGGCCACTTCCATAACTTCTGTTTTTTCTCCGGAGACCCTCCGGCAGCACGGCCTCACTCCCGACGAATACGAAAAGATCAAACAGCTTCTCGGGCAGCGCGAGCCCACGCTCACTGAGCTTGGCATCTTCAGCGTGATGTGGAGCGAGCACTGTTCTTACAAATCGTCGCGCGTCCACTTGAAGCGCCTGCCCACGCGCAGCAAGCGCGTCCTGCAAGGGCCGGGGGAAAATGCCGGCATCATCGACATCGGCGACGGCTGGGCCTGTGCTTTCAAAATCGAGTCGCACAATCACCCGTCGTTCATCGAACCGTTTCAAGGCGCAACCACTGGCGTGGGCGGAATCCTGCGCGACATTTTCACCATGGGTGCGAGACCGGTAGCAGTGATGGACTCGCTGAGGTTTGGACCTATCTCTGCTCCCGTGGGCGCGCGCGACTCGCGCGAGCAGGGATTTCAGCAGGGATCTCAGAAAGATATCCATCGTAATCACTCCATCCTCGAAGGTGTGGTCAGCGGCGTCGCCTCCTACGGCAACTGCTTCGGCGTGCCCAACCTCGGCGGCGAAACCAAGTTCGAGCCGTGCTACTCTGGCAACCCGCTGGTGAACGCTTTTGCCATGGGCCTGGTCCGCAAAGACGAAATCTTCTATGCGCGCGCCGCAGGCGAAGGCAATCCGGTGATCTACGTCGGCGCCAAGACCGGTCGCGACGGCATTCACGGCGCGACCATGGCCAGCGAGGAATTCAGCGAGGCCTCGGAAGCCAAACGTCCGAATGTACAGGTCGGAGATCCATTTCTTGAGAAGTTGCTTCTCGAAGCTTGTCTGGAAGCTATGCAGACCGGGGCGATCGTCGGCATTCAGGATATGGGCGCGGCCGGGCTTACCTGCTCAACCTGCGAGATGGGCGGGCGTGGCGGTGTGGGCATTGAGATTGAACTCGACCGCGTGCCCCAGCGCGAAACTGGCATGACTCCGTACGAGCTCATGCTGAGCGAGTCGCAGGAGCGCATGTTGCTGGTCGCGCAAAAAGGCCGCGAGCAGGAAGTCTTCCGCGTTTTTGAAAAGTGGGGACTCGATGCCGTCGAAGTCGGCAAAGTCACCGCGGGCAATCAATTGCGCGTCCTCCATCACGGCGATGTTGTCGCGGAGATTCCGAATCAGGCGCTGACTGACGATGCCCCCGTGTATAGGCGTCCACTCGCCCGCTGGGAGCCACCCGTTCCCCGCGAGATGCCGGAGCACATTAAGCTCAACGAGGACGTTGATTTCGCGCAATGCCTGAAACAACTTCTCGCCAGTCCGAACACCTGCGGCAAGCGCTGGGTTTGGCAGCAATACGATCACATGGTGCAGACCAACACGGTTGAAGCGCCGGGCGCGGGCGATGCTGGCGTGATTCGCATCAAGGGTTCGCAACGCGGACTGGCGATGGCGCTCGATGGCAACGGACGCTGGTGCTATCTCGATCCGCGCCTGGGCGCGATGCACGCTGTGGCCGAGGCCGCGCGCAAGGTAGCGTGTTCGGGCGCGACTCCCGTGGGCGCAACCAACTGCCTGAATTTCGGCAATCCCGAGAAGCCGCACATTATGTGGCAGTTCTCGCAAACCATCGATGGCATTACCAAAGCCTGCGAGGAGCTTGAAATTCCCATCACCGGCGGCAACGTCAGCTTCTACAACGAGACGCTCGGCGAAGGCATTTATCCCACGCCCGTATTGGGAGTTGTGGGAATTCTCGAAGACGTACACCAAACCGCGAAGATGCATTTCCCTGCCACTGGCCGCACGATCGTGCTATTGCGTGCGGGCGAAGCGGCCGATATCACCGATGTGGAGAGTGAGTTCGGGTCCTCGGAATACGCCAAAGAAATTCTGTGCGCACTGTGGGGGTATCCTCCGGAACTTGATCTGGAAAAGGAAGCTGCGCTGCAGAAGGCGGTCGTCGAATTGATTCAGCGGAGCTTGGTGGATTCCGTGCATGACTGCTCAGATGGCGGCTTGGCCGTGGCGTTGGCGGAAAAGACGTTTCCCAAGGGGGTAGGCGCGCGCGTGAATCTCTTGTCTGGCGGGCTTCCGGCGCAGTTTGTTCTGTTTGGAGAGGACGCGAGCCGTATCGTGCTTTCCTGCGACCCGGCTAACGTTTCGCAAATCCAACAAGTGGCGGAGAATTGTGGGATCGATGCGGTTGTGCTGGGAGAAACGATTCCCGAGCGGCTGGAAATCTTGCTTGATGATACGTTGTTGGTTTCGGCGCCAGTTTCTGAGTTGAGCGGGGCATACGAAGCCGCTTTGGAATCAGTGCTGCGTGCAGATCCCGAACTTGTGGCGGCGGATTGAGTACATTTTGTGGGTGAGAGCTAGAGGCCAATTGCTAAATGCAGATTTCCGATAAATTCCATGACGAGTGCGGCGTTGTAGCGATCTTCGCTCATCCCGAGGCGGAGAAGCTTGCTTATCTGGGATTGCACGCTCTTCAGCATCGCGGCCAGGAGTCCGCTGGCATCGTCACTTCCGACGGCCTCACTTCTCGCGTGCACAAAGCGATGGGCCTCGTGGCCGACATCTTCACGGAAGATGTACTTTCGAAGATACGAGGCACGCTCGCCATCGGACATACGCGTTATTCGACCGCGGGGGATTCGGCGCTGCTGAATGCTCAGCCGATTCTGGTGCAGTCGAATAAAGGCTCGATCGGAGTAGCGCACAATGGCAATCTTGTGAATGCGGCGGAAGTCCGCGGTCAGCTGGAGCGCCAGGGTTCGATTTTTCAGACGAATAGCGATACTGAAGTGATCGTCCACCTGATCGCGCTCTCGCGCGAACATACTCTGCCGGAAGCGATTGCGGACGCGTTGCGGCGAGTCGAAGGTGCGTTTTCGCTGGTGGTGATGAGTCCTGACCGAATCATCGCGGCGCGTGATCCGCGCGGCTTCCGGCCCCTGGCCATGGGACGGATTCCCGCGCTGGCAGGCCAGAACCGCGACACCATTGTTTTCGCCTCGGAGACTTGCGCCTTTGACCTAATCGGAGCCACTTACGAGCGCGACGTGAAGCCCGGAGAATTGATCGTCGTTGGCCCGGAAGGAATCAGCTCGCGTTTTTATTCCACCGCCGCACCCCAGTCGAGTTGTATTTTCGAGCACGTTTACTTTTCGCGCCCGGACAGCGTGGTGTTCGGGCGCGCCGTGCAAACCAGCCGCGAGGAGCTGGGAAGACAGTTGGCGCGCGAAGCGCCTGTGGAAGCCGATCTCGTGGTCCCGGTGCCGGATTCGGGCGTCACCGCCGCCGTGGGCTACGCCGCCGAAAGTGGCATCCCATTTCGCTTTGGTCTGATCCGCAATCACTACGTGGGACGCACGTTTATTGAGCCGAGCCAGAGCGTGCGGGACTTCGGTGTCAAGCTGAAGCTGAATCCAGTGCAGTCACTCCTGGAAGGGAAGCGCGTGGTGCTGATCGACGATTCGATCGTGCGCGGCACCACCAGCCGAAAGATCGTTCGCATGATCCGCAGCGCGGGAGCGAAAGAAGTTCACATGCGGATTTCATGTCCTCCGACGATTTCACCCTGCTACTACGGCGTGGACACGCCCTCGAAAAATCAACTGATCGCCGCCAACAAATCCATCGAGGAAATTCGCGAATACATCCGCGTCGATTCGCTCGCTTACCTCTCGCTGGAAGGACTCAAGAAAGCTTGCGGCGATGGCGAGAAAACTTCGTATTGCTCCGCTTGCTATACCGGCAAATATCCTACGAACATTGTGGACGTGGAAGACATCCAAGCGGCGCCGACACGTGCGTAGACCGGAGTGATTTACCCGAGGCCCACTGTAAGCAAATGGGCGACGGCGTGAGCCAACATGACTGCCTCGATTCCATAACGCGCGTACATCACACCTAGCAAAATCCCAATCGCGCCATTTACAGTCAGACTCGCCATGATGACGGGCGCGGGCAGACCGGCTACGCCTGAGGCATGAAACGCTACAAATGCCACGGCGGCGACGGCCACACCCAACCAGACGCGGCGAGTAAACCGGACGGTCGCGCTCATGATGAGCAAATGAATCACCGACTCCAAGTTCACGGCCGCGAAAAGAGAAGACGCCAGCCGCGCCGGAAGGGATCCCGGCAACGGGGGCGCGTGAAGTATATGCAGAAATACAGCTCCGCCTAAACCAAAGATCAATCCCAGAATCACAGCGGAAAGCAACGCTTCGCTTGCGGAGTGGCGGGTATCGGCCACGACCGGCGAGACCCCTTCTATTCTCCGGAGTAGCGGCATGGGCAAGCCAGCCTGGTCCGCGAAACGCAGACCTGCCCAGATAGACAAGGCAGAAAGCACCGTCACAATGATCGTGAAGACGCTTTCCTGTCCCAATGAGATGCCACCCCGCGCGACGGCTTTTAGGAATGGCAGGAACAGGACAGCGCCGAGAACGCTTAAGACAGTCAGCACAAACCATCTCATTCGGATCACTATGAGGGCTGTCTCAGCCATTCGCGAAGGATTCTACGTGCTGGGATCGACGAGGGCAAGCGCCATTCGACAGTAAAATTGAGGCAACTCTCAAGGATCGAGCGGATCCATTTGGATTTCGTTTCTTGAGTTTCCCTTCAAGCAACCGGATTCCGCGCTTGCACGACGCGCGGGATCGATTGCAGATCCGCTCGGACCACGACATCCTTCCAATTCCGCAGCAGCCGTTTTACATCTTCCGCGATCGTTCCGCTGATTTCCATCACCAGCCAGCCCCCGGGCCGCAGTGATGCGCGGGCTTGCGGAATCAGTCGCGCGATCACTTCCACTCCCGTTGGGCCGGCAAAGACGGCGCTGTGCGGCTCGAACTTGCGGACTTCGAGTTGTACCTCATCCACTTCCGACTCGCCGACGTACGGTGGGTTGGACACGATGAAGTCAAAGGAATTCTCTTCGAATCCTGTGAGCAGGTCCGCTTCGTGGAAATGAATGTGCCCTTCCAGTTGATGGCGCGCGGCGTTGACGCGCGCGATTTCGAGAGCCGCGGTGGAGGCGTCGATCGCGTGGATTTCTGCTTGGGGCAACTCTCGGGCAAGCGCCAGCGCAATGCAACCGGAGCCGGTGCCGACATCGATGATGCGGATGATGTTGGACGGGCATCCTTGCCCGACCCGCCTTTCCTCGTCGGCGAGTTCTAGAACTGTTTCGATCACGTGCTCAGTCTCGGGACGCGGAATCAGCACGGCGGGCGTGACGATCAGATCCATGCCCCAGAATTCCTGATGGCCGGTGATGTACTGCGCAGGCACGCCGCGGGCTCGCTCCGATAGCGTGCTTTGATAGCGAGAGGTTTCGTCGGCAGTCAGATCGCGCTCCGTGTGCGCATACAGGTAAGCACGGTCGCAGCCCAACGTGAACATCAACAGCAGTTCCGCATTCATGCGCGGAGAAGGAACATTATTCGCGGTGAGGCGAGCGACTGCCTCAGTGAGCGCCTGTTTCAGTTGCACTCGTCTATTTCACCACAGTGCACAGCGGCGGGGATAAAAACCCAGACCATGGTTACTTACTTCGGACGCTAAGTCTGGCGAGGATTGAGTCTGACAATTTCCGAATTGAGCACGGTGGCGAATGCGACCCAGGCGGCAAAGGGGATAAACGCGTTGGCCGCTGCGCGATCGACTTTTCGAGCTGCCATTATGTATGAAAAAATCATTCCCTCGAGGGCAATCACGTCGGCAAGCGCGAGCCTTGGACGATGCTGGCCGAAGAATAGTTTCGACCATTTCGCATTGGCGCCGAGTTGCGAAATCCACAGGCGTAACGCGTGTTTGCGTTCACGCGACGGCGCGGCGTTCCATATCCGCCATCCTGACCATGCGATCATCGCGTAAAGCGATGTCTCCACAATTGGAAAAACCTTATCCGGCGGCATGAAACTCGGCTTGTCGAGATGGCGGTACCAGGTGTCACGGCTTTCGCTGCGGCTGTAGCGCGAACCGTACCACGCGGCGCCGGCCGTGGCCAGCCCGAAGCCTGCCAACGCCAGCAAAGAGCGAGATTTCCCGTTCGACATAGTGCACCTTAGGTGCGGAATATCTCCACTCGGGTTGCTCGCTTTGCGGCTGTTTGTGCCCGCGCAAAGCAATCCCCGAGAGGAGAACGCACTCTTACACTACGCTGGCGGTCTCTTGTTTTAGCTTCTCCGCCTGGTAGTGCGTAGTTAACGCCTCAATGAGCGGTTGCAGTTTGCCATCCATTACAGCTTCAAGTTGGTGAATGGTGAATCCGATACGATGGTCGGTAAGCCGGTTCTGCGGAAAGTTATAGGTGCGGATTTTCTCGCTGCGGTCGCCGGAGCCAACCATTGCCTTGCGCTCTTTGGCCAGCGCCTGCTGCTGTTTTTCCATTTCGATTTCGTAAAGCCGCGAGCGCAGCACGCGCATGCCTTTTTCACGATTCTTGATTTGTGACTTCTCATCCTGGCAACTCACCACGGTGTTGGTCGGAATGTGCGTGATGCGCACCGCGGAGTAAGTCGTATTCACCGACTGCCCGCCTGGGCCGGATGAACAGAAAGTATCGATGCGCAGGTCTTTGGCTTCGATCTTGATGTCCACATCTTCAGCTTCGGGCAGCACGGCGACCGTGACGGCGGAGGTGTGAACCCGCCCCTGCTGCTCCGTTGCGGGAACCCGCTGCACGCGGTGCACGCCGCTTTCATACTTCAACTGGGAAAAAACTCGATTGCCTTCGATGATGGCGATGACTTCCTTCAATCCTCCGGCCGATGACTCTGACGACGAAAGGATTTCGACTTTCCAGCGCTGCATTTCGGCGAAGCGCGTGTACATGCGGAAGATTTCCGCCGCGAAGAGAGTGGCCTCATCTCCTCCAGTGCCGGCGCGGATCTCCAGAATGATATTTTTGTCGTCGTTGGGATCTTTCGGCAGCAGTAAGACTTTCAGCTCTTCTTCGATTGCGGCCACCCGCGGCTCGAGCTTGTTGAGTTCCTCCTGGGCATACGCCCGCATCTCGGCATCTTTTTCCTCGGCGAGCATGGCTTTACTCTCCGCTATGCCACGCGTTAGGTCTTTGTACTCCCGATACTTCTCAACGATGGGCGCGATTTCGCTGTGCGCCTTGGCGGTCTTCTGGTATCTCGCCGAATCGTTGACGATATCCGGCGAAGCCAGAGCGCTGGTCAGCTCTTCGTAACGGGCTTCGATTTGGTCTAAGCGTTCAAACATCGGTTCTCGATTTTCAGTTCTCGGTTCTCAGTTACTGATTTCGATTCTCGATCCCGGTCGCAGCTCCCCGTGCGCGGGCGACGGATGGACGAAACTTCATTCTATGGGTTTCGCTGAGAACTGAGAACCGGGCACTCGTCGGGGGAGGCCCCCTAGGCAATCACCAGTTCGCCACCATTCTGTTTTTCCAGGGCCATGGCTTGATCGAGCGCAACGATGGCGCATTGCGCCTGCTCGTCGGACGGAGGCTGCGTGGTGATGCGCTGCAGCCATAAGCCGGGAGCGGTCATCAGGGCGAAGAGAGAACCACGATGTCTGGCGGCGAAGCGAATGATTTCATACGAGACCCCGGCGATGACCGGCAGCAGCACAATGCGCGATGCGAATCGTGCCCAGAAAGTCGTGAACGGAACCAGCATATAGAAGCCAATCGAGATCAGCATCACGGTCATCAGAAAGCTGGTGCCGCAGCGGGGATGGAACGTCGAATACTTCTGCACCGCCACGGTTTCGAGCGGATCCCCGTTCTCGAACGCGAATACAGTTTTGTGCTCGGCGCCGTGGTACTCATACACCCGCCGGATGTCCGGGAACAGCGAAACTCCCCAGATGAACAACAGAAATAAAATCAACCGCACTGCGCCATCAATCAGGTTGAAAACGATCTGCCCGCCGAAAGCGGGATTAACCTTCTTGAGCTCCGTGGCCGCCAGCAGCGGCAGATACTTGTACATGAAGATGAAGAACGCCAGGGAAATGACGACATTGCCCGCGGCGAGCCATCCGCTGATAGACGCTGTTTTTTCTCGCATCTCGGTGGTGGTTTTCGCCGGGGAGGGTTCCGCCTCGCTCCGCACCGGCGGGACAGTCGAGGTTTCTACCTGATTCTTGGCAGAGGCGTCGTCCTGCATCATATCTTCGATGGCGACGTTCGCAGAAAAACGCAGCGCACGGTAGCCGAGCGACATGGCGTAACCAAGCGTCATCACTCCGCGCACGATCGGCCAAGCCATCCACTTGTGTTTCTCCGAAGGACGCTCGAGCGACTGGCTCAGAGTTACCACTTCGCCGGAGGGCTTACGGCAGGCAATTGCCCAGGCATGCGGAGAACGCATCATCACGCCCTCAAGCACAGCCTGCCCACCGACCAGAGTTTCTTCGCCACTTTCCAGCGCGGGAAGAAGCTGCACGGCCACAAGGAAACGCACGAGATTACGCAGAGAACGCACGGTAATTAGATGCTCCAGGCGAGAAAAAGCGCCAACAGTTAGGTTATCACAGGAGGCAAGCTCCCAATCACAGAGCCTGGCCCTTCGGCTATTCTTTGAGAGGACATGCTTAGATTCGCACAGAACTGCGAGGCCATCGCCGCTACGACCAAGAAGCTTCAGAAGGCGGCCATCGTGGCGGAGTATTTGAAATCACGCAACGAGGACGAAGCCGCGATTTCGGCAGTGTTTCTTTCCGGAAGAGCATTTGCCGCGTGGGAGGAGACAACGCTGCAGATCGGCGGCTCTCTGTTGTGGCGCGCGGTGGCAGAGCTATCCGAAAAAGATGAATCCGCGCTTACCGCGGTTTATCGCAAGCACGGGGATTTGGGCGCGGTTGCCGAAGAGGTTCTTCCACATCGATCCGGCCAGGGCCTGAAAATTCTCGAAGTTGCTGACGCTTTCCGGCAGGTCGCAGCAGCGCGCGGGCCGGCGGCAAAGTCCGCGCTGGTTCGCGACTTGCTGGCGCGAGCCACACCGCTCGAAGCCAAATACATCGTGAAGATCATGACTGGCGATTTGCGGATTGGACTGAAGGAAAGCCTGGTCGAGGAGGCAATCGCGAAAGCCTACGGTGCCGGCCTCGCGGAGGTGCAGCGGGCGAACATGCTGCTGGGCGACATCGGGAAGACTCTGCGACTTGCAGTCGAACACAACCTGGCGAATGCGAAGATGCGGATGTTCCATCCCCTGGGATTCATGCTGTCCAGCCCGGTCGAGTCCGCCGAGGAGGGGCTGACTTACTTCGCGGAGGCTGCCGTGGAAGATAAGTACGACGGCATTCGCGCGCAAGCGCATGTGTCGGGCGGTGTGGTGAAATTTTTCTCGCGCACACGGGACGAGATCACAGAATCATTCCCGGAGTTGCCAGATGCGCTCGCGGGATTGCCCCAGGATGCGATTCTCGATGGTGAGATCGTGGCTTGGGAGTATCCGCAGGATCTGGCTCGCACACAGAAAGTTGTGGATGAATCCCCATCTGAAGCGGGGGAGATGAAAGCTATGGAACTGGGCCGGGCGCGCCCGTTCTCAGTTTTGCAGCAGCGTCTTGGGCGAAAGAAAGTAAGTGAGAAAATGCTGCGTGAAATTCCCGTCGCCTACCTTGTGTTCGATCTCTTGTATGCAGGCGGTGACTTGCTGATTGATCGTCCTCTACGGGAGCGGGCGCAAGTACTGGATGAGCTGCTGACTGGAGGAAGAAAAGTCGTTCACCACGGAGACACGGAGGCGCAAAGCAAAGTCGGAACACAAGGGAAGCTAACGTTCGACAGCGAAGAAGAGATTTCAGCAGCCAGCGTCATTCGGGCTCCGGTTTTCTTTGCGGGAACACCGGAAGAACTGGAAGGGCTTTTTGTGGCTGCGCGGTCCCGGGGCAACGAAGGATTGATGATCAAGGACCTCGCCTCAACTTACGCGCCGGGCAAGCGCGGCGAGTCGTGGCTGAAGATGAAGCGCGAACTGGCTACGCTCGACGTCGTCGTAACTGCCGTCGAGTTTGGTCACGGCAAGCGCATACGCGTGCTCAGCGACTACACATTTGCCGTGTGGGATATGCATAAAGACCGCCTGGTGAATATTGGTAAAGCGTATTCTGGATTGACCGATGCCGAGATTTCCGAGATGACGCAATGGTTTCTCGAACACACAATTGAAGATCAAGGCTTCCGGCGGACGGTCGAGCCAAAGATTGTGCTGGA
This sequence comes from Acidobacteriaceae bacterium, assembly GCA_003131635.1. Lineage (GTDB taxonomy): Bacteria > Acidobacteriota > Terriglobia > Terriglobales > Acidobacteriaceae > Sulfotelmatobacter. The sequence goes on from PKVZ01000117.1 coordinate 32,517, forward strand.
AGTCGCCTTCAATAACATGATGCAGTCCGATCGTCATGACAGCGGATATGCGCTGCGCTTCCCGCGGATCGTGCGACTGCGTCCGGATAAGACAGCGGACGAGGCGGATACGATTGAGCGGGTGCGGGAGATCTTCGAAAAGCAAAACAGTCACTCGTAATATGAGAAGGACTAGGCTGGTTCTCTTAGTGGCTGTGGTGGTGATGCTCTTCGCTCTCGCTCACGGGAATCACGCATCCATGCGCTACTTCGCATTCCACATGCTCGAACTGAATCGTAGTGTGGTCGATGCGGAAGTTGTGATGTAACCTTTCTTTCACATCGCGCAGGATGCGTTCGCTGACCGACGGCGGAATGTCCGCAATCGAGATGTGACAGGAGAGCGCCCGAGTTTCCGACCCGATGCTCCAGCAGTGCAGATCATGCACGTCGTTGACGCCCTCGACGGAGCGGATTGCAGTTGCGACTAGTTCGAGCCTGACGCCGCGGGGCGTGCCTTCGAGCAAAATGTTCAGCGTCTCGCGCACGATGCCGAATCCGGACCACAGAATCAGTGCGCCGATTCCGCAGGAGAGCGCGGAGTCGATCCATGAATCCCCGGTGATCAGAATTGCCCAGCCTCCGGCGATGACAGCCGCGGTAGATAGCGTGTCCCCGACTTCATGCAGCAAAGCGCTACGGATGTTGACATCGCTTCCCGAACTCCTGCCGGAGCGGTAAAGCAGCAGCGCGATCACTCCGTTCATCACCACGCCGGCGGCTGCGACCCACATCATCACAGACGCTCGTACCTGCTCCGGATGCTGCAAGCGGCGGAACGCTTCGTAAAAAATGAAGAAGGAAACCGCGACCAGCGACACAGCATTCACCAGCGCGGCCAGCACTCCCGCGCGATGGTAGCCATAGGTCTTGGTGGAACTGGCCGGGCGCGAATGCAAATAGACCGCGACCAGTGACAGCAGCAGCGCTAAGAAATCCGAAAGATTATGTCCGGCTTCGGAGAGCAGCGCCAGCGAATGGGCGCGAATGCCGGCCACCACCAGCAGCACGATGTAGGCCAGTGTCACGCCCAGCGAGATCTTGAGCACCCGCTTGGGACTGCTGCTGCCGCCGTGGACGTGGCCGTGCATTTATTAAGTGTACGGGCTGCGCAAGCGGGCTTCAAGCGCCGGGCGGGACATTCAAACCATCGCCTTTTCAACCCTCAGCGATTGAAAAGATTCTGCAGGTAACGGTCGTTGTACATGGTGGTCGTGCTCTGAACGAACTCCAGAATGCGGTACATTTTGTCGCGCGACTCGCGGCTCATCTCCTTGAATTGCACGGCAACTCCCGATCCCGGATGGATTCTGGCGACGCTGCCTTCTGCGCTCAAATCAACCTTGTCCATGGAAAAAACCACCTTCACGTTAGAGCCAGGGGTGAGAATGGCAGCGGTTTCCACGTAGCAGCCCCCCAGGCTGATGTCGATCAGATTGCCGAAGAGTGGCGCATCGCTTCCTTGGGGACGCAACTCGATGGTCAGCCGGCATTTCATCCGCGTGTGCAGCCGCTGATCTTTCTTCACCGGCAGTCTTTGCTTCTCCATGTACATGCGGCGGTCCGCTTCGGTCAGCAACTGCTCGGCGTCGTTGCCATCGTCCGGAGAGACTGCGACTCCAATACTTAACGAGAGCATGTCTTCTCCGCAAACATCGAACCCTGCCTGCCGCGCCAGAGGTCGAATCTGCTCAATTTTCTTGGCCGCTGCATCAGCCGGCAGCCCCGGAGCGATCACCACAAATTCGTCTCCACCCATGCGGGCAACATAGTCGTACTCGCGGCAGCTGTCTTTCAAGGCTTGCGCAAACAGACGCAAGACCCGATTTCCCTCCAAATGGCCGAAGCGATCGTTGATCTTCTTGAACCCGTTCATGTCGCAGACCATCAGCGTGAGCGTAACCTTGTCACGCTTGCAGCGGGCCAGTTCGCGGTCGAGTTGCAGAAACAGCGACCGGGCATTGGGCAGGCCGGTAAGGTAGTCAGTGGTGGCTGAATTCTCCGCTTGCTCATACTTCAGTGCGTTTTCAATGGCCAGTGCCATCTTGCCAGTGACTGCCAGGAGGATTCGCAGATGATCGGAAGTGAACGCGTCGCGCTCGGCGCGATAAAGCGCCAGAACGCCGATTACGCCGCTTAATCCCTCGAGCGGCAACGCCAGGGCTGAACGCAGCGTGCTGAATTTGGCGGGATCGTTCAAGTACCCGGGTTCCACCGACGGATTTCCATTCACAATCGGTTTCTTATTCTGCGCCACCCAACCGGATAGACCGTCGCCCATCGGAATCCGCAAAGAAGCAAAGAGACGGTAGTTGTCGCCGTTCACATATTCCGGAATCAGCTCATCGCCTCGCCGGATATAAATGGCGATGGCGTCATAGGGAACCATCGGCTTGAGTTTTACAGAGAAAACAGAAAGAGTTTCACCCAGGCTCAAGGACGCTCCCAAGTCCTGGCTCAACTCAAACAATGATTGAGCCTCCTGGCGCGCGGCCGCGATCGACGAAAGAAAATTCGCTTCCCGCCCCGGCGTATCCGACACTCCGGCGCTTTCAAATCCTGCAGCCGGCTCCGGCCCGCGCGTAATCTTTATATCGCCGGAGCGTACCGGGCCGCCATCTTCCGATGACTTCTTCAGCGCCAGATTCTCCAGAGACTTGTAACGCCTCTTCAGGACATCCACCACCTTCGGATCGAACGACTTCCCGGACTCCGCCGCGAGCCGCTGCATCACTTCATCCAATGGCATCGCACGCCGGTATTGCCGGTCGGACGCCAGGGCATCCAGATAGTCGACAGCGGACAGAATCCGTGCCCCGATGGGGATTTCCGTATTTTTTAATCCGTAGGGATAACCGGATCCATCCCATTTTTCGTGATGGGCCCGCACGATCGGCACCACCGGGTAGGGAAAACGGACGCGCTCCAAAATTTCCGCGCCCACCACCGTGTGAATCTTCATCTTTTCGAACTCTTCCGGCGTGAGCCGGCCGGGTTTCGAAATGATGTGTTCGGGCACGGCTAGCTTCCCGATGTCATGCAGCAAAGCGGCCGCGTGCAGGGCTTCCAGCTCAGTCCCCTTCATTCCCAGTTCTTTGGCTACTTCGATGGCGTAAATACGCACCCGCTGCAGATGGTCGTGCGTAGTCTGATCCTTGGCTTCAATGGCCAAAGCCAAAGCCTCAATGGTTCGCAAATGCAGGTTCGCCATTTCTTCCACGTGCCGCTTTTCATCTTCCAACTTGCCCAGATACAGCCGGTAGGAGCGGTAGATGAGATAGATGGCCGGAACAAACAGCAGAGACGTTTCCCAATTGAAGGCGTGATTGAACCACGAAATCGCGGCTGCAATTCCAGCTCCGACCAGGTAGTAGGGAAAAGACCAGAAGTAGCAGTCCACCAGAATGCTGCGCAGCGGCTTGCCTTCGCTGAGCGAGATCACCGTAGCAATGCTTCCCGCGTTGACAATGAAATAAACTGAAGCGGTCAGGCACAAAATCAGTGGACGGTTGCCGATGAGTGCATTGCACTGCGGATTGTGATAGACAACATAGGCCAGAGCGGTCGAGAGAGAGCCCGCACAGACGTTGAACGTTACCTGAATGGCAGTTGGACGGTTCGGGTATAAACTCTGAGCTACCATCGACACCGCACCCAGAGTCATCGCTTCCGAATAGCCCAGTTCCGCGATCCCCACCAGGATGAACAGGAAGTTCACCGAAAGCGTTCCCGTAATTCCAGGCAGGGTGACGCGCAATCGTGAAGCCAGGATTGCCACGCCCAGATAACAGATGAATTCCGCGATGTTTCGGCTGTTCTGGTGGATGGCGCCCTGCAGTAAACAAGCAGTACCGGCAGCAATCACCAAACCCACTAAGACCTGGGCCCCGAGCGGCAGTGTTCTCCAAGAGTTTGTACTGGCAGACATTTGTGTAGAGATCACCTGTGTAGAGATCACCCCGCCATAGCTGCCGCCAACGCGTGCTGCGGCCCTTCTCAAGCATAAGCAGTTGACTGGTTTAGTGACAGGGATTTGAGCGGCAGATGGGAAACTTCGGTAACGCCCAAAAGTACTGAGAATCGACTTAACTTTCGGCGGAAAACATCTGCAAATTTTTTCTCAACGCCGCGCTAAATGTTTCAGGATGTTGGAATTGGTGGCGGCGCGTGGACTCGAACCACGGACCTCCTTAAGAACGCTGGTCCCCCTCGGAAGCCCGCGGGATGGTGGTAAGATTACCCTGTTTCTCGTGCGCCTTTTGCGCGAGAAGTGGGGAAGCAAGCGTCCTTTGCAGAAGCGGGGCTTTCGCCTCTGTCTCAACTAAGAATTGAGACTTGGGTTTGG
>PKVZ01000296.1 GCA_003131635.1 Acidobacteriaceae bacterium
GATAACTTCCAAACCAAAGAGGACTTTTTTCGTTACCTCGAGCAGGAAGCCGAAATCCTTCCGCTCTCCGCGGCTACCATCGCGCGGGTCGCGCAGCTTACGCAAAAAACGAACCAATTCAACCTGACCACCCTCCGGTATACCGAGCAACAAATCGCGGAGATGGCGAAGCGTTCGGGATGCCAGATTCTCTCCATCAAGCTAAGCGATCGCTTTGGAGACCATGGATTAGTAGGCGTCGCGATCATCCAGGACGAAAGCGAGACCTGCGAGATTGACACCTTCCTGCTCAGTTGCCGGGTCATTGGGCGAAGCGTGGAAACCGCGCTGCTCTCGCATCTCGCTGAAACCGCCGCGTCTCGCGGTCGCCAGCGCCTTACCGGACGATTTATCCCTACCAGGAAGAATGCCCCGGCGCGCGATTTCTATGCTCAACACGGGTTTCAGTTACTGGAAGAGAATGGCGACGGCTCCATCTGGACCTTCGACTTGCAGCGCAATACAATCGCCATTCCAGAGTGGATCCGCTTGAAGACCGGCAAAGGAGAGAGGGCTTGACCTTAACTATTCTCGACCAAGTTCGGAAGGTAGCGTCTGACCTATTCGTACTTCCCGCGGATCGAATCACAGCGGAGTCCTCGCCGGATACGATCGAGGCCTGGGACTCGATTCAGCATTTGAACTTCGTGCTCGCCCTGGAAGAGAAGTTCGGCCTGCAGTTGTCTCCGGAAGAAATGGAGCAAATACGGAATGTCGGTGAAGCGGCCCGGCTGGTTGCAAGCAAACTGCAGAACTCTCCGCGCTAGCCAGGACTCGTTAGTGTTCGCGAACTGCAAGGCGGCCGTAATACCTCATGCCTATCGTCATCCAACCATACCGCGAAGAGCATGAGTCGGCGGTGCGGGAATTTAATCAGCGGCTGCAGTCCGGCGGCGCCGGGGACGACTTGGTATTTTTTGAACTCGCTCGGCCTCGCTGGCTCCCGCCCGCTGACGGGTCGAAACTACTTCAGGAATATTTTGTAGCCGTGGAGAACGGCGTGGTGCGCGGCGGCTATGCCCTAAAGCAGCAGAGCTTTTCCTTCGCCGATGGCGTCTCTCGAAACGTTGCCTACTATCACCATCCGCTTTCCGAGGGCATTGTGAATAAATCTTATGCGGCAGTCGGAGCCATGTTACTGAAAGATGCCATGGGGCGGGCGCCGCTGCTGTACTGCCTGGGCATGGCCGGCTATGATCGCCCACTGCCCAAGATGCTGGTCCGCCTGGGCTGGAGCCATTTTCTGGTTCCTTTCTATTTCAATATTGTCCATCCCTATCGATTTCTCAGGGAAATGCAGGCCCTGCGCGGTACCGTTTTCCGGCGATGGCTCCTGGATCTGCTTGCCTTCACGGGTGCGGGATGGGCCGGTATAAGGGCGGCCGAAGGCCTGCGAAAATTGCGTACACCAAAACTGCCGCCATTCACTGTAGAACGAGTAGAGGATTTTTCGGAATGGGTCGATCCCTTGTGGCAGCAAGCAAAGAATCATTACGCGATGACAGCGGTGCGCGACTTTCAGACCTTGCGCACACTCTATCCCGCGAGCGACGCGCATTTCACCCGGTTGCGAGTACACCGAAGCGGGCACGATATTGGATGGGCGGTGGTTGGAGAACGCCGCAAGGATGGAAAATACGGAGCAATGCGCGTGGGTTCGATCGTCGACTGCTGGGCTTTGCCGGAAGATGCGTTGCCAGTGGTGCAGGCGGCTTCGGCGGCCCTCATTGAGAACGGAGTAGATCTAATCATTTCCAACCAGAGTCATCGTCTTTGGGGTCGCGCTCTGAATCAGGCCGGTTTCTTGATTTCGCCGTCAAACTTTATTTTTGCCGCCGGCAAGAACCTTAGCGCGCTGCTGCAACCGATTGCGGAGACCCAATCTCAAATGCACGTCACGCGCGCGGATGGTGACGGATTACCCCGCAACTTCTGAGCCGCATGCTGGAATCTTCACCTGCTTCTCATCGCGGAGGCGGTCGCGGCTTCGCGAAGCCTTGGCGTCTCCAATTGGTAGCCCAGATCTTGCATCACGTGACCCCAGTGGGTCTCCAGGTGGGCTACGGTCGTTTCGGGCAGCACCGTTTTCCATCCGCCGGACGTGGCTTTGCGGACAAAAGGCTTATCCTGTCTCGTGTACTTGGTCTGCAGCCACTTCCCGCCCTCACTGCTCTCCAACTGCCGCATGCGGTCCGCGGAACTGAGTTCCGCAGCTTTTCGCAATCGCTCTTGAGTTGGTTCGATCGAAAGCAACCGCGCCATACGCTCTAATTCGTGTTGCGTGTCCTTCATCAGATCCTCATATCGCACCAGCAGGAAACCTGCATGATCGCGGCGCGTGCTCAGCCAACTGGTCACATGTTCGGCCCAATTGCCGAGCCTGGGCCAGTAAAACGCTTCCATCCACCGCGGAACGAACTCCTCCAGTGGAAACCCATCGGGGAACGATCCCTTCTTCAGTTCCCAGTGATAGTTAGAAATCGCCACATCCCGAGGATCGCGCACGATATAAACGACTCTCTTGTAGCGTGGATCGAAGCACTCGTGGCTTTTGATGACGCGCGGCCGCTTCAGATTTCGCATCTCCCGGTCGGAATGGATATACATGTCGGGGACCAGTCGCTCCAGGTTGAGGAAAGTGACTGGATCGTCCTGGTGGACAAGGTTACCAACCAGGAATCTGGTCCAGGTGTTGCCGGAGCGGGGAAATGAAGTCAGAAAAACATCGTCAGGGAAAATCGTGATGTCTCGCTCGATTCTAAGCGTGCGAAAAAGTACGTCACTGACGCGCGAAAGGTGCTTCAGTCCCCTCTTCAGCATTTCGTGGCCTCGGATTTTGCAGACGCTCTCATGAATCTCTCAATCCCGTGAGCAGGGGCATCTTTCATTTTAGCAAGCGATATCGAGAGCCCATCCCACCCTCAGTTACCAAAGACTTGTCTCGATCTCAAGACAAAACCAGTGCGAGCTGTTCTGCTGCGCTGCCGGCATTACGGGTCCCCTGCGTCAGTCATTACGCCCTCGGGCGATTTCCGCCGGTTCTGCAACCATCCATCGAAGCGTTGTTTTCTTTCGAACATGGCTTTGGCTTGACCACGCAGCTTCGAAATGAAATTGAACCGGGACTTGGTAAACCAGGGCACCCGGTGCGGAACGCAGCCGTATTTCTCCTTGTAGGTCCCCTCCCCGCCCCAATCGTAGATTTCAACCCCGCGGCTTTTCCAGTACCTCATGGCATACCAGTGAATAGCTTCGTTCGGCCGCAGGTTTTGCCCGGAACGCAGACTCGCATTGCCCCAGAATTCGGCAATTTTATTGAAGCCGGGAAAGATTCCCGTCGCAATGCACTTCCCTTCTGGATCGCGCGCGCGCACGAGAAGGATGCGGCCCGTCGGTTCGAGATTTTTTACCAGCGCACGCACCCGCTCAACGTTATAAGTTGGAACTAAACCTTGCTTCGCGAACACGTCTTTCAATTGCTCGTAATATTCATCCGCGAAATCCAGGTCATGAGCCGGCTCGAGAGTTACGCCGCTCTTCTCTGCCTTTCGCACGCAACGGCGGCAGGCGCTATCCATGCCGCTGAAGAGTTTGTCTTCTGTCTGAGTGAGATCGTTGCGGTACGAAGCATAGGATTCGCACATAAACCCATTCGCCTCGCCGTCGCTCACAACAAAAAACGGATCAGACACTTCCATGTGCAAGCATTTTAGTGTGTCCCAGGCTGTAAGCTCGATAGCCGCCAAAGCCGCCTTACGCGAGGCTCCGGGAATGAGATTGAATCCCATGTAAGGCGTGGTCCAGCCGGGAAACGAACTCCCAAGAATCCGCACGCCGAAGCGAGAGAACAACAGCCCGGTGAAGTATCCAACAGTCTCACCACCGTCTGCCAATTCACATAGGACGATCTTCGCGCGCTGGGTTTCGCGCACAAAATGCAACCACTCCCGAGTCTGGAATACCGTGCGATCCGCAAAATCGTCCAACCGTGCCCAATCGACCGCTTCCGGATCGATAATCTTCGCCTTCATTTCCGAGGGTTCCCCGTAAGTTGTTATTCGCGAGTCTGCGCTGCTTACCAGCAAATCCCCTGGTAGGACGCGGCCGTTCCTGGACGAGACCCCGACGCCAGATTAATGAGATCGATCACGATCTGGTCACGACCCAGGCAGCGAACAAGTTGATCTTTATCGACTTTGGTAGCTATCACAACAACCTCGCCACTGCGAACCACCTCTTCAAGGTCAGCGGATAGCAACGAACCGATGTGTGGAATAACTTCCTCGATATATTGTCGATTCGATCCAGCGAGTCGCCCTAAAGATACGTCGCGGTCCCATACCCGCAACTGGCTGCCTTCTCCTAATAACCGCTTGATCATCTGCACTTGAGGACTCTCTCTCAAGTCGTCAGTCCCGGGTTTGAAGCTTAATCCCAGAAATGCAACCTTCTTTTTGTTTGTCCGCAACACGGCATCAACTGCACGATCTATATGCAGCGCGTTGCTGGGCAGCACCGACTCGAGCAGAGGCAGTCCCAGATCGAGTTCTTTCGCACGATGACCCAGAGCCCGTAAATCCTTCGGCAGGCACGATCCGCCAAAAGCGAAGCCCGGCGAGAGATAGGCCGGTGAAATGTTCAGCTTCGTATCTGACGTGTAAATCTTCGTGACCTCTTCTGCGTCCACTCCGAGAGCTTTGCACAGCGTTCCCACCTCGTTTGCAAAGCTGATCTTCACCGCATGGAACGCATTGCATACATACTTCACCATCTCGGCGACGGCGATGCTGGTCTCGAAAACCGTAGCCGGGATGGTTTTATAAAGCTGCCGCGCCGCCGCGAGATGTTTCGCGTCTTGAGCGCCGAGCACGGTGTAAGGGGGCTGAAGAAAATCCGCTACCGCGCTCCCTTCGCGCATGAATTCCGGGTTGTAACACACGGCAAAGTCTTTTCCCGCGCAGCGCCCGCTGGCCTTCTCTAGAGTCGGAATAACCAACGACTCAGTCGTTCCCGGAAGAACCGTACTGCGCAGCACAATCAGGTGGTGGGAATTCTTCTGCTTGAGGGCAACTCCAATTTCGTGGACGACCCGCTCAACGTAGGTCAGATCAAGCTTTCCGCTGCGCAAGCTCGGAGTACCCACACAGACGAACGAAATCTCCGAATCGCGAACCGCTAGCGCCGAGTCAGTGGTGGCGCGGAGCCTCCCCGTCCGATGTCCCTCTTCCACTAGTTCGCTCATCCGAGCTTCAATGATGGGACTGCGGCCACCTGCCATCATTTCCACTTTGGCGGGACTGACATCCACGCCCACGATCCGGTGGCCGAGATGAGCGAAGCACGCGGCGGTGACCGACCCCACGTACCCCATGCCAAACACACTGATTGACAAATCCACTCTCAATCTCCTCAACGCGCGCTAAGGTGACCTTCTAGTATGCCAGTTCTTTGGCTGGCCTCGAAGGTGACCTAAGTTTTCCTTCTTATCAACCTTGTTCCGTGCGGGTTGGAGTATACGGGGAACTTGAGGATAAACTCTGAGTGTGGCTTTCACCGGACGAAGAATCTGGTCTCGTTTGTCGGACATGAGTTGGGACGAACTCCAGACACGAGTGCGCCAGGAAGTTTCCAAGCGGGTCGACGTAGCCTTGTGCGGGATTGGGCTACAACCGGCCCGGAACGGCCTGCGCGGCACTTCCGGGCCGCCAGGACGTTTCTTTTTTTCCGAGGGTGAACTCGCCAAGCGCGTAAGCCTCTTGCGAGAACATTTGCCTTGCCAGGCGGAAGAAATTGTGGCGGAAGCCAACGAAATCTGCCGTCACCGTTTTCGCCTCTTAGGGTACGCCGACCTCGACTACGGCAGCGAAATCGATTGGCATCGGGACGCGGTAAATGGTTTGCGCTCTCCGCTGATACCGTGGTTCAAAATTGATTTCTTGAATTTTGCCCAGGTCGGCGATCACAAAGTCACCTGGGAGTTGAGCCGCCATCAGCATCTGATCACGCTAGCGAAGGCGTGGCTGCTTACAAATGAAGAAGTTTACGTGCGGGAACTCCTGGCGCAGTGGTATTCATGGAAGAGCGCTAATCCTTATCCGATCGGGGCAAACTGGGCTAGCAGCCTTGAAGTCGCCTTCCGCAGTTTGTCATGGATTTGGCTTCGTTCCTTGCTGGCAGATTGCCCGCTCATTTCCACCACCTTCTACAACGATCTGAACAGCGCGTTAGCCCTGAACGGCCGCCACATTGAGAGATATCTTTCCACTTATTTCTCTCCCAACACGCATTTGTTAGGGGAAGCAGTCGCCCTTTTTTTTATCGGAACAATGTGTCCTCAGATTTCTTCTGCGGAACGCTGGAAGCGCACCGGGTGGCGAATCGTTCAGGAAGAAGCCCAGCGGCAGGTGCGGCCCGACGGCGTGTATTTCGAACAATCGTTGTATTACCACGTATACGCTCTTGATTTCTTCCTTCACGCGCGTGTGCTCGCCTCGCGAAACGGAGTGGAGATCCCATCCGCATTCGATCTTGTCCTCAAAAAGATGCTGGCTGTTATTCGGGCTTTGTCTCAGGCCGGTCCGCCCGAAGGCTTCGGCGATGATGATGGCGGAAGAGTCTTCAACCCTCGACGCAACCGTGCTGAACACATGACCGATCCGCTCATCATAGGGGCTGCACTTTTTCATGACGCAGAGCTTGCGGCTAGCGCGACTTTGACTGAGGAAGCGATCTGGCTACTCGGGGAGGAGGCTCTATCTTGGAGCAAGGTCACAGCCGGCGCGATCATGGGGCCGGAATCTCAATCCTTTCGAGATGGCGGAGTCTTTCTTATGGCAAGTTCCGAGCCTCCTCAGCAGGTGGTCATCGATGCCGGGCCCCAAGGTACAGGCCGCAGCGGTCACGGCCACGCCGACGCATTGAGCGTCAAGCTGGCGTTCGGTAGCCGCCCCTGGCTGGTGGATGCAGGAACTTTCTGCTACATCGGCCGCGGTGATGAGCGGAATACATTTCGTGGCACCCGCGCGCACAATACTTTGGCGGTCGACGGTCTGGATCAGTCCGAGGCAGATGGCCCATTCGCCTGGAATTTCATCCCCGAAACGACGGCAGAGATTTGGATTCCGGGTGAGACTTTCACTTTATTTGCCGGCTCGCATTCCGGATATGAACGCCTCCCGGAGCCGGTGCGGCACCGTCGTTTTGTATTTCATCTGCACGGCAGCTTCTGGCTGGTGCGTGATGTCGCCGAGGGACGCGGCTGCCATCTTCTCGAGACTTCATGGCACTTTGCGCAAGACCTGGAAGTCTCCGCAGGAAATGGTTTTGCCGCGGCTCCGAAAGAAGAGCAATCCGCGCGCGATGGGCGGAGCCGTTTGATTCTTCTCCCTGTCGTAGACCCGCGCTGGAGATGCGAACGGCTCTTAGAATACGTTTCTCCAGCTTACGGTGTAAAGGAGAGTGCGCCTGTCGTGCGTTGCAGCGCCCGAGTTGAACTTCCGGCAGAGCACTCCGTCCTGCTGATCCCCAAGTTCGGTGACGTGGAAGAGGATGGCCACTTTTTCCGCGAGGACAATCCGGAGGTCGGCACTGGCACACTGGAAGCAGCCTACCGTTATCAGCAAGGGAATACCACGCGCCATTTTATTTTCCGGCAAAAAGAAAAGGCAGTCTGGAGTTTTGGTCCATGGACGAGTGATGCCAGGTTTTTTTATTTTTGCGTGAAAGACCAGCGGGTGAACCGTATAGCGCTTTGCGGGGGAAGTTTCGTGCGGCTGAATGGCGAGTCCTTGATTTCGCAAGACACCACTTTACAATGGTTGGAGTGGACTCGCCGGGAGGGCGATCATCGAGTAGCTTGCTCCGATGCGGTCGCCGTCAGTTCTTTTTGCGGCACCGCGCTAGATTCAGAACTCACGATTTGAAATTCAGGTTTTAGATTTGTGCGAGCCGCAGAGGCCGGCTCGATAGAGGAAGCCTAAGTCAATGTGCGGTATTACCGGGATAATGCAATTCGGCAGCGCGCGGGTCGAACCTGAGGCTCTCCGGCAGATGTGTGCCGCCATGGTCCATCGCGGCCCGGACGACGAGGGAATCTACACTGCGGGTCCCGTGGGAATCGGCATGCGCCGCCTCAGCATCGTCGATCTGGCAACCGGACACCAACCGCTCAGCAACGAAGATGGAACAATCTGGATCGTTTTCAACGGTGAAATCTACAACCATGCCGAGTTGCGCGAAAAGTTGCAGTCGCGCGGTCACCAATATCGCACCCACAGTGATACTGAAACAATTGTCCATCTTTACGAGGAATATGGCACAGACTGTGTGCAACACTTGCGCGGCATGTTTGCCTTCGCCATCTGGGATGGCCGCCGTCAGCGCCTTTTCATCGCGCGCGACCGGCTCGGCATCAAGCCGCTTTACTATCAACTGACATCGCAGCAACTTATTTTTGGCTCCGAGATCAAGGTCGTTCTCGCCTGCCCTGGAACCGAAGCTCGGCTTGATCGCGCCGTGCTTCCCGAATACCTTGCTTTCGGATATCTATCCGGAGAGCAAACCTTCTATAACGGAATTTGCAAGCTGATGCCGGGCCATTGGATGGAGGTCGATCCGAGCGGCCAAATCCGCATAGAGCGCTATTGGGATCTACGTGTAACGGAAAGCGCCTCCTCACAACCGGAAAATTACTACGTCGACACCTACCGGGAAATGCTGGAGCAGGCGGTGAATAGTCACTTGATGAGCGACGTGCCGCTGGGAGTATTTCTGAGTGGCGGCGTCGATTCCAGCGCTGTAGCGGCGTTGATGACAAAAATCCGTCGTGCTCCCGTTGAGACCTTCTCCGTCGGCTACGCAGAAGACGAATACAGCGAACTACCCTATGCTCGCGTCGTATCTAAACATTTGAATTCGATTCACCACGAAGTTCTCGTTGGCCAGCAGGAGTTTTTCGACAGTTTGCCGTACCTGATCTGGCACGAAGACGAGCCCATCGTCTGGCCCTCCAGCGTTGCTTTGTATTTTGTGGCTCAACTCGCGCGCAGTCGCGTGAAAGTCGTGCTCACCGGCGAGGGAGCCGACGAAACTCTCGGGGGCTATTCGCGATACGCGTTCACCAT
>PKVZ01000118.1 GCA_003131635.1 Acidobacteriaceae bacterium
GTGCAGATCTCGACTACCTTCTTGCTATCGGCGACCGACGCTTTCACCACGCCTTCGAGTTTGATGTTGGCTTTGATGAATTCGACGGCGCGGTAGGCGCCGGTGGTGACGGCCTGGGTGGAGGCTCCGGTGAACCAGTAAATCATGGCGCCGCCGGTGATCAGGCCGAGGAAGAATGGGGCGTGGAGCAGAGAAAGTTTGTCGACGTTCTCGGNNCGACCGCGGTTCCGATCAGCACGGGTTTCGCGGTGGCTTTGAAGGTGTTGCCTGCGCCGTCGTTGGCTTCGAGCAGGTATTTAGCACGCTCGAAGTTGACGGGCAGGTTGAAGTCTTTTCTGATTTCGGCTTCAACGTTGGGAACCTGCTCGATGAGAGAAAGTTCGTAGACGGATTGAGCGTTGTCGGTGACGGGGCCGTAGGAATCGACGGCGATGGTGACCGGACCCATGCCGAGGAAGCCGAAGGCGACTAATCCAAAGGCGAAGACGGCGGGAGCGAGCATGGTTGCGGCTGCGGCGAGGCCCATGGTGCTGAAGTAATAGGCGATCGACATCAGCAGGACCATGGAGAGGCCGAGGTAGTAGCCGGAAAAATTTCCGGCGACGAAGCCGGAGAGAATTCCGAGCGAAGCGCCGCCCTCTTCGGCGGAGATGACGACTTCTCTCACGTGGCGCGATTCGGTGGAGGTAAATACTTTTACCAGCTCGGGGATGACGGCGCCGGCGAGAGTTCCGCAGGAGATGATGACGGCGAGTTTCCACCATTGGGTCGCGTCGCCACCGAGATCGGGGATGATGAAGGAGGAGACCAGGAAGGTGAGGCCGATGGAGATGATTGACGTGAGCCAGACCAGCGAGGTGAGCGGGGTTTCGAAATTCATTTCGTCGGCATTGCCGAAGCGGCTTTTGGCGATGACGGCGTTGAGGAAATAGGAGAGTGAGCTGGCGACCAGCATCATGACGCGCATGACAAAGATCCAGACCAGCAGTTGCACCTGGATGGTGGGATTTTTCACGCCGAGCAGGATGAAGGTGATGAGAGCGACGCCGGTGACGCCGTAGGTTTCGAAGCCATCGGCGGAGGGGCCGACGGAGTCGCCGGCATTGTCTCCGGTGCAATCGGCGATGACGCCGGGGTTGCGGGCGTCGTCTTCTTTAATCTTGAAGACGATCTTCATCAAGTCGGAGCCGATGTCGGCGATCTTGGTGAAGATGCCGCCGGCGATACGAAGCGCGGCCGCGCCCAGGGACTCGCCGATGGCGAAGCCGATGAAGCAGGGTCCGGCGTAGTCGCCGGGGACGAAGAGAAGAATGATCAGCATGATGAGGAGTTCGACGCTGATCAGCATCATGCCGATGCTCATGCCGGCTTCCAGAGGAATCTGATAAACCGGGAACGGCTTGCCGGGCAGGGACGCGAAGGCGGTGCGGGAGTTGGCGAAAGTGTTTACCCGAATGCCGAACCAGGCGACACCGTAGCTGCCGGCGATTCCGACCAGACTGAAGCCGAGAATGATGGCGACGCGCATGGCTTCCATGTGCTCGAGTACGCCGAAATAAAGCAGGATGATGACGGCGATGAAGGCCCACAGGAACAGGATGAATTTGCCCTGAGTGACGAGATAGGTTTTGCAGGTCTCGTAGATGAGTTCGGAGATTTCGCGCATCGAGCTGTGCACCGGCAGGTTTTTGAGGCGCATGAAGATGACCAGGCCGAAGCCGAGTCCGAAGAGGCAGAACAGGATGCCGATCATCAGCAGGCGATGGCCGTCGATGGCGCCGTTCAGGAAGCTGACCGAAGAAAGGTCAGGGAGTTTGAGTGCGGCTTCGCCGCCGGCAGTTTCGCCCGCGGGTTGAGCCAGGGCCGAGGCGGCGCCGACGGTGAGCAGCGTGGCCAGGGCGAGAGACTTTTTCATGAGAGCGTTCAAGAAACCGGTCAACGCACGGCGTTCTTGGAACGCAGGATTGGCGAGCCAGTTAAGCATAATGAGTTCTCCAGAATGAATCGGTTTTCAGGAATATACAAACGTGTTTAGGCACTGCCTTCCTGCGAATGTTGCCCTCCGAGCACGCCCGGTGCAATTTAGGGGAACAGTCGCCGGAATTCCGAACACGCTTCCACCGCAAAACCTAATACGGGATGTTGGAGCTTGGCCGCGTCGGAGTTTGCGCCCCGGCCGGCCGGAACATTAGAACTCCGCTCCGAACGTACGAGTGCAAAACGGGCATTTATAACATGTTGGGAGGATGGGGGTCAATGACACGGGTGGGGGGATGTGGCGATCTCGAATCGCGCCCGCCTTTGTTATATAAATGGGTCATCAAGCGGAAGGCGAACCGGCTCAGGAGATTCCAGTATGGGGTGGCAAAATCTCATGATCGCAATGCGGGTGCTGCGCAAGAACCCGCTGTTTACATTGACTGCCGTGGTGACGATCGCTCTAGGTCTGGGCGCTACGACGGCGATTTTCAGCGTGACCAATGGGGTGCTTTTGCAGCCTTTGCCTTACAAGGACCCGGATCGCCTGGTGATCGCCAGCGCCGATCTGCGGCAGCGCCATGTTCGTGACACTCCATATTCAAACGCCGACTTCATCGATCTGAAGGACGGCACGAAGAGCGCGTTTGAGGACTTCGCCGGCGTTTTCTCATTCCGCAACGCCATTCCCCGGGAAGATGGTACGCCGGAGCAGATTACTATGGCGATCGCCACCACGAATTTCTTCCGGCTGATGGGAGGGAGAATCGTTCTCGGGCGCGATTTTTATGACGAGGATGGAATTCCACAGCCTCCCGCGGCGCCCGCAACCGCGCAGCCGGCGCCGCCGCCTGTGCCGCGGGTTGCGATTCTCAGCTATGAATATTTTCGGCGGCGTTTTGGCGGAAACACGGCCGCGCTGGGGCGTCCGTTGGTTGCAGGCAGACAAGCCAGCCCCGTTATTGTCGGGGTGCTGGCTCCGCACTTTCGCCTGTACTTCCCGCCGGAAGCGGATCAGGAAGCCGCACCGGACATCTGGATCGCCAATCGCCTGGGCTACGATGCCGCCGAGCGCAATCAGTTCTCCATACGTGCGGTGGGCAGATTGAAACCCGGAGTGTCGCTCGAGCAAGCGCAAGCCGCGGCGGACAACGTGGCTGAGGAAGCGCGCAAGAATTTCCTGATTGAGAGAACCGCTGGATATTACATACGGGTCGAGCCCATGCGGCAGCATCTGGTGGCGGAAGTGCGGCCCGCGATCCTGGCGCTGATGGGCTCGGCAATTTTCCTGTTGCTGATTGCGTGCGCCAACGTAGCCAATCTTATGCTGGTGCGAGCCTCCTTGCGCGAACGGGAACTGGCGGTGCGCGCGGCCCTGGGCGCCGGACGGTGGCGCTTGATTGTTTCGCTGCTGACCGAGGCGTGTCTGCTCACTGCGATGGGCGCGCTCGCGGGTCTGGCGCTGGCATGGATCGGGATTCGCGAACTGCGGGTGCTGGCTCCGGCGAATCTTCCCCGCCTGGAGACGATCCAAATCGATTCGTTCGTACTCGTTTTCACCGGCATGGCATGCCTGGCCGCGACCGCGATCTTCGGCATGTTGCCGGCCTGGCGGGCGTCGAGGCCGGGAGTCACGATGCTGTTGCGGGGCAGCAGCCGAAATGCCGGAATGTTAGGCGGAAGCACTTTGCGAAATGGAGTCGTGATCGTCGAAGTGACTCTCTCGTTTATTCTGCTGGTCGGATCGGGGCTGATGTTCCGCAGCTTTCTCGAACTGCAGCGCATCGATCCGGGTTTCGATCCGCACCGCGTGTTGACCTTTCAAGTCCTGGGGAATGGTGGAGGCGGAGACTCACCGGAAAAGCGGGCGGTTTTTATCCGCCAAGTCGAGGATCGGCTGAAGGCCATTCCGGGAGTGGAGAGCGTGACTGCCTCGAGTCCTTTTCCGCTGGCGGGAGGTTGGAACCCGATACGGTGGGGAACTGAGGAAGCGCTGGCGGACGCCGGTAAATTTCAGGCGGCCGATAACGAAATTGTCCTTCCCGGCTACTTTGAAACCATGCGCATGCGTTTGCTGGCGGGCCGGTTTTTTGCGGATGACGACAACTTGCCGGGACGCAACCTGGTGATCATCGATGACATCCTCGCGAACAAGGCTTTCCATGGGCAATCGGCGGTGGGGAAGCGCATTCTGATTCGCATCCGCACGCCCGAGGCCGAATGGGTGGAGGTGGTTGGTGTAGTCGCGCACCAGCGTGCCGTCTCGCTGGCGGACCCGGGACGCGAACAGGTTTATTTCACCGATGGGTTCATGGGATCCGGCGCAGTCGATTCTTGGGCGATTCGGACGAGCAACGATCCGGCAGGTTACGGAAGCGCGGTTCGCGCCGCGATCAAAGAAGTGGACGCGCATCTTCTGGTGACGGAGATGCAACCGGTGGAAACGTTGGTCTACCACGCTCAGGCGGGCACGCGCTTCGCGTTAGTGCTTATCAGTGTATTTGCGATCATCGCCGCCGTGCTTGCGGGTGTGGGCTTGTACGGCGTGCTTTCGACGGCGGTGCGCCAGCGTACTTCGGAGATTGGTGTGCGGATGGCGCTGGGAGCGGGACCGGTTCAAATCTTCCGGTTGGTGGTGGGGCAGGGATTCCGCCTCAGCGTGGCCGGAATTGCCGCAGGTCTGATCGGTGCATTTGTGCTGACGCGACTTCTGCGCGCCATGCTGGTGGGAGTGAAGGCGACCGATCCTGAAACTTTCGGCATGGTGGCGATCGTGTTCCTGCTGGTTGCCGGCATGGCATCGTGGCTGCCGGCCCGCCGCGCGGCGGCGCTCGATCCCGCGAGGGCTCTGCGGGAAGAGTAGATCGAAGCGGCAAGGGAAAAGTGTTAGGTCCAGTAGGTACGATCGAGCGGGCGGTACTGGATGGCTTCGGCGATGTGTTTGGGATCGGGGGGCGCGGTCTCTTCGATGTCAGCGATGGTGCGGGCGACTTTTAGGATGCGCCCCATGGGCGCGGGCGCGGATGCCCCACCCGTGGCGGTTTTCCCGGGTGGGCCGCGAGGCTTAAATTCCTTATCGCAAATTCCTTCATCTTGACACCCTTTCCTTGCCAAAGGATAATCGTTGCCCCGAGGGGGACAAAGATGGCGCAAAGCCGTGGACTTCCTGCTGTTCGCAATCCACAAATCAGACAACAGAATTGCATCGGGACGATTCGGGCAAAGGTCGCCGCCTGTGCAATCATCCTGTTTTTCATGGCCCTGCCGCTCCCCGGGCAAACCTTTACGGTGCTGGCAAGTTTCGGAGACGAATTCGGCAACAACCCGGGCGGCCCGCTCGTGCAAGGCCTCGACGGAAATTTCTATGGAGTTACGCCCTATGGGCCGGAATTTGGCGTCGGTACGATCTTCAGGACCACGCCAGCCGGAACGCTGACAACCATATACCAATTTTGTCTTCAGACCGGCTGCCCCGACGGCTACCAGCCATACGGCGCGCTGGTGCAGACGCTCGATGGTTCCTTTTACGGAACCACCGCACTGGGCGGGGCTTACAACGGCGGCACGGTGTACAAAATCACCCCCAGCGGCCATCTCACTACAATCTATAGTTTTTGCGCTCAGCCTGCATGCGCGGATGGAGACGCGCCGGTCTCAGGGCTGGTGCAGGCCGCGGACGGAAATTTCTACGGGACAACGGAAGGAGGAGGAACGTATGCCTCCGGCGCTGTCTTCAAGATCACCCCACAAGGGGCGCTCACCGTGGTACACAGCTTCGATTCCTACTCGGAAGGCGTCGAACCCACCTCGCTGATGCAGAGCAGCAACGGAACCTTTTACGGGTCCACGATTTTCGGCGGGACGGGTCTTAATCACGGCAGCGGGACTCTATTCAGCGTCAGCCCAGAGGGTACCTACACATTTCTCTACACTTGGCCATGCGGCGAGCAAAACTGCATTGATGGCACCAATCCCAGCGGCGGGCTGGCGGAGGCACCGAACGGAAACCTCTATGGGGGCACCGAGGAAGGCGGCCCTGACAATTATGGCGTGCTCTTCGAACTCACGCCGTCCGGCAACGTCAGGCCGGTGTATGGCTTCAGCTCGGCGGAAGGAGAAGGTCCCGACGACGAGGGCCCGCTGCTTTTCGCCACTGACGGAAATTTTTATGGAACGACGGTGGAAGGTGGAGCGCATGGCGCCGGAACCATCTTCCAGTTCACGCTGCAAGGCCAACTGACCACGCTCTACAACTTTTGCGCGCTGCCGAATTGCGCAGACGGCGCCTACGGCGCGGCAGGGGTGATCCAGGGCACGAATGGAGTTTTTTACGGCACCACGATACGAGGCGGAGCGAATAATGCGGACGACGGCGTGCTCTACAGTTTGTCCATGGGCCTCGGCCCCTTCATCGAGACGCAGCAACCGGCCGCCCGCACGGGAGCGAGGGTAGCCATCCTCGGCAATAATTTGAGCGGGACGACGAGCGTCAGCTTCAATGGGGCTGCGGCCGCATTCGATGTGGCTTCGAGCACGGAGATCGTTGCGACCGTTCCAGCCGGGGCGACTACCGGATTTGTCAGCGCGACCACGCCCGGCGGAGTGCTGACCAGCAACCGGGGGTTTACGGTTCTGCGTTAGCGCGGCTGTAGTATGCGGTGTGCCCCTCCCAGTAGCCTACGTCCAATAGGTCCGGTCCAGGCTGCGGTACTGGATGGCTTCGGCGATGTGTTTGGGGTCGAGGTGCGGGGCGCTTTCGATATCGGCGATGGTGCGGGCGACTTTCAGGATGCGGTCGTGAGCGCGGGCGCTGAGGCCTTGCTGCGTCATGGCGCGTTCCAGCAGGCGTTCGCAGTCGGCGGAGAGTTCGCAGAAGGTGCGGATGTGGCGGGATGACATTTGCGCGTTGCAGTAAATTTTTTCGCGGGAGGTGGCGAAGCGCTCGAGTTGCTTGGCGCGGGTGCGGATGACGCGGTCACGAATTTTGGCGGAGCATTCGGGCTCGTTGGTGGAGCGCATCTCTTTGTAATTTACGGCGGGGACGTCGATGTGGATATCGATGCGATCCATGAGCGGGCCGGAGATTTTCGAGATGTAGCGCTGGATCATGGGCGTGGTGCAGGCGCACTCGCGGGTGCGGTCATTGCGGAAGCCGCAGGGGCAGGGATTCATCGCGGCGGCGAGCATGAAGCGGGCGGGAAACATCAGCGACATGGCGGCGCGGGAGATGGTGACGGTGCCATCTTCAAGCGGCTGGCGCAGAACTTCGAGAACGTTGCGGGGGAACTCGGGAAGTTCGTCGAGAAAGAGCAGGCCGTTGTGAGAGAGCGAGACTTCGCCGGGGCGCGGGATTGCGCCGCCGCCGATCAGGCCGGCGTCAGAGATGGTGTGATGCGGCGAACGATAGGGGCGCTTGCCGACGAGGCCGCTGCCAGGGTCGAGGACTCCGGCAACGCTGTGGATCTTCGTGGTCTCGAGTGCTTCTTCGAAAGTGAGCGGCGGGAGGATGGTGGGCATGCGCTTGGCCAGCATGGTTTTGCCGGAGCCGGGTGGGCCGATCATTAATATGTTGTGGCCTCCGGCGCAGGCGATTTCGATGGCGCGCTTGGCGGTTTGCTGGCCGCGAACGTCTTTGAAGTCGACCAGGAATTCCTGATTCTCGCGCAGAAGGGCGTCGCCATCGGCTTTGAGCGGGACGATGCCGTTGCCGGAGTTTACGAAGTGGATTACGTCGAGCAGCGAGCGCACGGGGTAGACGTCGACGCCGCCGACCATGGCGGCTTCGCGGGCATTGGCTTCGGGAACGACGAGGCGGGAAATCTTGCGAGTGCGAGCTTCGAGCGCAATCGGGAGTGTGCCGCGGATGCCGCGCACGCCGCCATCGAGCGAGAGTTCGCCGACGAAGAGGCAGTCGTCGATTTCCTTTCTAGTGAGGCCGCCGTAGGCGCCGACGATGCCGAGGGCCATGGGAAGATCGAAGCCGGAGCCTTCCTTCTTTATGTCGGCGGGAGCGAGGTTGATGGTGATGTGGGTGGGAGGAATGTCATAGCCGCA
>PKVZ01000254.1 GCA_003131635.1 Acidobacteriaceae bacterium
ATCGGGATGGCTGCAAGAAGTCGCAACCGCTTTCGGCGGCGGGGACGAAGACCGCCAACTCCAGTAAAGACGACCCGCGGCCGGGGGCGGCGGGGCCACAGGAAGAAGAAAACCTGAACGGGCCGCCGCGGGCGGTGCGGCACAAGCTGGCTGAGGAGCGCATGTCGGTGACCCACAAATTCAAGGTGGGTGACCACGAAGGCTATCTTACCGTCGGGCTTTATCCGAACGGTGAGCCCGGCGAAATCTTCATCACTATGGCCAAGGAAGGTTCAACGGTGAGTGGCCTGATGGACAGCTTTTCCTGTGCCGTTTCCATCGCGCTCCAACACGGCGTGCCGCTGAAGCTGCTGTGCGAAAAGTTCGCACACACGCGCTTTGAGCCCAGCGGGTGGACGGGAAATGACGATATCGGCTATGCCAAGTCGATCATGGACTACATCTTCCGCTGGCTGCAGTTGCGTTTCCTTACCGGCCAGCAGCAGTTGCTGTTTGATAACTTGCGGCCAAAGTCCTGGTCTGCGCCGGGCGAATATGATCCGAGCAAAGGGCCGCTGCCTGGAGGCGGCAGTTCGATGGATATTGGGCAGCAGATACCTCCCGGGCACGGCAGAGTGCACGCCGCCGACGCGCTGGCCGGCATCATCGACCTGGGCGACGCTCCCACCTGCAGCTTCTGCGGCAGCATCATGACGCGGAATGGCTCGTGCTATCGATGCGGGAGTTGCGGGAGCACGAGTGGGTGCAGCTAGTTTTTAAGTTGTTGTCATTCCGACCGAGCGCGTTCTTTGCGCGACCGAGGAATCTGCTGTTGATCTGTTTTGAAAGGGTATGGCTTCAGCCATGCCAAGGGCCGAGCCTGTCTCGACGGCTTTAGCCGCTGAGGTCGAACTAAAAAATACTGCAGACGTACTGTGAAGGGGGACACGGCACGCCGTGTCCCTTTTTCTATTGCGATCCACGGACAATGTAATGTTGACATCGCTTAGACTTCAAAATTTCCGATGCTTTAAAGATCACAACGTTCCCTTGCGCCCAACCACGATAATCGTGGGAAGGAACAACGCGGGTAAGTCAACGATCATCGAGGCGCTGCGCCTCGTCTCTCTGATTGTTAGCCGTGCTCCGAACCTGAATTTCACGGATGCACCGAAGTGGCTAGATGTGCCGAAGGCCTTCCGCGGCGTATCCCCATCGCTCAGGGGTTTCGAATTCGACTTCACGACGGCCTTCCACCGTTACGCCGAACCGCCGTCGATTATCACCGCGGAGTTCTCAACGGGTGCTGCTATCCAGATATTCATCGGAAAGGATAAGGGTGAGCCGGAAATTCACGCCGTAATAAAAAATAAGCAGGGCAACATCGTTTCTACGAAGGGCCAAGTCCAGGCCCTCCGGCTGCCGGGTGTAAGCTCCCTTCCTCAAGTCGGCCCGCTATTGAAGGAAGAAAAATTGCTGGCTCCGGAATACATTCGCTCCGCTGTCTCGTCTTCTCTTGCCTCCCTTCACTTCAGAAATCAGCTTCTCGTTTTCCCCGCTCAGTACGCTGAATTCAAACGAATAGCGGAGGAGACCTGGGAAGGACTTACAGTGAGAGAACTAACCAAGAACGGTCGTGCCCCAGATACGACGCTTTCGCTCCTAGTTCGAGACGGTGATTTCGTGGCGGAGGTCAGTTGGATGGGGCATGGGCTTCAGATGTGGCTGCAAACGATGTGGTTTCTTGCGCGGTCAAAGGATGAGGCCACGGTCATCCTCGACGAGCCAGATGTGTACATGCACGCGGACCTTCAGCGGCGGCTCATTCGCTTCGTGAGGTCCAGGAGCCCGCAACTAATAATTGCGACTCACTCCATTGAGATCATGGCAGAGGTTGAGCCTGAGGACATTCTAGTTATCGATCAAGGACGACGCCAAGCAAAATTTGCTGGTTCGCTGCCAGCGGTTCAGCGTGTCATCGACCAGATCGGGGGCGTACACAACCTCAATTTGGCTCGCCTTTCGACCTCGAGGAAGTGTCTCCTTGTGGAGGGGAAGGATATGGAAATCTTGAAGCAGTTTCAGAACCACCTTGTCCCCAACAGTTCCGAGCCGATCGATACTGTGCCGAACATGGCCATAGGTGGCTGGGGAAACTGGGGTTACGCGGTCGGTTCGAAGATGTTCCTGACGAATGCCTTGGAGGAGGAAATATTTGTCTATTGTCTCTTGGATTCGGATTATCACACGGAGGAGGTGATAACTGCACGCTATGAAGAGGCACGCAGGATAGGAGTGCGGTTGCACATCTGGCGACGAAAGGAAATAGAGAACTATCTTCTCGTTCCGAGTGCGATAGTCCGGGTGATGGCGCAAAAATTGGGGAAGCAAACGGAACCTCCCACCGAAGAGCGGGTGAGAGCCCGACTCGAGAAAATTGCAGAAACACGGAAAGATGAGGCGTTCGACGCGATCTCTCAAGAGGTTTTGAGCGAGAATAAGAGCAAGGGAACAAAGTTTGCAAATGAGACTGCGCGAAAACGGATCGACAAAGCTTGGACATCGTTTGATGGAAAACTATCCGCGATTTCTGGAAAATTCATGCTCTCGAAAATCTCCGAGTGGGCTCAAAGTAGATTTTCGACTATGCTGAGTGCCCGCAAGCTTGCCCGTGAATTGCGCCAAAACGAGATTGCGCCGGAGATGCAGGCCGTGATTACGGCGATTGAGGAAAAGAGAGAGTTTACACCGCGCTAAGGTGCAGCTTTTCCACGGTATCGCGTAACGCTTGCGGCACGACTGAAGTCGTGCCCTTCCCGGTCGTGGCGCTGCCGAATCCCCAAAACGTCCACGGGGGCTGAAGCCCGGTTTCTTTCGGGGTGCTTTACGCGGCCCTGAAAGGGCCGCTCTTCCACGGGTTACGTGGGTTCGTAGCGGTTGCCTCTGCTCGTCGCGGTGTCGTTCTTGCGGGACTCGGTTCCATTTTTTGAGGGCTTGCGGCACCCTTCGGCGCGCTTCGCTTGCTCAGGGCAGGCTCAAGAGCTGAAGTCGTGCCCTTCCCGGTCGTGGCGCTGCCAAATCCCTAGCAGGTTGCGGAAA
>PKVZ01000014.1 GCA_003131635.1 Acidobacteriaceae bacterium
TCCTCCTCGGGTGAGACGTCGTGAAAAAGCGAACGTCGCTTTCGTGGAAAATGAAAGATCGTGGAAGATTTACAGGAAAACTGAGGGGTTGGCAACTAGTATTCTGGCTTTGTTACGAAATCCGAACACTCTTTGAGATAGGTACCCGCCAGCTGATCCGCTCCGCTCCGAGCGAACAGCAGATTCCTCCTTTCTCGCCTCGCTCGCGCGTCGGAATGACAGGGTTTGGTGGTCGGGAGAGGAAGTCAAAGTCCCCACCCTTGCCGCGAAAAAACGATGCGGTGTGAGCGCATGCCGCCGAGATCGCGGCAAGGATGGGGCACCCGCAGCTGATCCCGCTCCTGGCCAACAGCAGATTCCTCCTGTCTCGCTGCGCTCGCGCGTCGGAATGACAAGAGGTGTTTCCGGTTATGGGGCGATTGTTCCGATTGGGGACTCGAAGATTACTTTCTGGTAAGAAATGGCACGGTTGGGCTCATGCCATGGCTGGGGCTGCCGATCTTTCCTTAGGTAAGAGGTAAGGAGCGTGTTATGGGTATTTCCATCTCCAGTTCGCTCTCGACCGCATCGTCAGCCGCTGTGAACTCATCTACGACTTCGGCGGCCGCTCGCACTCCACAACCAACTACAAATAGCTCGGGGGACACGGTAAGGCTCTCCGAGTCGCAACAGGTGTATCAGCTTTATAACCAGGGGCAGCAGGTCTCGCAGATCGCCACCACTCTCAGCTTGCCGGTTGAGACTGTGAACAGTTATTTGGGGATAACTGCGAGCTCGGGCTAAAGAAGCGCAAATAAAGATACGGTCGGCGCGCTTCCTGACAAATCAAAGTCAGGTAAATCAAAGTCAAAGAACGTCAAAGTCAAAGAAGTCAAAGTCAAAGGCAGCGGACAGGAGTGTCCGCTCCACACAAGCAAAGCAAAAGGCCACGTTCTTCAATGAGCGTGGCCTTTTGTTGTGAATCAGGCGGCTGCTTGTTGTTGATACGCAGGGACGAAAGACTCAGCGACGAAGGTTTCGTATGAGGTTGGCGTGGTGGTGCGCGAGGATCGGGATTCGAGGGCGCGCATGTAACCGGAATTCAGCGCCGCGGTCATCTCAAGAAGCAAGCCGACGAAATTGTCCGACATTCCCATCTGAACCATGGCGGGACGAATCTGATCGTCGGGCGCGTGGACGTATCCAAGCTTAGGCTTGCCGATCGCTTTGCCGATAATGGCGGTGGCTTCGGTGTAGTCGAGATCGCGCTGGCCTTGCAGTTCTTGCGTCTGCTTGCCGCGGAAGGCGAGCTGCAAGAGGGCGTCGGCGGCTGCGGCGCCGATGTCGCGAGTGGCGATCATGGAAAGTTTGAGGTCGGGGCGAAGGGGTCCGATGGCGGAGCCCATCATGCGGATTGCTGCGGCCTGGCCGAGAGTGTTTTCCATGAAGTATCCGGCGCGCAAGTGAAGGACGTTGGCGGAATCGATCTGATTGAGTTTTTGTTCGAGGTGGTAGAGGCCGACGACGGGGCCGGTGCCGGTGGATTTGTCGGCTCCGATGCTGCTGAGCGAAACAATATTTTTGACGCCGGCGTTTCGGACGGCGGCCGCGATGGCGTCGCCGGCACGATTCTCATAACCGAGAGCATCGTTGCTGGCAGTGTTGGGCGGAATCATGACGTAGGCTGAGGTCGCTTGTTGAAAGGCCTTGGTGAGCGCGGCCGCGTCGGTAACATCGGCGATGAATACTTCAGCGCCTTCGGCCGCGAGACCTTGCAGGTGGGTTGCGTTTCTGCCGACGACGCGAACTTGCTGGCCGCGGCTGAGAAGAGTTTTAGCGATTATATGGCCGGTGTTGCCGCTTGCTCCGAGAACAACGTACATGGGAAACCTCCATAAAGTTGTTGGATGCGGCAGGGTGGGTTTGGACTCTACGCAGAAGAATGGACGGCGCCGGTCATGAGAGGTTATGACCGGCGCCGTTGCCTAAATTACTGAGCTGGAGTTTCTGCGGGAGTGGGTTGCGGGTTGGTTTTGACTTCGGCGTTGACTTCGGGAGCGGCGGGCGGGTTGATTTTCACTGTGGCCAGGATTTGTTCGAGGCGGTGAAAAATTTCGTCGCGGTTGATGTGGTTGGGGCTGGGCTTGGTTGTGGTTTCGGTGTCGAGTTTGGTGGTTGCGACTTTCAGGGCGAACTCGTAGCAGGCTCCGTTCTGAAAGACGTGATAGTACTTCGCGGCTTGATCGCGAATGCCGCTGTTCGATTCTCCGGTGGAGTTGGTTTCGGAGGAATCGAGTTCCATATCGCCGATCATCAATTTGAGTTTGGAGATTGGCGGTGTGGTCAGCTGCGCGATGGCCTGGATATTGGGATCGGCCGGGGACGCGGGGTTTAGCTGCGGAACGGAAAATTCGCTGCACTGATCGGCAGTGAGAGTTCTGTTGACGCTGACGTTGAAGAAAGCCGAAGCCAGGTCTGAGTTGGGATAAGTGGAGTCCGGAAGTGCGACGGCTGCGAGCGCGACTCCGCCGGGCTGCACGAAATCCATGGGAACGGGGCCGGAGGAGACGAGTTCGGTAGCGGCATCGCCGGTCTTGAGAGCGTACTTGCGCGGATAGTCGAAAGATATGCCGGTGGTATCGCTCACATAGGTTACGGTGGGCGGAACTTTGTGGACGACTTTCTTGTGCACGGGCTTGGAAACGGCTTGCTGCACGGGCGGTGCGGGCGCGGGCGTGGGAGTGGTTGTCATCGGCGGAGTTTGAACGATTGGAGACTGGTTGATGGAGCTTACGGGTTTGGGTTGGTCGTTCGAGCATCCGACGGCTAAGGAACAGACGATCAGAAGCGCGGCGAAGATCAGGGTGCTGGTGGTTGGGGTGAAATGGTTTTTGTCGACATTTGCTTTGGCGAAATTCGTTTTGGCGTAGTTTGTTTTACCCCAGGCAACGGAGTTGCGAGTTGATGGGGCGTGAAACAGGTTGATACGGGTCATGGTTGGTCACCTCCTGCTGCTGAGCAGCGCTAGGAAGATTGCATGGAATGGGCCAGTGAGCGGGGCGTTGATTCTGTTTGAGTTAAGGCGAGGATAGGGTTCGATTGTTGTGGTGACGCAGACACTGTGTGGGGAGCGGGACACGGGGCGGTGGCGGGTTTTGCGCTAACGCACAGTTCTCACTAGACAAGTCTTAATCGCAGCGCTTGAAAGCGCTGCGCCACCCAAAAACAATGCGCCATCTCAATCGGATCCTTTGCGTATGAGATAACCGGGCTTCGCCCGGCGGACAGCCGAGGG